>JALORQ010000076.1 GCA_025458805.1 Rubrivivax sp.
CCGGCCCGGTGCGCGCGACCGATGCCGGTGCTGCGGCGGGGCCGGCGGGCAGTCTCTGAGCAGGCACCGACTCGACGCCACCGGACGACGCGTCGTCGGCCGCGGCCGTGGCGACCGTGCGCTCCGGGGTCACCGGCGGGCCGTCGATCCGCGGCGCTGCCGCAGGCGGCACCGCCGCCGGGTTCGCGGCCGCGGCGTCGGTGCGCGCATCATCGGCGCCGGGCTCGGCGCGCCCGCGCGGCCTGGCCTCGGGCGCAGCCTCGGTGGTCGACCCGGCGCCGACGCCCGTCGACGCGGGCGATGCAGGGCGGTCGGCCTGTGCCTTCGGTCCGCCGCGGGCGCGTGCGGCGGCCGCGCGTGCCTGCTGCAGCTCGCTGCCGAAGCTGTGGCCGAGGGGCGCCGAGCCGTCGTCGCTGCCCGCGGCGTCCGGCCGGGCCGACGCGGCTGCATTCGCGGCGCGCGGCGCCGGTGACGACAGGGCAGGGGGCAGGGCGCTCTGGAGGCTCATCGCGGTCTCGCGCGGGGTTGCATCACCGTCCGGGGCGCATGGGCGCGTTGACGCGCGCGCGCCATGCCGCCTGCATCGCGGCCTCGTCGGCGCGGCGCTGCTCGTCGCGGGCGCGGCGCAGGGCCTCGTCGCCGGCGCGCCGCTCGGCGAGCCGGCGCACTGCGGCGGCACGGAGCTCGCACGCGCGCAGCGTCTGGCGTGCGCGCTCGAGGGCCGCCGCCGCGGCCTGCACCTCGGCGCGCTGCAGCGCGAGCGCATCGTCCAGGCGCGCCATGAAGTCGCGCTGGCAGCGCACGATCTCGACCGCGGCACCGGCGGTCATGCGCTCGCGCCAGCGGGCCGCGTACTCGTCGCGGTAGGCCTCGATCTGCCGCTGGCGCGCCTGCTGCTGGTGCCAGCGCTGCTCGTGCGCGTGCTGCGACGCCGCGGCACGGTCGCGTTCGGTCTCGGCCATCTCGATCAGCAGTGCCAGCGGGGTCGCGGTCGTTGCGGTCATCGGGGTTCTTCTCGGTGCGGGATCGCCTGGCGCCGTCATCCGGCCAGCAGCGCGGCGAGTTGCGCCCGGCTCGATTCGAGCCGGGCGCGCTCGTGCATGTCCTGCTGCAGCAGCGCGACGATGCGCGGATGCAAGCGCACGGCGGTGTCGAGTTCGGGGTCGTGGCCCGGCACGTAGGCGCCGAGCGCGATGAGGTCGCGTGCCTTCGCGTGGCGCGCCATCAGCTGCCGCAGCCGTCGGGCCGCCTCGAGCTGCTCGCGCGGCGCCACCGCGGTCATCACGCGCGAGATCGACCGCTCGACGTCGATCGCCGGGTAGTGCCCGGCCTCGGCCAGCTCGCGGCTGAGCACGATGTGGCCGTCGAGGATGCCGCGTGCCGCGTCGGCGATCGGGTCCTGCGGGTCGTCGCCCTCGGTCAGCACGGTGTAGAAGGCGGTGATCGAGCCGTGGCCGCGCAGGCCGTTGCCGCTGCGCTCGACGAGCTGCGGCAGCTTGGCGAAGACGCTCGGCGGGTAGCCCTTGGTCGCGGGCGGCTCGCCGATCGCCAGCGCGATCTCGCGCTGCGCCATCGCGTAGCGCGTCAGGCTGTCCATCAGCAGCAGCACGTGCCGGCCGCGGTCGCGGAAGTGCTCGGCGATCGCGGTGGCGTAGCTCGCGCCCTGCATGCGCAGCAGCGGCGGCGCGTCGGCTGGTGCGGCGACGACGACCGAGCGTGCGCGCCCCTCGTCGCCGAGGATGTCCTCGATGAACTCCTTGACCTCGCGGCCGCGCTCGCCGATCAGCCCGACGACGATGACGTCGGCCTGCGTGTAGCGCGCCATCATCCCGAGCAGGACCGACTTGCCGACGCCGGTGCCGGCGAACAGCCCGACGCGCTGGCCGCGGCCCACTGTGAGCAGCGCGTTGATCGCACGCACGCCGGTGTCCAGCGGGGTGCGCACGGGGTCGCGGTCCATCGCGTTGATGGGGCGGCGGATCATCGGCTGCGCGCGCACGCGCTCGAGCGGCCCCTCGCGGTCCAGCGGCTGCCCGTGCGAGTCGACGACCCGCCCGAGGAGCCCGTCGCCCATCGGCAGATGCAGCCCGCGGTCCTCGGTGCGCCGCCAGGGGTGGTGGTCCTCGCCGAGCCGCGGCGGCACGCGTGGCAGCGGCCGCGGCACCACGCGCGCGCCGCTGGCCAGGCCGTGCAGGTCGCCGGTGGGCATCAGGAAGGCGCGGTCGCCGCTGAAGCCGACCACCTCGGCCTGCACCGGCGGCTGGCCCGGGCTGCTCACGTCGCACACCGAACCGACGGGCACGCGCACGCCGGCCGCCTCGAGCACGAGTCCGGTCACGCGCAGCAGCGTGCCGACGGTCTCGAGCGGCTGCGGCACCGCGGCCTGGGTGCGCAGGTCTGCGAGATAGCGGTCCCAGCGCTGGCGGCGGCGGGCGGCGGCGTCCGAAGCCGCGATCGGCGGCATCATCTCGGTTCCCGGGGCGCGGCGGCCGGCGGGTCGCCGGCGGACCCCTCGGGGCTGCCGTCCCAGCCGCCGTCCGCGCCGAATGCGGCCGCGGCCTGGGCCCAGCGTGTCGCGATGCGCGCATCCACCGCTCCGACGTCGGACTCCACGACCACGCCGCCGCGCTCGATGTCGCCGCGCGCCTGCAGCCGCACGCGTCGCGCGTCGATCGCCTCGGCAGCGCCTTCGGCGATCAGCGGCAGGTCCTGCGGGTGCGCGTGGACGGTGATGTGGCGCGCGCTCAGCATCACCGCCTGCACCGCCTCGGCGGCGACCCGTGCCACGAGCGCCGGATCTCCGGCCAGCTCGCTGCGCAGCACCTGGCGTGCCAGTTCGACGGCGATCGCGGCCACTGCGTCGGCCATGCGGTGCTCGAGCGCGAGCAGCTCGGCGTCGAAGGACTCGAGCAGCCGGCCGACCTGCGAGGTGGCCTGTGTCGCGAAGCTCTGCTTGAAGCCCTCGAGCGCGACCAGCCCGTCGCGGTAGCCGTCGTGGTAGCCGGCCTGGCGCGCCGCCTGGACGCGCGCCTGCCAGTCGGCCTCGGTCGGCGCGGCCGGCTCGGCCGCCGCGGTCGCACCGGCCGGGCCGCCGCGGTCGAACGCCGCGCCCGGCTTCCAGGCCGCGAACTCGCCCAGCTCCTCGCGCGGGATGAACCGCGAGTAGGCCGATGCCGGCTTCTGCCCCGGGGGCGGCGGCACCGGCCGCGGCCCGCGGCTAGACGAGCTGCTCATCGCCGCCGCCCGCGAGCATGATCTGGCCCTCGTCGGCGAGGCGCCGCACGATCTTCAGGATCTCCTTCTGCTCGGCCTCGACCTCCGACAGCCGGACCGGGCCGCGCGACTCGAGATCCTCGCGCAGCGACTCGGCGGCGCGCGACGACATGTTCTTGAAGATGCGCTCGCGCAGCGCCGGCTGCGCGCCCTTGAGCGCGACCACCAGCGACTCGCTCTGCACCTCCTTGAGCATGGCCTGGATGCCCTTGTCGTCGAGCTTCATCAGGTCGTCGAAGGTGAACATGTTGTCCATGATCTTCTGCGCCAGCTCGTGGTCGTTCTCGCGCACGAAGTCGAGCACCGCCGTCTCGACGCTGTTGCCCAGCAGGTTGAGGATCTCGGCGGCCACCTTGACGCCGCCGAGGTTGGCCTTCTTGGTGCGCTCGGCGCCGGCCAGCACGCGGCCCATGACCTCGTTGAGGTCCTTCAGCGCGCTCGGCTGGATGCCGTCGAGCGTGGCGATGCGGATCAGCACCTCGTTGCGCTGGCGCTCGGTGAACCCCTTGAGCACCTCGGCGACGTGCTCGTGCTCGAGGTGCGACAGGATCGCCGCGACGATCTGCGGGTGCTCGTTGCGCAGCAGCTCGGCCACCGAGTCGGGGTCCATCCACTTCAGGCTCTCGATGCCCGAGGTGTCGCTCTCGGACAGGATGCGCTCGATCAGCAGGTTGGCCGTGTCGTCGCCGAGCGCCTTGCGCAGCACGCTCTTGACGTACTCGCCCGTGTCGGCGACGAGCATGCTCTCGGAGCCGGCGATCGACTGGAACTTGTCGATCACCGAGCCGACGCGCTCGTGCGGCACGGCCTTCATGCGCGCGATCGTCTCGCCCAGGCGCTGCACCTCCTTGGGCGCGAGGTGGCGCAGCACGGCCGAAGCCTCCTCCTCCCCGAGCGACATCAGCAGGATGGCTGCGTCCTCGAGGCCCTGGTCGCTGTTCTTCGCCGGCACGGACTACCCCCGAGGCCGCGTCAGGCGGCCTCGCCGTTGACCCAGCCGCGCACGACGTTGGCGACGGCGGCCGGGTTCTCGCGCGCGATGCGGCGCATGGTCTCGAGTCGTGCCGCATGGTCCGGCCCCTGCAGCGCCGGCGGCATCGCCTCGGGGCCGGACAGCGCCGGCAGCGCGGCATCGCCGTCGACGACCTCGTCGACGCGCGCGACGGGGGTCGGTGGCGGCGCGGGCAGCGCGGCCTTCAGCGCGGGGCGGATCAGCGCGAAGACGACGACCAGCGCGACCAGCGCCAGGGCGGCCGGCGCCGCCCAGGCGCGCAGCAGGTCCAGCAGCCAGGGCTGCTGCCAGACCGGAACCGCGGCCGGCTCGGGCACGGTCTCGACGCGGAACGGGGCATTGACCACGCTCACCGAGTCGCCCCGCTCGGCGCTGAAGCCGATCGCCTGCTGCACGAGCCGGGTCAGCTTCTCGATCTCCTCGGGGGGCAGCGGCGTGCTCGTCGGGTTGCCCTTCGCGTCCGTGCCGCCGCGGTGGTTGACGACCACGGCGGCGCTCAGCCGGCGCACGCTGCCCACCGCGCTACGCGTCCAGCGCGTGGTCTTGTCGACCTCGTAGCGCGTCTCGGCCTCGCGTCGCGCGCTGTTGCCGGCACCGGCCGCCCCCGCACCCTGGAGCGGCGGTGCCGCGCCCTCGATCGGCGCCGTCGGCGGCACCGGGGGCTGGTTGCTCATCGCCCCCGGCACGCCGGCCGGGACCGCGCTGCCGGGCTCGGTCGACTCCTCGGAGCGCTGCTCGCGCACCGTCGCCTGGCCGGGCTGCTGGTTGGGCTTGAAGGCCTCGGACAGCGCCTCGTTCTGCGAGAAGTCGAGTTCGGCCGTGATCGTCGCCCGCAGGTTGTCGCGGCCGACCACCGGCTCGAGCAGCTCGACGACGCGGCGCACGTAGCCGGCCTCGACCTCGCGCACGTGCTGCAGCTGCTGCGAGTCCAAGCCCTGGGCGTCGCCGTCGCCGCTCGACGACAGCAGCACGCCGCCGCCGTCGATCACGCTGACGGCCTTCGGCGCCAGCTCGGGCACGCTCGACGAGACCAGGTGCACGATGCCGGCGATCTGCGCGCGATCGAGGGTGCGGCCCGGGTGCAGGTTGACCACCACCGACGCCGACGGCTTGTGCTGCTCACGGAAGAATCCGTTCTGGTTGGGCAGCGCCAGATGCACGCGCGCCGACTGCACCGACGCGAGGCTCTGGATGGTGCGCGTCAGTTCGCCTTCCAGCGCACGCTGCAGGTTGATGCGCTCCTGGCCCTGCGTCTGCCCGAAGGGCGTCTTGTCGAGCAGCTCGTAGCCGGTCACCGAGCCCTTGGGCAGCCCGGCGGCGCTGAGCTTGAGACGCAGGTCGTAGACCTGCGAGGCGGGCACCAGGATCGCCGAGCCGCCCTCCGCGAAGCGGTACGGCACGTTCATCTGCGACAGCCGCTCGATGATCGGGCCGCCGTCCTTCTCGGACAGGTTGGCGAACAGCACCTTGTAGTCGCTGCCGCGCACCGAGAGCGCCATCGCCACCAGCAGCGCGACGAGCGCCGCGATGCCGATGCCGGCCATCAGCTTGGTGCGCGCCGGCAGCGCGGCCAGGCGGGCGCCGGCGCCGGTGGCGGGCGCGGGGGTCTGGGGTACGACGGGGGTGACTGCGGTGTCCATGGGTGACGGCGTCGGGCGGCCGGCCGCGGGCCGGCAACGCATCGATGGAGGGGCATTGTTGGCCGCCGCACGCACCGGGATGGGGACGAGAAGCCGGGGCTTTGCTTCGCTGTTCGCGCTGCGGCGCCTCCGCCGTGCCGCCTACAGTCCGACCACCGTCACACCGGCCGGCCTCTGCGCCGGCGTTGCCCGATGGACGTCAAGCTCAAGCCCTTCGATTTCCAGGCCGCGGTGGCGCGCGCCGGGCTGCGCGTCGACGGGACTCCGCTCGCCCGCCCGCGGGTCGAGCCCGCCGAAGGCGGCGGCTTCCGCACCGCGATGACGCAGGCCCTCGGCAACGTGAGCCGCGCACAGCTCGAGGCCGGCCGGCTGCAGCGCGAAGTCGCGCTCGACAACCCGACCGTCAGTCTCGAGGAGACGATGGTCGCGATGCAGAAGGCGCAGATCGGCTTCCAGGCCGCGGTGCAGGTGCGCAACCGCCTCGTGTCGGCCTACACCGAGATCATGAACATGCAGGTGTGAGGTCGCGCCCGCCGCGGCGCCGCGCTCAGCAGGGCGGCACGCCGCGGTCGCTGCGTCCCGGGGCACAGACCGTCGCGCGACCCAGCGGCGCGAGAACGACGCGCAGCGTCTCGCCGCGGCCGTTGCGAAGCAGCGCGCCGCCGCGCTGCGCGAGGCCGTCGGGGGTGAGGTGCAGCGCGTCGGCCGCGGCCAGGTCGATTCCCGGGAAGTCGGCCGCGTGCACGGTCTTCAGCGCGCAGGCGGGCGCGTCGCAGCCGCAGCCCGGCGACGTGGTGATCGCGTAGCACCAGCCGGGCCCGGAACGCGCCCGGAAGTGCAGCGCGCGGCCCTGGCGGGCGGCCTCGTGCCGGGCCTCGCCGAGGTCGAGCGCCAGTCCTTCGGCCGCGGCGCGCAGCCGGTGCCGGTCGAGCTGCGCAGCGAGGCCCGGCAGCGCCAGCGTTGCCAGAACGCCGACGAGCGCGAGCACGATGGCCAGCTCGACCAGCGTGAGCCCGCGGGAGGCGGTCGCGGCGCCGCGCATCAGCGTCCCCAGCAGCGGCGTGACGGCCCGTGCGACGCGAAGCCGCTGCGCACCTCGAGCGTGATGCGCGCGCAGTCGCGGTCGCCGCGTTGCGGACCCGCGGCCTCGGCGACCGCGGTCGCGCGGTAGGCGTCGCCGCCGACCGCATGCAGGCGCACCGCGTACCAGCCCTCCGGGCTGCGTGCCGCGGCGCCCTGCAGGGCCTCGAGGTGCACCGCATAGCGGCCGTGGTGCGCGCGGTGGAGCTCCTGCGCGGCCTGCACGCGCTGCAGCGCGTCCACCGCGTCGGCGCGCCGCGCCTGCATGATCTGGCCGCTGAACGAGGGCAGCGCCAGCGAGACGCCGATCGCCGCCACCGCGAGCACGGCCAGCAGCTCGGCGAGCGTGACTCCGGCCGTCGCGCGGCTGGCCATCGCGGCCCCGCTCAGTCCAGCGCGAGCAGGCGCCGGCGCTTCTGCGTCTGGTCGATGTAGCGCTGCAGCGCGCGCGCCGCGGCCGCGTCGAGGCCGGTCCACTCGCAGCCGATGCGCACGCCGCGATCCGCGTTGGGGATCGACGTGACGTGGTGCAGCAGCAGCGACGCGACGAAGCGCGTGTCGCCGTCGAGCTCGATGCGCACCGCGTGCAGGGTGAGGCCGGGCTCGAGCGGCGGCACGTCGCCCGGGACGAGGATCGCGCAGCCGCCGCTGCTCACGTCCAGCACGCGCAGCGCGAGCGACATCTCGGCGATCGCCGGGTGGCGCAGGCGCGCCGTCGGCGCGTGGCGCTCCAGGGTCCGGACGCGGTAGCTGTCGCGGCGCTGGAACCGGTACAGGACCACCGGCCACGCGGTGCGCAGCACGCGGTCGCGCGCGCCGTGCACCAGGACCAGGTCGTCGAGGTCGAACTGCAGCTTCACGTGGTCCAGGTAGGCCACGGCCACCGCCTCGTCGCCGTCGACGAGCACCTCGAGGGCCGCCTCGTTGCCCGGCACCGAGAACCCCAGGTGGCTGCGCCGGTCGTCGAGCGTCCACAACGTGGTCGTCACGGCCGCCCCGGCGGGGGCGTTCAGGATCACCGGCACGCTCCCGTCGCGCAGCCGACGCAGCATCGCCAGCACCTCGCCCGGATGGTCGATGCGGAACGGTGCCCAGGCGTCGGTGCCTGCGGCGGCGTCGAGCTGGGCCGGGCGGGTATCCTGGAACATCGGGTCGCGGCGCGCGGCGGACGCGCTCTCAGTGCAGGATGCGGCGCTTGCCCGCGATCTGCGCGTCGAGGTCCTGCAGCCAGGGCTCGGCGAGGTGGCGGATCTCGGCGTCGTTGACCAGGATGCGCTGCATGATGCGCGACTTGGCGCGTGCCTGCTCCTGGGTCAGCTGCTGCTCGCGCGCGGCGTTCTTGAGCTGCGAGATGAGCAGCACGCATGCGCCTTCGAGGCGCACCACCTCGTCCCAGTTGCCCGTGCGTGCCGCCGCCAGCATCTCCGCGCTCGCGCGCTCGATCGCCTCGTAGTAGCGGAGCAGTTCCTCGTTCATCGGCGGCCTGGCGCGGGGGTGGCGGTCGGGGGTGCCGTCAACCGGCACGGCGCACCTGCGGGCCGATCTGCAGCCAGGCCTCCTGCAGCGTCTTCATCAGCCGCGCGCACTCCTCGAGCGCGGCCTCGTCGTTGCGCAGATTCGCCTGCGTGAGCCGCATTTCGACGTAGGCGTAGAGGTCGTTGAGATCGCGCGCCAGCGGCCCGCCCTCGTCGAGGTTGAGCCCGGCACGCAGGCCCTCGCCGATGATGCGCAGCGCGTGCGAGACGGCGCGTCCCTTGGCCTCGATGTCGCCGGCGCGGATCGCGCCGCGCGCCCGGGCGATTGCGCCGAGCAGACCGTCGAAGAGCAGGGCGACCAGCTCGTGACCCGAGCGGTCGCCCGCCGCGGCGCCGCCGACGCTGACGCCGGCGTAGAAGTTCGAGACCTGGGACGCGGGTCGGGTGGCGGGGTGCGGTGTGGCGAACATCGAGGGGGGTCTCCGTCGGGTGGCTGCCCGGGGGCGCCACCGCATGACCCGTTATCGACCCCGTGCGCACCGTCTTGAGCGCGGCGCGTCGCCCCAGCGCGCCGTCAGGTGGACGACCGGTTCCAGTTCTGGATCTGCTGGCTGACGTAGTTCTGCAAGCCGTTGAGCCGCGACACGTTCTCGTCGAGCAGCGTGTACTGGCGGCGCAGCCGCGCCTCGACGAGCGCGAGGCGGTCCTCGAGCCGGTCGATGCGCTCGCCGTTGCGGTCGATGCCGGCGCGCAGCGCATCCTGGCGCGCGGTGAGCACGCCTTCCGAGCCCAGCGTGCCGTCGCCGTAGTCGCGCAGCAGGACGCCGAACCCGTCCTGCGCGGTGCCTTCGGCGTTGCGTGCGAAGAAGTCGCGCAGCTCGTCGAGGCGTCCGAGCGCCGCGTCGAGCCGTGCGTCGACGACGCGCAGCTTGCCGTCCGACTGGGGCTCGAGACCGATGTCGGCGAGTCTGGAGAAGGCGGTTGCGGCCGCCGTGGCGCCGCCGACGATGGAGCGCAGCCGGTTGACGAGACCGACTGCCGAGCGGTCGCCCTGCAGCGTGCCCGCCTGCTGCGTCGTCTCGTCGAACCGGGTCTGCTCGCGCAGCAGCCCGACGAGGTCGTTGTACGCGGTCGCGAAGTCGGTGATCGCCGTGCGCATCGCGCCGGTGTCGCGCTCGACGGTCAGCTCGACCGGGTCGGGCCCGGCGCGGCCGAGCGTCAGCGTGAGGCCGTCGAGGACGTCGGTGAGCACGTTGGTCGCCGAAGTCACCGCGACGCCGTTGATCGTCGCCTCGGCATCGGCGGCGGCGAGCGTCTGCGTCAGGCCGCCACCCCCGCCGCCGTAGGCGAACTCGGCCACCGAGACCGTCGCGCCGCTGCCCGGATCGGTGTCGTCCGCGCTGATGCGAAAGCCGTTCTCGGCACCGGTCGTCGTCGACCGCAGAGCCAGCCGCGCTCCGCTGGCATCGTTGACGATCGACGCCGTGACGCCGGCACCGGCGGCGTTGATCGCGTCGCGCGCCTGCGCCAGGGTGCTGCCGGCCGCGATGGCGATGGTCACGGGCGGACGCGAGGCGTCGGCCTCGAAGCTGCTGCCGTCGGCGCTCCAGCGGCCGAGCTCGACGCTCAGCGTGCCCTGGCCGACGGCGGCGGTCGCGGCGTCGTACGACCGGGGGCTGACGACGGTTTGGGCGGCGGCGAGCCGCGCCACGCTGATGGTGTAGGTGCCCGGGGGCGCGTTCGCCCCGGCCCGCGCCGAGACGGCCGCCGCGTCGCCCGACGCGACGGCGGTCTGCTCCCAGGTCGAGGCATCGCCGAGCCGGCGCGCGGCATCGCGCATCGCGGCCATGGCCGACTGCAGGCGGCCGTAGGCGGACAGCTGGCCCTCGAGGCGCTTCGACGCGCTCTCGAGCTGCTGGATCGGCCGGCGTTCGATCGCCATCAGCTGGCTGATGATGGCGTTGACGTCGAGCCCGCTGCCGACGCCGATGGAAGAGAGCGTCGCCATGATCTGGCCTCGCGTGGAAGTCCCGGACGTTTATCGGCCGCTCGGCGCCGCGGCTGTAGGGGGCGGCGCGATCGTGTGCCGCCGCTCGGCCCGCTGGCGGGCGCGTCCGCAGCGGGCGAGGCGCAGCCCGGCGGGACTCAGCCTTGCAGCAGCTGTAGGACCTGCTGGGGCAGCGCGTTGGCCTGCGCGACCATCGCGTTGCCGGCCTGCTGAAGGATCTGGGCGCGCGACAGGTTGGCGGTCTCGACGGCGAAGTCGGCGTCCATGATCCGGCTGCGCGCGGCGGTCAGGTTCTCGGCCGAGACCTGCAGGTTGGTGACGACGGTCTCGAACCGGTTCTGCGCCGCGCCGTACAGCGCGCGCGAGGTGGTCACCTCGTCGATCGCCACGTCGATGGCGTTGATCGCGTTGGTCGCCCCGGTGGCATCGATGCCGCTGATGTCGAGCGCGACGATCGCGTCGCGCACGTTGGCGGTGAGGTCGGTGCCGTTGATCGTGATCGTGTCGTTGGCGGTCGTGCCCGGACCGATCTGGAAGGTGAAGGTCGGGGTCGAGCCGTCGAACAGGTTGGTCCCGTTGAAGCGCGTGCCGTCGACCAGGCGGGCGACCTCGTCCTGCAGCTCGGCGAACTCCGTCTGCAGGTTGGCGCGGTCGCCGGCGTTGTTGCTGCCGTTGGCCGACTGCACCGCCAGCTCGCGCATGCGCTGGAGCGCGTCGCCGATCTTGCCGATCGCGCCCTCGGCGGTCTGCGCGAGCGAGATGGCGTCGTTGGCGTTGCGGATCGCGACGTTCATGCCCCGCACCTGGGCGTTCATGCGTTCGGCGATCGCGAGGCCGGCGGCGTCGTCCTTGGCGCTGTTGACACGCAGGCCGGAGGACAGGCGCTGCATCGAGGTCATCAGCGAGCCCTGCGAAGTGGCCAGGTTGCGCTGAGCGTTGAGCGACGCCAGGTTGGTGTTGATGGTCTGGGGCATTTCCTTGCACTCCTTGAAGAACCGGACATCCCCGGCGGCACGCCGGCAGTCGGGATCGGGGGGTGCCTTCCGGCGCGCGCCCGGTCCCGCAGCCCGGCGCGCGGTACCGGCGGGGCGTCACGGTCCCGTCGCGGAACCGGTCGTCACGCCGTCCGTTGCTCCGGACGACAGGGGTACGGCTGTACTCCTGATGTCGGCGATTGTTGGAGGGGTGCAAGGGCGCGAAAGCGCCGAAAAGGGCGGCGAAGCGCGGCCAGATCGCCGCGGCGCCGGAAGCGACGACGCCGCGGGCCGGTGGGCCCGCGGCGTGCGCGGCGGGCCCGGCGGCGGGCCCGAGGAATGCCGGCGCGGCGCGCCGCGCCGGGTCAGCCCCGCAGCAGCGTGAGCACCTGGCCCGGCTGCTGGTTGGCCTGCGCGATCATCGCGTTGCCGGCCTGCTGCAGGATCTGGGCGCGCGACAGGTTGGCCGTCTCGACCGCGTAGTCGGCGTCGACGATGCGCGAACGCGCCGCGGTCAGGTTCTCGGCCGAGACCTGCAGGTTCGCGATCACGCTCTCGAAGCGGTTCTGCGTCGCGCCGAAGTTGGCGCGCGCGGTCGTCACGGCGTCGATCGCGGTGTCGAGCGCGTCGATCGCGGCGGTCGCCCCGGTGGCGTCGGCACCCGAGATGTTGAGCGCGGCCACCGCGGCGTCGGTGGTGGTCAGGTTGTCCATCGTCACGCTGATCGTGTCGGTGGTGTTGGTGCCCGCGCCGATCTGGAACGTGTAGACGCCGCTGCCGTCGCCGCCGGTGCCGTCGAGCAGGTTCTGGTCGTTGAAGCGCGTGCCCGAGACCAGGCGCGTCACCTCGGCCTGCAGCTGCGCGAACTCGGTCTGCAGGTTGTCGCGGTCGCCGGCGTTGTTGGTGCCGTTGGCCGACTGCACGGCCAGCTCGCGCATGCGCTGGAAGATGTTGCTCACGTTGCTCAGCGCGCCTTCGCCCACCTGCGCCATCGAGATGCCGTCGTTGGCATTGCGCACGGCCACGTTCATGCCGCGCACCTGGGTGTTCATGCGCTCGGCGATGGCCAGGCCGGCGGCGTCGTCCTTGGCGCTGTTGACGCGCAGCCCGGACGACAGGCGCTGCATCGACGTCGCCAGTTGCGACTGGCTGGTGCTGAGGTGGCGCTG
>JALORQ010000077.1 GCA_025458805.1 Rubrivivax sp.
CAGCACCGGGTTCGGGTCGGCGAGCGCGGCGGCGAGCATGTGGCGCGCGTCCTCGACCGTGCCCGGCACGGCGACCTTCAGCCCCGGGATGTGCGCGTACCAGCCCTCGAGGCTGTGCGAGTGCTGCGCCGCCAACTGGCGCCCACCGCCGGTGGCCATGCGGATCACGATCGGCACCGCGAACTGGCCGCCGGTCATGTGCGGCAGCGTCGCCGCGTTGTTCATGATCTGGTCCAGCGCGAGCAGGCTGAAGTTGCAGGTCATGATCTCGAGCAGCGGGCGCAGGCCGGCCAGCGCCGCGCCGATCGCGAGGCCGGTGAACCCGTTCTCGGCCAGCGGCGTGTCGACGATGCGTTCGGGGCCGAACTCCTCGAGCAGGCCCTTGGTCACCGCGTAGCAGCCGCCGTACTTGCCGACGTCCTCGCCCATCACGAAGGTGCGCGGGTCGGCCCTCAGCGCGTCGCGGATCGCCTGCTTGCAGGCTTCGCGGTAGGTCATGCGCAGCGGGGTCGTCATGGCTGCGCCTCCTGCACGACGGCATCCATCAGCACGAAGCGCTCGAGCTCGTCGACCGGCTCGAGCGTGCCCGCCTCGGCGAACGCGACGGCGGCGTCGATCTCGGCCATGACCTCTGCCTCTGTCGTCTGCGCCTCGGCGTCGCTCAACTGATGGTTGGCGACCATCCACGTACGCAGCCGCTCGATCGGGTCGAGGTGCTTCCAGCCCTCGATCTCGTCGCGCGTGCGGTAGGCCTGCGTGTCGAACATCGAGTGCGCACGGAAGCGGTACGTGCGCACCTCGAGGAAGTGCGGCCCCTGCCCGTCGCGGATCGACGCCACCGCGCGCCGCGCCGCGGCCTCGACCTTCACCGGGTCCATGCCGTCGACCTGTTCCGATGGCATGCGGTACGCCTGCGCCTTGCGCCAGATGTCGGTCTCGACCTCGCTGTCCTCCAGCGGCACGCCCATCGCGTAGAGGTTGTTCTCGCACACGAACAGCACCGGCAGCCGCCACAGCTCGGCCAGGTTCAGCGTCTCGTGGAACACGCCTTCGCCGACCGCCCCCTCGCCGAAGTAGCACGCCGTGACCGCGCCCGGGCGCAGCTTCTTGTCGGCCATCGCGATGCCCGCGGCCACCGGCAGCCCGCCGCCCACGATCGCGTTGCCGCCGTAGAAGCGGTGATCGCGGCTGAACAGGTGCATCGAGCCGCCGCGGCCGCGGCAGCAGCCCTCGGCCTTGCCGAGCATCTCGGCCATCAGCGGCGCCATCGGCACGCCCCAGGCCAGCGCCTGGCCGTGCTCGCGGTAGGTGGCCACCACGGCGTCGCGGGGCGTCGCGGCCGGGATCCATCGCGCTGGCGATGCCTACCGCGACCGCCTCCTCGCCGTCGTACAGGTGCAGGAAACCGCGGATCTTCTGTGCCTGGTACAGCTCGACGCACTTGGCCTCGAAGCGGCGGATGCGCAGCATCTGCCGCCACAGGTGGTGCAGGTGCGCGCGGTCGAGGTGGATCTTGTCGGTCATCGCCGGCTCACTGCTTGTCGTCGGACTCGAGCGTCGACAGGTCGCCCTCGGGCAGCCCGAGCTCGCGCGCCTTCAGCAGGCGCCGCATGATCTTGCCGCTGCGTGTCTTGGGCAGGTTGCCGCGGAACGCGATCGACTTCGGCGCCACGGCCGCCCCGAGGCGCTTGCGCGCGTGGCCGAGCAGTTCGCGCTCGAGCGCCTCGCTCGCCTCGAACCCGGGCTTCAGCGCGACGAAGGCCTTGACCACCTCGCCGACCGTCGGGTCGGGGATGCCGATCACGCCCGCCTCGGCGACCGCCGGGTGCTCGATGAGCGCGCTCTCGACCTCGAACGGGCCGATCAGGTGCCCGGCGGACTTGATCACGTCGTCGGCGCGGCCGACGAACCAGAAGTAGCCGTCCTCGTCGCAGCGCGCCAGGTCGCCGCTCAGGTACCAGCCGTCGACGAAGCACTTCGCGTAGCGCGCCTCCTCGTGCAGGTAGCCGCGCATCATCGAGGGCCACGGCGCCTTCAGCGCCAGCTCGCCGTCGACCCCGGGCCCGAGCCGGTGCACGTGCCCGTCGGCGTCGCGCTGCACGACTGCCGCCGTGACGCCGGGCAACGGCTGCCCCATCGAGCCGGGCTTGATGTCGAGGGCCGGGACGTTGGCGATCATGATGCCGCCGGTCTCGGTCTGCCACCAGTTGTCGTGGAACGGCAGCCCGAAGGCTTGCTGGCCCCAGACCACGGCCTCGGGGTTGAGCGGCTCGCCGACGCTGGCCATGAACCGCAGCGCCGAGAGATCGCGCCCGGCCAGCGGCTCGGTGCCCAGCCGCATCATCATGCGGATCGCGGTCGGCGCCGTGTACCAGACGCTCACGCGCTCGCGCTCGAGCACGTCGTACCAGGTGGCGGCGTCGAACTCGGCCTCGACGACGATGCTGGTCACGCCGCTGACCAGCGGCGCGATGACACCGTAACTGGTACCGGTGACCCAGCCCGGGTCGGCGGTGCACCAGTAGACGTCGTCGTCGTGCAGGTCGAGCGCATAGCGCCCGGTCATCGCGTGCGCGAGCACCGCCTCGTGCACGTGCTGCGCGCCCTTTGGGCGGCCCGTCGTGCCGCTCGTGAAGTGCAGCAGGCTGGGCGCGTCCGGCGGCGTCGGCGGGATCGTCCACTGCGCCGGCTGCGACTCGACCAGCGCGGCCCAGGCGTGCACGCCCGGCTCGTCGAGCAGTGCCGGCGGCGCCTCGCCGACCAGCACGACGTGCGCCAGCCGCGGCAGGCGCTCGCGCAGCGCGCGCAGCTTGCGCGCATACAGCTCGGGCGTGGTGACGATCAGCCGCGCATCGCCCATCTCGCAGCGCGTGGCGATCGGCTCGGGCCCGAAGGCCGAAAACAGCGGCGTGACGACCGCGCGTGCCTTGAGCGCGCCCAGCATCGCGACGTGGAGCTCCGGCAGGCGCCCCATCAGCACGAAGACGCCGTCGCCCGCCCCGAGCCCGAGCGACGCGAGCGCATTCGCGAAGCGGCTGCTCGCGGCGGCGAGGTCCGCATAGCTCAGGTCGCGCCGGCCGCCCGACTTGCCGATCCATCGGATCGCGGTGCGCCCGCCGCGGCCATGGCCGAGGTGCCGGTCGACCGCCTCGTGCGCGATGTTGAGTCCGCCGCCGCCGGGCAGGCCGTCGAGCCAGGCGCGTGCATCGTCCCAGCGGAAACGCGCGCGCTCGGCCGCGGGATCGGCCAGATGCGGCGGCCGCACGAACGCCGCCGGATCCTTGACGATGCGCGCCAGGTGCGCAGGCGCCGCCACGTCCTTCGTCTGGGAGGCCATCCGTCGTCTCCTCGCGGTCTCGCGCCGCACGATCCAGGCAGATGATTGGCACCGGGAGCCGCGCACGGCTTGAGCAGCGTCAACGGCAGCAGCCGCGCGCCGCGTCCGCATCGCCACGGGCGCAGGGATGCGCCCGCCCGAAGTCGACGATGCGTCCCGCGCGCAGGCAGACAATTCCGGCATGTCGAACGCGCGCGCCATCGGAACCGAGACCTCGGGCGGACTCGCCGTGATGCCGGCGCTGAGCGCGGCGGCCGACGAGACCGCCGGCGCCTGCCGCGAGCGCGTGCAGGCTGGAGCGCACCGCGACTGGGACCTGCTGTGCGTGCTCGGCGACGGCCGGCGGCTGGTCGGCACGCTGCGGCCGCAGGAACTGCTGGCACTGCCGGACGCGGTGCCCCTGGGCGAGGCGGCGCACCTCGACGCCACGGTGGTCGGCCCCGACGTCGACCAGGAACTGATCGCGTCGCTGGCCATCACGCAGGGCGTGGTCGCAGTTCCGGTGGTGGACGCGCAGCGCCGCCTGCTGGGCGTGATTGGACCCGCGGCGCTGATGGACATCCTGCGCCGCGAGCACGTCGAGGACCTGCACCGGCTCGCGGGCATCCTGCGCGAGACCGACCAGGCCCGCGACGCGCTCGAGTCGCCCCCGCTGCGGCGCGCGCGTCACCGCCTGCCCTGGCTGATGGTCGGCCTGCTCGGCTGCATCGTCGCCACCGCGATCGTCGCGCGCTTCGAGGAGGCTCTGGCGGCGCAGCCGGCGCTCGCCTTCTTCATCCCGGCGCTGGTCTACCTGGCCGATGCGATCGGCACGCAGAGCGAGGCGGTGGCCGTGCGCGGCCTGTCGCTCAGCCGGATCGGCATCGCGCGGCTGGTGGGCAGCGAGATGCGCACCGGCGCCGTCATCGGCACGGCCCTCGCGCTCGTGACGCTGCCGCTGGTCTGGATCGCGTTCGGCGACCCGGCCTTGGCCGTCACCGTCTCGCTGGCATTGGCCGGGTCGAGCCTGGTGGCCTCGTCGCTCGGCCTGGCGCTGCCGTGGCTGCTGGACCGGCTCGGTTCCGACCCCGCCTACGGCAGCGGGCCGCTGGCAACCATCGCGCAGGACGTGCTGACGCTGCTGATCTACTTCGGCTGCGCGACCGTCATCCTGCTCTGACCCGGCGCGCGGCCGCAGGTGTGCGACGCCGGGTGCCGGACCGGCCGGACTTGACGGCGCGCAACGGCGTCGCAGCCGGCATCGGGCAAGGTGGCTTTCCGGCGGCACGGCGCCGCCGCACCCGGTTCAACACCGCAGGGAGTCATCGATGAGCGACGTCTTCCGAGATCGCGCCGACGCCGGTCGCCGGCTGGCGCAGGCCCTCGCCGGGCTGCCGCTGCAGGACCCGGTCGTCCTCGCGCTGCCGCGCGGCGGCGTACCGGTGGCCCTGGAGGTGGCCCGGCGGCTCGGTGCACCGCTGGACCTGCTGCTGGTGCGCAAGATCGGTGCCCCGGCACAGCCCGAACTCGCCGTCGCCGCCGTCGCCGACGGCGATCCGCCGGTGCTGGTCTTCGACGACGAGACGGCGGAACTCACCGGGGCCACGAGGCCCTGGATCGAGGAGCGCGCGCGGTCCGAACAGGGTGAGAACCGGCGCCGTCGGCAGGCCTACCTGCACGGGCGCCCGCCGCTGCCGGTGGCCGGTCGCACGGTGGTCGTCGTCGACGACGGCATCGCCACGGGCACGACCGTGCGCGCGGCGCTGAAGGCCCTGCGCACGCAGCAGCCCGCACGCCTGGTGCTGGCGGTGCCGGTGGCACCGCCCGAGACGCTGGCCGCGATGCGGCCGCTGGTCGACGACGTCGTGTGCCTGTCGCAGCCGCCTTACTTCCGTGCGGTCGGCGCCCATTACCGCGACTTCGAGCAGGTGTCGGACGCCGAGGTCGTCGAATGCCTGGCCCGCACCTCGCCCGCCGCGCCGGCGATCGCGGCGGCTCCGCTCGGGCACTCGCCGGCGAAGAGCCCCCGGGCCACCGTGCTGCGAGACGTGCGCGTCGGCGCGCAGCACCTGCCGGGCGTCCTGGCCATCCCCGACCCGCCGTTGCCGGGCGGGGGCATCGTCGTCTTCGCCCATGGCAGCGGCAGCAGCCGTCACAGCCCGCGCAACCGCCAGGTGGCCGCGGCGCTGCAGCAGCGCGGCCTGGGCACGCTGCTGTTCGACCTGCTGCGCGACGACGAGCAGGACGAACGCCGCAAGGTCTTCGACATCCCACTGCTCGCGACGAGGCTGGAGGATGCGATCGATACCCTGGGCGCCTGGCCCGAGACGGCCGGCCGGCCGCTCGGCCTGTTCGGCGCCAGCACCGGGGCCGCCGCGGCCCTCGTGGCGGCCGCCGCGCGCCCGCAGCAGGTGGCGGCGGTCGTCTCGCGCGGCGGCCGCCCCGACCTCGCCGGGGCCGCGCTGGCCCGGGTGCGCGCGCCGACGCTGCTCATCGTCGGCGGCGACGACGTCGAGGTGCTCGCGCTCAACGAGCAGGCTGCGGCGCAGCTGCGCTGCCTCTGGCGGCTCGAGGTCGTGCCCGGGGCGTCGCACCTGTTCGCCGAGCCCGGGACGCTCGAGCGCGCAGCGACGCTGGCGGGCGACTGGCTCGCCCGCCACCTGGCCGAGGGTGCGCTCGGCACTGGCTGACGACGGCGCGCAGCCCGTCCCCCCAGGCCTCAGCGGCGAGGCCCGCGCCCGGTGTCGAGGTGGAAGCGGTCGAACTCGATCGGCTCCGCCTGCGGGTTGCGCAGGTCGATCGCGAAGCTGCGCACGGCGCCCATGCCGGTGTCGAGGATCGAGAACGTGCTGATGTCGTTGCTCGACACGAACGGCACCGGCTGCGGCTCGCCGGCCCAGAGCTGCATCGGGTTGGCCAGCGTCGGGTAGACGGGCTGGCGGCCGAAGGGATCGTCGGTGCGCGGGTAGTTGGCCTTGTCCCAGGGCGAGTCGGGCGCGAACAGGCCGGTGCCGCCGCCGCGCAGCGCACCGCGCCACGGCGTGCCGTCGGGCTGGGTCCAGAAGGCCCCGAACGTGTTGCCGGCCGAAGAGGTCTCGAGGTAGGTCAGCCCCGGTGCGTCGCGCCCGACGACCCGGCTGTAGACATGCGAGTGACCGATGTGCACGAGCTGCACGCGGGCGTCGACCAGCAACGGCTCGATGTCGTGCTTCCAGATGTCCTCGCTCAGCGGGTACTCGTAGCGCACGCGGGTGACCCGGTCGAGCAGCGGCAGCACCTCGGCGCGGAACACCGCGGCACGCCCCGCGGAATCGCCCGGCATGCGCACGACCCGGGTCTTCGCCGCGCCCGACTCGTCGGTGTAGTCGAGGTGCATGACGTTGTCGGCGTGCACCGGCATCGCGTTGTCGCCCAGGCCCGCCACGGTGTGGTGGGCGACCACGATGCGGTACTTGGCGCCCCGGAACAACGGACTCGCCAGCGTCTCGCGCAGCCAGCGGAACTGCGGGGAGTCGCGGTCGAAGCGTTCGAAGTGGAAGTCCCCGAAGCCCCACTCGTCGGGATTGCGGTTCTCGGCCACGAACTCGGTGAACTTGCCGCGGTCCTGCGGCCTGACGTTGAAGGTCCGCCAGATGCGCGAGACGTTCATCACGGCGATCGCGACGTCGCCGATGCGCTGCACGTAGTACTGTTCGCCCTCGGGTCCCTCGGGATGGGTCCAGAGCTGCCGGTGCACCTCCCAGTCGTGTGAGTGGTCGCGGATCCACTGCTCGCGCACCGCAGGATCGCCGGACGGGTTGACCTGGGCCTTCAGGTCCTCGTAGCGCATCTCGGCGTACCAGCGCGGCTGCGGATCGTTGTCCATGTAGCCGATGTTGGCCGTCTGCGTGCCGCTGTTGACCGCGACGCGAGCGTTCGGCCGATAGCGTCCGGGCTGCTCGTGGTTGCCGATCGCGCCGAACTTGGGCGCATGCTGCAGGATCGCGCCCCCGCGCCACGGAAACTCGGGGAACAGGCGGTCGTAGGTGCCCTGCAGCGACGGGAAGAACGCCGGCCGCGCATTCGGGAAGGGACGCGTGCCGGGCGCACCCGGCGTGTTGCGCCAGGCGGGGTCGAAGCGGTCGAACCACTCCGACGCCTGGCGCGGGTTGTCGACGTAGTCGCCCGCCAGCAGGACGGCGTCGAGCGGGCCGAACATCTGCTCGACCTTCTGCATCGCGGCCGGGAAGCCGTACCGGTTCTGCTGGTCCGACGTGAGCAGGATCTTCAGCGGCTGGCCGCGCGTGGGCAGCGGCTGCAGCGTGTAGACGCCGCTCTCGTGCACGCTGCCGTCGGCGGCGACGCTGCGCACGCGATAGGGCACGCGCCGGTTCGGCAGCAGGCCGCTGACGACCGCCTCGTGGCGCCAGACCGGCCGCGCCACGACCTCCGCCAGGCCCAGGCCCTCGGTGGCGGGCGAGCGCGAGCTGGCGTCCTCGAGCATCCGCTGCATGCGCTCGGTCGTGGCCGGCGCCAGGCGCTGGACACGGTCGCCGACGATGACCTCGTGGAGCACGCCGGGGAAGTTGGTCAGCCAGACCACGCGCACGCTCGAACGCTCGGGCCGTTGCAGGAAGGGCTCGGTCAGCAGGCGCGGACTGCCCGCGGGCATCTCCGCGAGCCCGGCGCCGGCAGCGGCCGGCCCCGAGGACGGCGCTGCCGCCGCCGTCGTGTACGCGGCAACGAGGGCGATGGCCGCCGCGATGGCCGCGGCGAGACGGGCGGGCGACGGGGACGCGCGGAGCGCTCGGCGCGGCGCGCGGGAGACGTTGGACATGGGCAAGTACTCCTGTCAGTCGTCGGGTCGGGGGTTCGTCGGGCATGCGGCCGGGAGGCCGCCGGCGCGCACTCTTCCGGCGACCGATGACATCGCCGTGAAGAGCCCCTCCCCTCGTGCTGAGCCGGTCGACGCGACCGCGGACCCCCATCGCCGATCGCCACGATCGCTGGCGCGGGGTGCCACGTCGACGCCGGCGACGGACGATGCCACCGCTCGCCCCCGCGGCGCCCGGGCCTGCGGGCGTCGCGCAGAATCGGGGCTTCGGTGCGCCGCGATGTCGTGCCGCCCGGAGACCGCCATGAACGCTCCACTGCCCCATGCCGTGCTGCCCGACTTCCCGCGGCGCCCGCTGCCCGCGGGCATGCTCGACGCGCTGAGGGCGCGCTTCGGCGAGCGCTGCTCGACCGCCGCCGCGGTGCGCGAGCAGCACGGGCGCGACGAGAGCCCTTACCCGGCGACGCCGCCGGATGCCGTCGTGTTCTGCGAGTCCACCGACGAGGTCGCCTTCGTCGTCGGCCTCGCCGCCGGGTACGACGTGCCGGTGATCCCGTTCGGCATCGGCTCGTCGCTCGAAGGTCACCTGCTCGCGGTGCAGGGCGGCGTCAGCGTCGACCTGTCGCGCATGAACCGCATCGTGCGCGTCAACCCCGAGGACCTGACGGTCACGGTCGAGGCCGGCGTCACGCGCGAGCAGCTCAACCGCGAGATCCGGGACACCGGCCTCTTCTTCCCGATCGACCCCGGCGCCAACGCGACGATCGGCGGCATGGCGGCCACCCGCGCCAGCGGCACGAATGCCGTGCGCTACGGGACGATGCGCGAGAACGTGCTCGGCCTGACCGTCGTGACGGCCAGCGGCGAGGTCGTGCACACCGGAACGCGCGCGCGCAAGTCGAGTGCCGGCTACGACCTGACGCGCCTGTTCGTCGGCAGCGAAGGCACGCTCGGCGTGATGACCGAGATCACGCTCAAGCTCTACCCGCTGCCCGAAGCGGTCAGCGCCGCGATCTGCCACTTCCCCGGCATCGCCGAGGCGGTCGACGCGACGATCCAGATCATCCAGATGGGCGTGCCGATCGCGCGCTGCGAGCTGCTCGACGCCAACGCGGTGCGCGCCGTCAACCGCTACGAGAAGCTGCACCTGCGCGAGGAGCCGATGCTGCTGATGGAGTTCCACGGCAGCGAGGCCGGCGTGAAGGAGCAGGCCGAGATCGTGCAGGCGATCGCGCGCGAGCAAGGCGGCGAGCACTTCCAGTGGGCGACCACGCCCGAGGAACGCACACGGCTGTGGACGGCGCGCCACCGCGCCTACTTCGCCGCGCTGCAGTCCCGGCCCGGCTGCCGCTGCGTGACGACCGACACCTGCGTGCCGATCTCGCGCCTGGCCGAGAGCATCAACGACAGCCGCCGCGAGGCGGAAGAGGCCGGACTGCCGTACTTCATCGTCGGCCACGTCGGCGACGGCAACTTCCACCTCGGCTACCTGATCGACCCCGACGAGCCCGAGGAGCGCGAGACCGCCGAGCGGCTGTCGATGCAGATGGTGCAGCGGGCGCTGAGGCTCGAAGGCACGTGCAGCGGCGAGCACGGCGTGGGCCTGCACAAGATGGGCTTCCTGGTCGACGAGGCCGGCGCCGGCGCCATCGAGCTGATGCGCCAGCTCAAGCGGGCCCTCGACCCGAAGAACATCCTCAATCCGGGCAAGATCTTCGCGCTGTAGCGCGTGCCCCGCGCAGCCGCGGCGGCGGTCAGGTCCCGGCGCGCGCCCGCTCGCGCAGCTCGGTCTTCAGCACCTTGCCGTAGTGGTTCTTCGGCAGCGCGTCGACGAAGACGTAGCGCTTGGGCCGCTTGAAGCGCGCGATGCGCTCGAGGCAATGGGCGTCGAGGGCCGCCTCGGAGGGCGAGGGCCCCGGCCGCGCGACGACGAAGGCGACGACGACCTCGCCCCACTCCGGGTCGGGCGCCCCGACGACGGCCACCTCGGCCACCCCGGGCGCCGTCAGCAGCACCTCCTCGACCTCGCGAGGGTAGATGTTCGAGCCGCCGCTGATCAGCAGGTCCTTGCTGCGGTCCTTCAGCGTCAGGAAGCCGTCGGCGTCGAGCGACCCGACGTCGCCGGTCCACAGCCAGCCGTCGCGCACCGCGGCGGCCGTGGCCCCGGGGTTGCGCCAGTAGCCGGCCATCACGGTGTCGCCGCGCACGAGCACCTCGCCGATCTCGCCCGCGGGCAGGTCGCGTCCCTGCTCGTCGGCCACGCGCACCTGCACCGGCGTCTGCGCGACGCCGACCGAGCCCAGCCGCTCGAGGTGGCGCGGGTGCGTCGCGTCGGCGATGTGGTGCCGCGACAGCGCGGTGGCGACCATCGGCGTCTCGCCCTGGCCGTAGATCTGCACGAAGCGCGGACCCATCACCTGCAGCGCACGCCGGATGTCGGCGAGGTACATCGGCGCGCCGCCATACACGACCGTCTTGAACGAGCGCGCGGCGTCGTCGGGCCCGAGGCCGGCCGCCTCGGCATGGTCGACGAGGCGCCTGACGATCGTCGGCGCCGCGAAGGTCGACAGCGGCGCCAGCTCGCGCCCGAGCGCGAACAGCTCGGCCGGATCGACCCCGCCGGAGGCCGGCACGACGTGGCGTGCACCGGCCATCAGGTGCGGGATCGCATACAGGCCGCAGCCGTGCGACATCGGTGCCGCGTAGACGATCGCGTCGTCGGCGGTCACCTCGTCGACGTCGACGAAGTAGGTCAGCCCCATCGTCGTCAGGTTGCGGTGCGTCAGCATCACGCCCTTCGGCCGCCCGGTCGTCCCGCTCGTGTAGAACAGCCACGCGAGGTCGTCGGGCCCGCGCTCGGCGATCGGGACCTGACGCCAGTCGGTCACGGGCGAGAGCAGCGACCCGGCCTCTGCGGATTCGGCGTCGACCTGGCGCTCGAGTCCTCGCAGCAGCCCGGGCGCGACGTCGCGCGTCACGAACGCCCAGCGCGCCTGCGCGTCGCCGATGATCCACTCGACCTCGGCCGGATGCAGCTTGGCATTCACCGGCACCGCGACGAGCCCTGCCCACCACGCGCCCCACAGCAGCTCGAGGTAGCGCGGATGGTTGCGCATGAACAGCACCACGCGGTCGCCCGGCGCGAGCCCCGCCTCGCGCAGGCGCTGCGCGATCCCGGCGCTGCGCGCGGCCCACTGCGCATGGCTGGCCCAGGGACGCAGGCCGTCGAAGACCGTGGGGCGGTCGGGGGCCACGCGCGCCTGGCGGGCCAGCAGTTGGGCGAGGTTCATGCGGCGGTTCCGTCGGGGCCGTCGGCAGCGCACCGGCGTGCGACGGCGCCGCACGATAGTCCGGGCCGCGCGGCTGCACAACCGGGACCGCCCGCCGCGGCCGCGGGGCGCGACCCGCAACGCGCGGCGCGGCGCGACCTGCCCCGCCGAGCCCAGGTCAGACGACGGGAAGCGCGCGCGCCGAGACCGGCGGGCCCGCCTCGGCGGCCGCGATGCCGGTCAGGAAGGGCAGCACGGCCAGTTCGTCGAGCGGCCAGACCGCGAGGCTCTTGTCGGCCCAGGCGCCGCCGCCCTCGGTGCAGCCCTCGACCAGCACGTGGCGCGGTTCCGGAAAGCCGAACGGCGCGCCGCACAGGTGCAGCGGTCGCCAGTCGCCGCGCGCGATGTCGTGGTTGGGACGCGGCTGCGTGAAGTGGGTCGTGACCAGCCAGGTGGCGCCGGTCGCCGCGAAGCGCCGCAGCACCTGCGCGATCTCGTCGAACGGCAGGTGCACCAGCAGGTCGCGGCAGAAGACGGCGTCGGCCTGGGGCAGCGCATCGCTCAGGACGTCGGCGGCGACGAAACGACGGTTGGCTTGCGCTTCGATGATGCGGTGCGCCGCGACCAGCTCGGCCAGGATCTCGACGCCGATGACCTCGATGCCGGGCAGCTGCACGCTGCGCATCCAGTGGCGGTCGCCGCAGGGCGCGTCGAGCAGCCGACGCACGCCCAGGTGCTCGAGCAGCAGCGGCAGCCGGCGACGCAGGCCCGCGGTCTGCGCGAGGCTCGATCCGGTCCCCGAGACCGACTCGCAGCGGTGGCGGCGGAACAGCTCGGCCGCCTGCGCCGCGCCCGACTCGCGCGCGAGCGATTCGCACGGGTCAGCGCCGCCGAGCGAACGCTTCAGCAGATGGACGAAGAAACTGCGCGGCGCGAGCAGCGCGTCGCTGCGCGCGGCGGCCGGGAAGCGCTTGCCGAGCTCGACGTTCGACAGCATGTAGGCGATCGCCTCG
Source organism: Rubrivivax sp. (assembly GCA_025458805.1). Taxonomy (GTDB): domain Bacteria; phylum Pseudomonadota; class Gammaproteobacteria; order Burkholderiales; family Burkholderiaceae_C; genus Rubrivivax. The sequence goes on from JALORQ010000077.1 coordinate 12,412, forward strand.
CGGTCGACCCGGGCGTCGTGATCGGCCGCATCGCGTTCGGCCAGGAAGTCCTGCGGCCGGCTCCAGCAGACCGGCTGCACGCGCTCGACCGGGATCTCGTGGAAGCCGCCCGGGTTCCGCGCGACGACCGCGGTCAGCAGGTCGCCCCCGAAGTTCCAGCCGACGGGCTGCCGGCGCGCGACGATCGCGCGCACCTGCGTCCAGTACGCCGCGGCGATGCGGCTGCCCGGCGGCGCGGCGATGAAGGCATTCGAGATCGGCCCGCTGCGCATGCGGTGGCCGACGAAGTCGTGTTGGGCCAGCCAGCCGGGCAGTTCGTGCACCGGGCGCATCAGCAGGCAGTCGGCATCGATCCACAAGCCGCCGAAGCGCGCGAGCAGCCAGGCGCGGATGACGTCGGCGCGATGCGCGACGTGCAGGTGCGACAGGTCGAGCGAGGCCATCTCCGGATCGCCGGCGCGCAGTGCGGCGAAGGTCTCGGGGGTCAGCAGCCGCAGGCCCGGCACGTGGCGCAGCAGCGTGCGTCGGCAGGCGCGGATCCAGGTCGGGCACGCGCCTTCCCAATAGGTCCACACGGGCGGTCCGTCGTCGCCGCGCGGCGCCGGGCGGGTCCGTTCGTGCAGCACGCCGGACCGGGCCGGCGCCGCCGGAAAGCGCTGGGCGAGGGTTGCGGCGTCGCGCACGGCGCGCACCGCCGCCAGGCGCTCGACGTTGGCGGCGTAGTGCGGATTGGCCGCCCCCGGCCGCCCCGGCGCGACGCCGCCCGACAGCGGATGATGCAGGTGGAAGGCCGGCTGGTCGCCGCGAGCCGTGCGCCCGAGGCGGCCGCACAGCGCTGCCTTGTGGAACCAGGCGTCGTCCTCGCCACCCCAGCCGCGAAAGCCCTCGATCAGCCCGCCGTGGCGCTGCACGAAGTCGCGCCGCACCAGGCCGATGCAGCCGATGCGACCGGCGATGCGGTTGACCACCGCAGCCTGCTCGGGGGCCAGCTCGCCCAGCGCCACGCGAAGCGAGTCCGCCGCCTCGAGGTAATGCACCGCGGTGTACGGCACCAGCACGTCGAGGCCGCGCGCGGCGAGCTCGGCCGCTGCGCGCACGAGGAAGTCCGGTGTGTGCAGCAGGTCGTTGTCGTGCCATGCGACGAGGGGCTGCGTGGCCACCGCGGTGCCGGCGTTGAGCGCGGTCGCGCGCTCGAACGCGCCGTCGTGGTCGACGAACAGGTGCCGGTCGGCCCAGCGCAGCGCGAGGGCCTCGGCCACCGGCGCCGGACCGAGCTCGACGACGACGATCTCGGCCACCGCGGGGGACTGGCGCAGCGACGCCAGCGTGGCGGCCAGCAGCGGCAGCCGCTCGCGGCCGCCGTGCGGCACGACGACCGAGACGCGCGCCTCGGCAGGCAGGGGTGCGGGCAT
>JALORQ010000078.1 GCA_025458805.1 Rubrivivax sp.
GTGCTGATGAACGTCATCAACGAGATCGGCGCGCTGCCGACGCGCAACCACCGCGACGTGCAGTTCGAGGGCGCGAAGGACATCTCCGCCGAGGCGATGGTGACGCCGCGCGCGACCGACGGCAAGAAGCACCTGGTCACGAACCAGGCCTGCTTCGGCTGCACCATCGCCTGCGGCCGCATCAGCAAGATGGACAAGGGCCACTTCACGGTCGAGAACAAGCCGCAGTACTGGGGCGCGTCCGGTGGTCTGGAGTACGAGGCCGCCTGGGCGCTCGGCGCCGCCAACGGCGTCAACGACCTCGAGGCGCTGCAGTACGCCAACCTGCTGTGCAACGAGCAGGGCATGGACCCGATCTCCTTCGGCGCGACCATCGGCGCGGTGATGGAGCTCTACGAGATGGGCGTGCTGACCAAGGAGCAGATCGGCATCGACGCGCCGTTCGGCTCGGCGCAGGCGCTGGCCCGCTTCGCCGAGATGACGGCCAACGGCGAGGGCTTCGGCAAGGAGATCGGCCTCGGCAGCAAGCGCCTGACCGAGAAGTACGGCCACCCCGACCTGAGCATGAGCGTCAAGGGCCAGGAGTTCCCGGCCTACGACTCGCGCGCCATCCAGGGCATGGGCCTGACCTACGCGACCAGCAACCGCGGCGCCTGCCACCTGCGCAGCTACACCGTCGCCTCCGAGGTGCTGGGCATCCCGGTCAAGACCGATCCGCTGACCGCCGACGGCAAGCCCGAGCTGGTGATGGCGTTCCAGGACGCCACCGCGGCCTTCGACGCCGCAGGCATCTGCATCTTCACGAGCTTCGCCTGGACGCTCGCCGACGTGCAGCCGCAGGTCGCGGCCGCCTGCGGCGAGGAATTCACGATGGAGAGGATGAACGAGATCGGCGAGCGCATCTGGAACATGGAGCGCGACTTCAACAACCGCGCCGGCTTCACCGCCAAGGACGACTCGCTGCCGAAGCGGCTGCTCACCGAGCCGGCCAAGACCGGCCCGGCGAAGGGCCTGGTCAACAAGCTGCCCGAGATGCTGCCGAAGTACTACGAAGTGCGGGGCTGGAACCCCGACGGCACGCTCAAGCCCGAGACACGCGCGCGGCTCGGCCTGTAAAGCCGCCCGCACGCGTGGCATCGTGAAGGCGGTTCTCGGACCGCCTTCTTTTTTGGCACCCCGAAGGACATCGAGATGAGGCACGTCATCCTCGGAGCCGGCCCGGCCGGCGTCATCGCCGCCGAGACCATCCGCAAGCACGCCCCCGCCGACGAGATCGTGCTCGTCGGCGACGAGCCCGAGCCGCCCTACTCGCGCATGGCGATCCCGTACCTGCTGATGAACAACATCGGCGAGCCGGGCACCTACCTGCGCCACGACGCCGACCACTACGACCGGCTGTGCATCACGCTGCGCCGCGGGCGCGCGATCCGCCTCGACGCCGCCGCCCGCAAGGTCGAGCTCGACGACGGCGAAAGCCTGGCCTTCGACCGCCTGCTCATCGCCACCGGGTCCAGCCCGGCCACGCCGCCGATCCCCGGCATCGACGGGCCGGGCGTGCGTTCCTGCTGGACGCTGGCCGATGCGCGGGCGATCATGGACCTCGCCAAACCCGGCTCCCGGGTGCTGCAGATGGGCGCCGGCTTCATCGGCTGCATCATCATGGAGGCGCTTGCCAGCCGAGGCGTCGAGTTGAGCGTCGTCGAGATGGGCGACCGCATGGTGCCGCGCATGATGGGCCCGACGGCCGGCGGCATGATCAAGGACTGGGTCCAGTCCAAGGGCGTCACGGTGCACACCGGCGCCAAGGTGGTCGAGATCGAGCGCCCGGGCGCATCCGGTCCGGGCCAAGGCCAAGGCCAGGGCGGCGCGCCGATGCTCGTCAGGCTGTCGAACGGCCGCACGCTGGCGGCCGACCTCGTGATCAGCGCCACCGGTGTCAAGCCGAACATCGGCTTCCTCAAGGATTCCGGCGTGCTGTGCCTGCTGGGGGTGCTGACCGACGAGCACCTGCAGACCAACGTGCCCGGCATCTATGCCGCCGGCGACTGCGCCGAGGCCTTCGACAAGGTCACCGGCAAGGCGATCGTCAGCGCGATCCAGCCCAACGCCGCCGACCAGGCGCGCGTCGCGGCGCTCAACATGGTCGGCCGCGAGGCGACGCTGCGCGGCGTCACGCAGATCAACGTGCTCGACACGCTGGGGCTGATCAGCGCCAGCTTCGGCGCCTGGGAGGGGGTGCCCGGCGGCGAGCACGTCGAGATGACCGAGCGCGGGGGTGCCGACGGCGGGCGCCACCTGAGCCTGCAGTTCGGCGGCGACCGACTCGTCGGGTGCAACGCCATCGGCTGGACCGAGCACGTCGGCGTGATGCGCGGGCTCGTCGAAGGCCAGGTGCCGCTCGGCGAGTGGAAGGACAGACTGCTGCACGACCCGACGCTGCTGATGGAGGCCTACCTCGCGTGCGCGCAGGCCCAGCATCACCACGCGCTCGTCAAGGCCTGAGCGCCGCGGCACCATCGGGCCCATGCAGATCACGTTCAAGCTCTACGCCAGCCTGGGGGAGTACCTGCCGGCCGACCGCCGGCAGGGCAACGAGATGAAGCTCGAGGTCGCCGACGGCGCCTCGATCGCCCAGGTCATCGAGCCGTTCAACCTGCCGATGAAGCTCGTGCACCTGGTGCTCGTCAACGGCCACTTCGTCCCGCCCGAGCAGCGGGCGTCGCGGACCCTGGCCGAAGGTGACGTCCTCGCCATCTGGCCCCCCATCGCCGGTGGGTGAGGCGGGACGTGAGAGCCTGCCTGCGCAGGCTCGAACGCCAGACGAACGCCGTCGCACGTCCCGCGTGCGACGGCCGCTCGCACGATGAAGCAGCCGTCTGAGCAGTTCGAGCGCGAACAGGGCTGCACCGAGGCCGAATGGCTCGGCTGGCTGCCTGTGGCGGTGCATGGCCACCCGCTCCACCGCAACGTCCCGGGCGAAGCGATCGTCGAGATCGACGCCGGGACCCTGACGCTGCGCTGGCAGCCGCTGGAGCCGCGGCAGATCGCGCTCATCCGGCTGCCGCGCATGCGCGTGCAGTACCGCTTCGACGGCGTCGACGAAGCGGCACGGCGCGGCTTCATGCGGCTCTTCGACCTTCACATCCAGCGCGGCGGCGGCTGAAGCGGCCGCCCCCGGTCATCGGGTGGCGCGGCCGAGTCCGTCTTCGCCTCGGCTACAGTCGGCGCCGCGATGAAGGCCCGGGGCGTCCACCTGCAGTACCGATTCGTTGCCGCAGGCCAGCGCGGCGCCGACGTCGACAACCCCTTGTTCGACCTGCTGTCGGCGCTTGCGGCGCACGGATCGATCCAGCACGCGGCCGAGGCCACACAGCGCTCGTACCGGCATGTCTGGGGCGAGCTTCGGCACTGGGAGCAGGTGCTGGGTGAATCGCTGGTCACCTGGGGCCGCGGCCAGCCGGCGCGCCTCACACCATTCGCCGAGCGCCTGCTGTGGGCCGAGGCGCAGGCGCGCGCCCGGCTGGCGCCACACATCGAGGCGCTTCGTGCCGAGCTCGAGCGAGTGCTCGCCGATGCACTCGACGGCACGCAGCCTGTGCTGCGCATCCAGGCCAGCCACGACATGGCCCTGCCGCTGCTGCGCGACCTGGCCGCCGCCACCGAGCGGCTGCACGTCGAACTGCGCTTCGCCGGCAGCATCGACGCACTGCGTGCGCTTGCCGAAGGCCGCTGCATCGTGGCCGGATTCCACGTGCCGAAGCTGGCCGACGACCGGCACCCGTTCGTGCGTGCGCTCAAGCCGCTGCTGCGGCCCGGCCGCCACAAGCTGATCGGCTGCATGCGCCGCACCCAGGGCCTGATCGTGGCCGAAGGCAATCCGCTCGGGCTGGGCTCGCTGTCGGACGTCGCGGTCAGCCGCGCCCGCGTGGTGGCCCGGCAGCCGGGCTCGGGCACGCGGCTGCTCACCGAGCACCTGCTGAGCCGCTCCGGCCTGGGCGCCGAGGCGCTGCACGTCGTCGGAATCGAGGACAGCCACCTCGCGGTGGCCGCCGCCGTCGCGAGCGGCGCCGCGGATGCCGGGGTCGGCATCGCCGCGGCCGCCGAGCGCTTCGGGACCGGCTTCGTGCCTCTCGTCGAGGAGGACTACTACCTGGTCTGCCTGGCCGACGCGCTCGAGCAGCCGGCGGTGCGGGCGCTGCGCCAGGTCCTGCTCGACCCGGCCTGGCCCCGGCAGCTCGTACAGCTGGCCGGCTACGCGCAGGCGGACCACGTGGGCGAGGTGCTGGCGCTGACGCGCGCGCTGCCTTGGTGGCACTTCCGCGCGCCGCGACGCCACGCGCCCGGCTGACGCGCGAGGCTCAGCGGGCCGCTGCGGGCGACTTCAGCGCGCGCTGCTCGTACTGTGGATAGAGGTGCGCCACGTTGCGGACGTACTCCGTGCGGAAGGCCGCCCAGCGTCGGAACTCGTCCGGCACCGGAGCGCGCAGCACCTCGTTCATCTCCCAGCCGGCGGCGGCCCAGCCGCCGAAGTGGCGATCGATCCACTGCAGGTAGGCGCGAGTCTGTTCGATTCCCGCGGTGCCCTGGTGCACCGGGCCGTGGCTCGGAACCACGGTCCTCAGACCCAGTCGCTGGAGCTGGTCGAGGCTCGCCAGCCACTCGTCGATGCGCGCGTGCGGCGTGGTCGGGATGCGGTCCTTGAAGACGAGTCCGCCGACGAATGCAACCCCGCTCGCGCGGTCGATCAGCACGAGGTCCGATGCCGTGTGGCCGCGCAGGTGCACGAGCTCGAACTCGCGCTTGCCGACCGTCCAGCGTCCGCCGCCGGCCGCGGGGTCGAGATCGCGGTCGGGCGCCAGCGTCTCGGTGCCCTTCATCCAGTCGCCGCACAGGCGATAGAGGTTGGTCTCGTAAGCCGCCGACTCGGCCGCGATGCCGGCGCGGGTGTCCGGGGTGGCCCTGCGGGGCACGTCGGCGAAGCCCTGGTTGCCGAGGAAGTAGTCCGGATGCAGGTTGAGATGCACCACGCTCACCACCGGCTCCGGCGTCGTGCGCGCGATCAGCGCCCGCAGCTGTTCGCCGTAGCGGCGCGCCGGACCGGTGTTGACGACCACGACGCCGGCGCCGGTGGCGATGAAGCCGGTGTTGATGATGTTGCAGCCGTTGGCGGGCGTGAAGTCGTCGTTCTCGCCCTCGACGACCCAGACCCCCGGGGCCAGTTCGCGCGCGGCAAGGCGATAGTCGAGCGTCGCGAGGTCGGCCCGCGGAGCGGGTTGCGCAAATGCAGGCCATGCCGCGGCCGCAGCGAGGCCGGCTGCGCAGAGCGCGTGTCGAAGCAGGCGGCGGGTCATGGCAGCCGGTGCGCGATGCGGTTGCCGTTGTTGTCGACGCCGACCACGCGCACGCCGCCCTTCGGCGGGCTCGCGAAGTCGAACGAGAACACGGGGTTCTCGCTCACCGGCTCGAAGGTCTGCAACCGCGCCAGCTCGCGGTCCTCGCCGTCGCGCACCGAAAGCCGGCTCACGTAGAACGCCGGCACCCCTGCGACGAGGCCGGTGTCCATCGGGTGCATGACCTTGACGCGCAGCCGCGCCACCGCATCGCCCTGCCCCGGGGCCTGCGTGAACAGCCGCCCGCTGACGTCGCCGAGCGTCTGCGCCCAGCTCCCGTCCTTGCGGGTGGCGCCCGACACCGTGCAGCCGCCGCCCGACGAGTCGACCCAGGTGCCGCCGACGTGCCAGCGGCCGTCGGCGGTGCGCACCGCCGCGCGCACCGGCGAGGCCTGCTCGAGCTTGAAGCGGAAGGCGATCGACGGAAGCGCCTGCTGCGGGAAGTACGAAAGCACCTTGCGGATCGGGTTGCGGTCGACGAGCACGAGGATCTCCTCGACGCGGCCGAGCGCCGGCTCGACGCGAACGGTGATCGGCACGTTCATCGGGTCCTCGGCGAACGCCGGCCCCTGGACGTGCACGCGCTCGTCGAACGCCACGGGCGCCTTGCCGAGGTATTCGCGCCGGATGTCGGGCCAGGGGTGCGACCTGTACGGATCGCCGTCGAACGGATCGGCCGCCTGCGCATGCGGTACGGTCGAGCTGCCGGCCGCCAACAGGCCGGTCCAGGCGATGATGAGTTGTCGACGCTGCATCCAGCACTCCCGCGTCGCGGCATCGGGCCGCCCGGCGGGCCGACGCCGCCGCCGCGCGGCGGACGCGCCTTCCCACGCTCCGCACTGTGCGTGCCGACGACCCTGCACGCCAGTCCGGATCGTCCCGCGGCGGCTGGTCGGCGCTGCTCCAGGGCGTGACAGAAGCGTCCCGGCCTGCCACGGGGCCGCGTCCGTCGCGCGTCACGGCTGGCGCAGGGCGCGCCGCAGCCGCGCGGCGCGCCCTACACTGCCCGTCGGTCCGCGCCGCGCGACGCGGCCGTGCCGTGCGATGAACGACGACCAGCTGCTCCGCTACTCCCGACACATCCTGCTCGACGACATCGGCGTCGAAGGCCAGTCGCGGCTGCTCGGCTCGCGTGCGCTGGTCATCGGCGCCGGTGGGCTCGGGTCGCCTGTGGCCTTGTACCTGGGATCGGCCGGCGTCGGTCGGATGACCCTCGTCGACCACGACACGGTCGACGTCACCAACCTGCAGCGCCAGATCGCGCACGATCTCTCGCGCCTCGGCCAGCCGAAGGCGCTTTCGGCGCGGCAGTCGATCGGCGCGCTCAACCCCGACGTGAAGGTCGACGCCCTCGTGGCGCGCGCCGACGAGGCGCTGCTCGACGAGCTGGTCGCGGGCGCCGACGTGGTGCTGGACTGCAGCGACAACTTTCGCACCCGCCATGCCGTCAACGCCGCCTGCGTGGCGCATGCCAGGCCGCTGGTGTCCGGCGCGGCGATCGGCTTCGACGGGCAGGTCTCGGTCTACGACACGCGTCGCGACGACGCGCCCTGCTACGCGTGCCTGTTCCCGCCGGACACTGCGTTCGAGGAGGTCGCGTGCGCGACGATGGGCGTCTTCGCCCCGTTGGTCGGCATCGTCGGCGCGATGCAGGCCGCCGAGGCGCTCAAGCTGCTGGCCGGCATCGGGCAGCCGCTCGCCGGCCGTCTGTTGATGCTCGACGCACGCAGCATGCACTGGGACGAGGTGCGGATCTCCCGCCAGCCGCACTGCCCCGTGTGCGCCGCGCGGACGGGCGGACGCGCCACGCCGCGCTGATCGCGCGCACCGTCACGGCCGCGCGTAGCGGCGCTCGACGACGTCGAGCAGCGTGCGCAGCGCCTGGGCCTCGCCGCCCACGGGACGCCCCGGGCGCGCCAGGTCGTTCCACGCGTACAGGTCGACGTGGAGCCAGTCCAGGCGCGCCGGGACGAAGTCCTCGAGAAACAGCGCCGCCGTGATCGCGCCCGCCATCGGCCCGCGGCCGGTGTTGACGATGTCGGCGATGTCGCTTTCGATGCCGACGTGATAGTCGCGCCACAGCGGCAGGTGCCACATCGGATCGTGCAGCTCGAGGCCGCGGTCGACGATCGCGCGCGCCATCGCCATGTCGCGACAGAACAGCGCCGGCAGCTGCGGCCCGAGCGCGACGCGCGCGGCGCCGGTCAGCGTGGCCAGGTCGATCATCAGGTCCGGCCTCTGCTCGGCCCCGTAGGCGACCGCGTCGCACAGGATCACGCGACCCTCGGCATCGGTGTTGCCGATCTCGACGTGCAGCCCGGCGCGCGTGCGGATCACGTCGCCCGGCCGGTAGGCATTGCCGGCGATCGCGTTCTCGACGGCAGGCACCAGCAGGTGCAGGCGCACCGGCAGCGCCAGTGTCATCACCAGGCGCGCCAACCCGATCGCGACCGCAGCGCCGCCCATGTCCTTCTTCATCCAGCGCATGCCGTCGGCCGGCTTGATGTCGAGGCCGCCGCTGTCGAAGCACACGCCCTTGCCGACCAGCACCAGCCTCGGGTGCTTCGGGTCGCCCCAGGTCAGCTCGACGAGGCGCGGCGCGCGGGCCGCCGCACGGCCGACGGCATGGATCGCCGGGAAGCCCTGCTCGAGCAGCGCGTCGCCGACGATCTCGCGCACCTTTCCGCCGGCCGCGCGGGCCGCGCCGCGCACGGCGGCCGCGAGTTCGGCCGGCCCCATGTGCTCGGCGGGCGTGTTGACGAGGTCGCGCGTCGCGGCGATCACGTCGGCGAGCAGCGCGCCGCGCCGCGTGGCGGCCGACGGCGCGAGCAGCAGCGTGGCCGGATCGCGCCGCGCGGCCCGGTATCGGCCGAAGTGGTAGCCGCCGAGCGACCACGACATCGCCGCCGCTTGCGCGTCGGCCGCCAGCCCGGCGTCGGAGAGGCGGTAGCGTCCCGCTGGCAGCTGGCGCGGAAGCGCGGCCAGCAGCCACGGATGGGCCGCCCCGTGCACGCCCGCCCAGATCTCGCGCACCGCGCCATCGGCGGCCGGCACCGCGACGTGGCGATCGGGGGCGCCGTCGAAGCCCTGGGCCTGGATCCACCGCCGCGTGGGCTCATCGGCCGCGGCCAGTTCGGCGGGCAGGCTGGCCCGGTCGACGAGGCGAATCGGGATCGTGCCCGAGGTCGGGCGCTTCAGGAGCACGGTCATCGTCGGTCCCGGTGTGGAAGTGAAGCGATTGTGGGCTCGACCAGACCCTCAACGGCCGCCCGGCAGGCCGACACGGGAACTTCCCGAGCCACCGCTGCCTGCCGGCCCGTACGATCGCCCGCGACCGAGCCCAGCAGTGTCCATGTCGGGCGCCTGTGCGACGGCAGACGGAGGAGACCGCATGACCTCACGACTTCGGACCTTTGCCGCATGGCCGGTCGCAGCGCTGCTGGCGCTGCTTGCGGTCGCTGCCCACGCCCGCCCGCCCGCCGAAGGCGGATGGATCAAGATCGAGAACCCGCCTCCGATCACCGTCGGCGGGAAGACCTACACGCCCAGCTGCTCGGGCTATCCGGGCACCGACCCGCGCTTCAGCTTCTGGGCGCGCCGCGGCACGTCGAAGAACCTGATGGTGTACTTCGAGGGGGGCGGTGCCTGCTGGGACAGCTTCAGCTGCACCTTCCCGATCGCCGGCCTGCCGCCCCAGGTGCCGCAGCTCTTCGTGCCGCAGATCGCGCCCGACACCGACCCGGCCCGCATCGGCGGCATCTTCGACACGACGCGCGTCGACAACCCGGTGCGCGACTGGAACATCGTCTACATCCCGTACTGCACCGGCGACCTGCACGGCGGTTCCGCAACGCGCACCTACGCGAACGTCGGCCACCCGGTCTTTCCGCTGCCGTCGACCTTCGAGATCCAGCACCGCGGCTTCGACAACTTCATGGTCGCGCTCGACTGGATGAAGAAGAACCTCGACAAGCCGCGCCGCCTGCTCGTCACCGGCGTCAGCGCCGGCGGCTACGGCGCGACCTTCAACGCCCCGTGGCTGGCCCGCGCCTACCGGACGGCGCAGATCTCGGTGCTCGCCGACGCGAGCCAAGGGGTCACGACGCCTGCCTTCGACGCGGGTCTGCCCGGGCGCGGGTCGTGGAACCTGCAGTTCGAGCCCCGCGTGTTTCCCGACGGCACGAGCATCGCCGGCAACGACTTCGCGCGACGCCTGGCCGAGGGGCTCCCAAGAGCGAAGGTCGCGCAGTTCACGACGACCTCCGACCTCGTGCAGATCCAGTTCTACGACCTCATCCGGCAGTTCTACCCGCCCGGCGGCAGTTGCCCCGACCCGTCGGTCGACTGGACCCGGCAGATGACCGACAAGGTGCAGAGCGACGCCGCGTCGACGCCCAACTTCCGCTTCTACATCGCCAGCGGCACCTACCACACGCTGCTGCGCGACGACCTGTTCTACGACGAGGCGTCGCCGGGCATCCGGTTCGCCGACTGGCTCGGCCTGATGCTGTCGAATCGGGGCGGCACCCAGGGCCAGGGCGGGCGCTGGTTCAACGTGGCCTGCCCGGACTGCCTGGTGCCCGTCTCCTGCCCGTGAGGCGTCGCTAGTACAGCCACGCGACGAGACCGAGGCTGATCGCCGGAAAGAACAGCAGCAGCACCACGCGCGCGGCGTCCCAGGCGAGGAAGGCAAAGACGCCGCGGTAGGTCTCGGCCATCGGCACGTCGCGCGCGAGGTTGTTGACGACGTAGACGTTCAGCCCCACCGGCGGTGCGATGAGGCCGATGCCCACCGTCGTCAGCACGAGGACGCCGAACCAGATCGCCTTGTCCTGCGCGCCCAGGCCCCACAGGTCGAGCCCCATGAGCGTCGGAAAGACGACCGGGATCGTGAGCAGCAGCATCGACAGCTCGTCCATCACGCAGCCGAGCAGCACGTAGAAGGCGAGCACGGCCGCCACGATCGCCAGCGGCGGCACGTCGAGGTGGCCGACCGCGTCGGCCAGCGCCGCAGGCATGCCCGTCAGCGCGAGCGATGCGTTCATCATGTCGGCGCCCAGGAATATCATGAAGACCATCGCGCTCGTCTCGGCGGTGCCGAGGAAGCTGCGCTTCAGCGCGTCGAACGGCAGCTCGCGCCGCGCGACGCCGGCCACGAAGGTGGCCACCGCGCCGACCGCCGCACCTTCGGTGGGCGAGAACAGCCCACCGTAGATTCCGCCGAAGACGACGACGAAGATCGCGACGATGGGCCAGATGCCCGCCAGCGCGCGCAGCCGTGCTCCCCAGGCGAGCGGCGCCAGCGCCGGTGCCAGGTCGGGTCGGCGCCGGCAGACGAGCGCGACGACGCCCAGGTAGCCTGCCATCGCGAGCAGGCCCGGCACCATGGCTGCCGCGAACAGCTTCGCGATGTTCTGCTCGGTCAGGATCGCGTAGACGACGAGCGGCACCGACGGCGGGATCAGTATGCCCAGCGTCCCGCCGGCAGCCAGCGCCGACGTCGACAGCCGGCCGCCGTAGCCGTGGCGCCTCATCTCGGGATAGGCCACCTGCGTGATCGTCGCCGACGTCGCGACCGACGAGCCGCACACCGCGCCGAAGGCGCCGGCCGACAGGATCGACGCCATCGCCAGGCCACCCCGGACATGGCCGACCAGCGCGGCCGCGGCGGCGAACAGCGCCCGGCTGAGCCCGCCCTGCGTGGCGAACTGCCCCATCAGCAGGAAGAGCGGGATCACGCTCAGGTCGTAGACCGTGAGGCGCGCCACGGCGCTGCCCTTCAGGTGGTTGAGCAGCGCCGGCTCGCTGGTCATGCCCCAGTAGCCGAGCGCGCCGGGGATGAACATCGCGGCCGCGATCGGCACGCGCAGCGCCATCAGCGCCAGCATGCCGCCGAACATCGCGATGCCGATCGCGGTGGCGCTCAACCCGGCCCCGACCCGTGCAGCCGCGACATCGGCCGGCCGCCGAAGTGCAGCGCGGCCTGCACCAGCGCCACCAGCGCCGCCAGCGCGAGCCCCGGCGCCAGCGACGCGTAGGCCCACCACATCGGCAACCCGAGGATCATCGTCGTCTCCATCGCCTCGCGAACGGCCAGCGCGCCCACCGAGGTGCGCCATGCGAGCAGCAGGCACATGGCGGCCATCAGCAGGCAGCCGGCGCCGTCGAGCGTGCGCACGCGGCGCTCGGGCAGCCGCTGCGTGAAGAAGTCGACGACGATGTTGGCGCCGCGCAGCTGACACCAGGGCAGGCCGAGCGAGATCGCCAGCGCGATGCCGAGCTGGGTGATCTCGACATCGCCCTGGATCGGTGCCGACCAGCCGGCGCGTCCGGCGATGCTGGCCACGGTGGTCAGCGCGACCGCCAGCGCGACGGCGCTGCCGGCCAGCGCGAAGACCACGGCCGCTGCCCGCAGCGTCTGAAGCACCCCGCGCCCCGGATCAGCGGCCCGCGCAGCGGCCGGCGGCGGCGCTGCCCGCGGCCGCGCGTCGCCCCGCGGCGGGCCTCACTTGCGGTACTTGGCGAGCAGGTCGCGCGCGTCCTGGAGCATCTGCCGGCCCGGCATGCCGCGCTTGTCCATGTCGGCGACCCACTCGTCGACCAGCGGCGCCGAGGCCTTCTGCCAGTTGTCGAGCTCGGCCGCGGGGATCATGTAGAACGTGTTGCCGCGATCCTGCGCCGCCTTGCGGCCGGCGGCCTGGCTGCCGTCCCAGGTGCGGCCGATCTGCTGCGACAGCGCGGGACCGCTGTTGTCGTCGATGACCTTCTTCAGGTCGGGCGGCAGGCTGTCGTACTTGGCCTGGTTCATCGCGAAGACGAAGACCGCGCTGTAAAGCGCCGGGCGCGACGGATCGGTCTCGCTGTGGAACTTGACGAGCTCCTGCAGCTTCAGCGACGGCATCACCTCCCAGGGCAGCAGGAAGCCGTCGATCGTGCCCTTGCTGACGGCGTCCGGGATCGCCGGCAGCGGCATGCCCACGGGCGTGGCGCCGAGCGACGCCAGCAGCTTGTTGGTCTGGCGCGTCGGCGCCCGCATCTTCAAGCCCTTGAAGTCGGCGAGCGTCCGGATCTGCCGATCCGTCGTGTGGACGTAGCCCTCGTCGTGCACCCAGGTCGCCAGCAGCTTGGTGCCCGGGAACTCCTTGAGCGAGTACTTGTTGAA
>JALORQ010000220.1 GCA_025458805.1 Rubrivivax sp.
CGCACCTGGTCGCCGTCGAGGTAGTGGTCGGGCCGGCCGGGCGCCACGCGCTCGATGGTCAGATCCTGGGAGTCGCCGTAGGCGTTGGTGACGCCGAAGGCGACGTCGGCGTTGCGCCCGACCAGGATGCCCGGCACCGCCGGCAGCGCCACCCCGACGGCCTGGATGCCCGGTGCGAAGAGCCCGATCGGCAGCCACGGGCCGGGCAGCATGCGCGCGTCGAGGTGCGGGTCGTTGACGACGACGACCTGACCGCTGGCCGAGCGCGAGCGGCCGATCGCCCAGTTGTTGCTGCCGACGGCGGGCGCACCGGCTGGCAGCGCGCCCAGGCCGGCCAGCAGCGAGGCGTCGTCGAGCCCGACCACCTGCGCGCGCACCAGCCCTGCACCGGGCGGGGCCGCGTCGCCGACGATGACCGGCCGCTCGCGCCGGTCGATGCTGACATTGATCGGCGCCAGCTCGGCCAGCGCACGCTGCGGGCCGAAGCGGTCGATCAGCTTCTGCATCGTCAGCTCGGCCTTGAAGTTGGCGGCCTGGCTCCAGTTGATGAAGTGCAGCACCGTGACCATGTCCTCCAGCGTCCATGGCGTGGCGCTGAACCCGGCGATCCGCAGCTCGGCCGGGTGGTCGCCGGCATGCGTGGTGATGTAGGCGTTGAGTCCCTGCGCATACCATTCGAGGAACTGGCGCGCGCCGGGGTCGAGCAGCCGGGCATGACGCTCGGCGTTGCGCTTCAGCCCGATGAGGCGCATCTGGCGGTCGGTCGCCAGCCCGGCCTCGCCGATGGCCTCGGCGAGCCGGCCCGTCGCCAGCGCGCGATAGCTCTCCATCTGGAACAGGCGGCTCTGCCCGGCGACGAACCCCTGTGCACGGATCAGGTCGGCGGTGCCGGACGCGAAGACGTACGGGATGCCGTTGGCGTCGCGCACCACGCGCACCGGCTGCTCGAGCACCGGCAGCACGAGTTCGCCTTCGACGCCCGGGCCACGCGTGGCGGAGCCGATGCCGTCGAGCACTGTCGCGCATCCCGAAACCAGCAGGGGCGCCAGAAGGGCGATTCCGCGCGCGAGTCGATGCATGCCGGGTCTCCGGGCGGCGCGATGCGGCCGCCGAATGTGCCGGACTATAGGAGGGCAAGCGGCGGGTCGTGCCGGCCCGACACCGGCGCGCTGACGCAGCGCCTCAGGCGGCGACGCGCGCCAGCGGGACCCGGTGGCGGCGGTTGATGAACCAGACGAGCGACAGCATCAGCGGCACCTCGACCAGCACGCCCACGACCGTGGCCAGCGCGGCGCCCGAGTCGAGCCCGAACAGCGATATCGCGACCGCGACCGCGAGCTCGAAGAAGTTGGACGTGCCGATCAGGCAGGCCGGCCCGGCGATCTCGCGCGGCAGCTTGAGCAGCCTTGCACCCAGCCAACCGAGAGCGAAGATGCCGTAGGTCTGGATCACCAGCGGCACGGCGATCATCGCGATCACGAATGGCTGCCCGACCAGCGTGCCGGCCTGGAAGCCGAACAGCAGCACCACGGTGGCGATGAGGCCGGCGATCGATGCCGGCTTGAGCGCCGCGACGAGGTCGCGCACCGCGGTCGGCGACCGGCGCTGCAGCGCGCGTCGCGTCGCGATGCCGGCGACGAGCGGCAGCACGACGTAGAGCCCAGTCGACAGCAGCAGCGTCTGCCACGGCACGACGATGTCGGTGACCCCGAGCAGCAGCGCGGCGATCGGCGCGAACGCGAAGATCATCACGAGGTCGTTCACCGACACCTGCACCAGCGTGTAGTTCGGGTCGCCCTTCACCAGCTGGCTCCAGACGAACACCATCGCGGTGCAGGGCGCCACGCCGAGCAGGATCATCCCGGCGATGTACTCGCTGGCCGATCGCGGGTCGACATGCGCGGCGAAGACCACCTCGAAGAACAGCACGCCGAGCGCGGCCATCGTGAAGGGCTTGACGAGCCAGTTGATCACCAGCGTCAGCGCCAAGCCGGCCGGCCGTTGGCCGACGCGCTTCACCGCCGACCAGTCGATCTGGACCATCATCGGATAGATCATCACCCAGATGAAGATCGCGACCACGAGGTTGACGTGCGCGAACTCGAGCGCGGCGATCGCCTGGAAAGCGCCGGGAATCACGAGGCCCAGGCCGACGCCGGTCGCGATGCCGAGCGCGACCCATACGGTCAGCAGCCTCTCGAAGAGTCCCATCCCCGATCGCGTTCGTTCAGCGACGGCCGATGTCGTCGAGGTCGCGCTGCAGCGCCAACCTGTCCAGCGATGCCAGCGGCAGTGCGAGCATCAGCTCTATGCGGCGCTTGAGCACCACGGCCGTGTCCCAGTACACCCTGGCCTTCTGCTCGTCGCTGCCCTCGAACGCCGCCGGATCGGCAACGCCCCAGTGCGCCGTCATCGGCTGCCCGGGCCAAACGGGGCAGGCTTCGCCGGCCGCCTTGTCGCAGACGGTGAAGACGAAGTCGAGCGCGGGAGCCCCGGGCGCGGCGAACTCGCTCCAGTCCTTGCTGCGGTAGCCCTCGGCCGCGATGTGCATCGCCTGCAGCGTGCGCAGCGCCAGCGGGCTGACCGCGCCGGCCGGGCGGCTGCCGGCCGAGAAGGCGCGAAAGCGCCCTCGTCCGAGGCGATTCAGGATGCCTTCGGCCATGATCGACCGCGCCGAGTTGTGCGTGCACACGAAGAGCACGTGGTAGACCTTGTCGATCATCGGACCTTCCGTTTCGGGCCGGGGGGTGGGGATGGCGGGCACGCAGGCCGCGGGGTCCGCGCCGTCGCAGCTCACGGCACGGCAGCAGTGTGCCGACAGGTAGTCCATCAGCTCGTTCATGCGGTCGATCGCCGGCCGGTAGATGAGGTGGCGGCCGTCGCGCTCCTGCGTCGCGAGGCCGGCGTTCAGCAGTTCCTTGACGTGGAACGACACCGTCGACGGCGCCAGCGCCAGCTGGGCGGCGATCGTCCCCGGCGTCATGCCGGCCGGCCCCACGCCGACCAGTGCCCGAAAGATGCGCAGTCGCACCTCTTGCGAGAGCGCGGCGAGTGCCCGCACCGCGGCGGCTTCGTCCATCGGCAGCCCGCTGTTCGTCATCGCGTCGAAGAGGCCGGGTCCGGCACGGTGGCGCCGGCGGCCGCGGTCGGCAGCGCGCGACGCAAGGGAAGGGCGAGCGTGATCGCGGCGCAGGCGACCAGCATCGCGGCCGATCCGGCGAGGCAGCCGACCAAGCCGAAGCCCTGGTAGAGCAGTCCCGACATCAGCGTGCCGAGGAAGCGACCCGTCGCGTTGGCCGCGTAGTAGAAGCCGACGTCCTCGGCTGCCTTCTCCGAGCCGGCGTAGGCCAGCACCAGGTACGAGTGCACCGACGAGTTGACGGCGAAGGCGAAGCCGAAGACGCCGAGCCCTGCGACCACCACCCACTCCAGGTGGTCGACGTCGGCGAGCACCAGCGCGGCCAGGACGATCGGCACCAGCGCGAGACCGGCAGACCACCGGCGCGCCTCCGGCACCTCGGCCGACAGGCCGTCTTCGCTGCGCCGCACCAGGGCCGGCGCCAGGGCCTGGACCGCGCCGTAGCCGATGGTCCACAGCGCGAGGAAGGCCCCCACCATCGTGAAGGTCCAGCCCGCCGAATACAGGAAGACCGGCACGCCGACGACGAACCAGACGTCGCGTGCGCCGAAGAGCGCGACGCGCGCCGCGGCCAGCAGGTTGATGCCGCGGTTCTTCGCGAACAGCTCGCGCGCCGACTTCGACGCCTTGCTCCTGCCCATCAGGCGCGGCACGAAGGCGACCACGCCGACGAACACCAGCGCGAGGAGCGCCGCCATGGTCCACAGCGCCTGCTGAAAGCCCAGCGCCTGCAGCAACACGCCGCCGACGAAGAAGCCCACGCCCTTCATCGCGTTCTTGCTGCCGGTGAAGAACGCCACCCACTTGAACAGCCGGCCCGACGCCTCGCCCGCGGTCAGCTTGATGGCCGACTTGCTGGCGGTCTTCGTGAGGTCCTTGGCGACGCCGCAGATGCCCTGCGCGACGACGACCCAGGCCACCGACAGCGCCGCGGTCCACGAGGGCGACAGCGCCGACAGCAGCAGGAAGCCGGTGATCTG
>JALORQ010000079.1 GCA_025458805.1 Rubrivivax sp.
GTTGCTCACCGCCTTGGCCTGCGTCATCGTGATGTTGACGTGGTGGCGCGTGTAGCTGCTGGTCTTGACGCGGATGCCGCGGCGCAGGCCTTCCTCGCCGAGGTAGGCGCCCCAAGGCCATGCGGCCACCATCAGGTGGATCGTGTTGCCCTTCGGGCTCACGCCGAGCTTCTTGTCGCCGATCCAGGTCAGCGGACGCAGGTAGCAGCTCTCGAGCCGGTTGACGCGCACGACCTCGCGCTGCGCCTCCATCACCTGCTCGAGCGTGAACGGGATCTGCATGCGCAGGATCTTCGCGCTGTTGAACAGGCGCTCGGTGTGCTCGCGCAGCCGGAAGATCGCCGTGCCAGCGACCGTGTTGTAGGCGCGCACGCCCTCGAACGCGCCGCAGCCGTAGTGCAGCGTGTGCGTCAGCACGTGGATCTTGGCCTCGCGCCAGTCGACGAGCTCGCCGTCCATCCAGATCTTGCCGTCGCGGTCGGACATCGACATGGGGGCCCCGGACACGTGGTGAAAGCCCACGATTCTACGGGCCGGCCGCCGCACGCCCGGTGCGCGACCGGCCCGCCCGCGCGCCGTGCAGAAGTCGCGCCGCCGCTCGCGGCACGCGGCCCAACCCCCCGAGCGCGGGGGCGCGAGCCCCCCCGCGGCGCGACGCCGCGGCTACGCTGAAGGTGTCGCTTCAACGAACCTTCGGCCCCCCATGCTCCGCACCGTCACGGCCGCCGCCCTGGCCGCCTCCGCGATTCTCGCCGCCGCACCCGCGCACGCCGCGATGGCCCCGCCCGCGACCGTCGACTGCGCCGATTCCGCCACCGGCAGCTTCGGCTACATCGCGTGCCGCGGCCCGATCGGCGGCAACGTCTCGCCGAGCCAGACGCCGTCGGTCGCGTTCGACGGCTACGGCAGCTTCGACTTCTTCGTGGCCTCGGACGACGGCAGCCGCTTCATCGGCGCCGGCAGCGGCAATTCGGGCACGCTGACCTTCGCGCAGACGCTCTACGGCCCGTTCGTGCTCGCGCTCAAGGGCGGCCCGACCTACAGCCTGTACCTGTTCGACGGCGGCAGCACGGGCCTGGACTCGCTGGCCTTCGACACGCTCGGCATCGCCAAGGGCAACGGCACCGCGGGCCCGGGGCTGTCGCACGCAGCACTCTTCACGCCGGGCGGCACGCTGCCGGTGCCCGAACCCGGCACCTGGGCACTGATGCTCGCGGGGCTGGCCAGCGTGGGCTGGCTCGCGCGCCGCCGCGGCTGACCGGGATCCGGCGTCAGAACGCGGCGCTGCCGTCGTCCCGATCCGTAGGCGCGGCGGGCGCGCGCTCGAGTTGCCACTCGACCAGGCGCCCGTCGCGCAGCAGCAGTTCCACCCGGTCGCCGGCCGCGTCGCGCCACTCGAAGCGCTCGTCGGGCGGCGGCGACAGCGCGCGGCCCAGGCTGTGCGTCAGCAGGATCACCTGCGCGAGCCGCATGCCGCGGTGCAGCCGCGACGCGAGCATCACCGCGCTGGCGACATCGCCCACCGGGCGCTGGGCGGCGATGCGCATCACGCGCAGCGCGCGCGAGAACTGCAGCAGCAGCCAGAACACGACCACCGTCAGCGCGAGCGCGACACCGCGCCAACCCCAGCCGACCCAGCCCGCGACGACCGCGGCGAGCGCGAGTGCCCAGCCGCCGATCGCGGCCGGCGTCATCGCCATCCCCCGCGGGACGGGCGCGACAATCTGCGGGATGGAGCCGTTTGCGACATGGGTGATCAACCTCGACCGGGCGCCCGACCGGCTGGCGCGCGTCTCGGCGCAGCTCGCGGCGCTGGGCCTGCCCTGGACACGGCTGCCGGCCGTCGACGCTCGGATGCTGACGCCCGAGCAGCAGGCGGCGCTCGATGCCCCCGGCTACAGGCGCCGCCACGGCATGGAGCCGCTGCCCGGCGAGCTCGGATGTTATCTGTCGCACGTGGAGGCGATGCGGCGCTTCCTCGCCAGCGATGCGCGCTTCGCGCTCGTGCTCGAGGACGACGTGCTGCTGAAGCCGGCGCTGCCCGCCGTGCTGCACGGGCTGGCCGAACATGCCGCGCGCTGGGACATGGTCAAGCTGTCGCAGGTGCATTCGGGCACGCCGCAGCGCGTGCTCGAGGTCGCTCCCGGCCATTGGCTGGCGGTGATGCTGACCAAGTGCACCGGCTCGAGCGCCTACGCCGTCAGCCGCCGCGCCGCCGAGGCCTACGTGGCCGGCCTGCTGCCGATGCAGCTGCCCTACGACCATGTGTTCGACCAGGGCTGGCGTTTCGGCCTGCGCGTGCGGCTGGTCACGCCCACGCCGTGCACGCACGACGACCGCATCCCGACCACGATCGGCGCTGCGACGCTCTCGAACCGCAAGCCGCACTGGTCGCGCCGCCTGCCGGCCTTCGCATGGCGGCTGGGCAACGAGTGGTCGCGCGTGCGCTACGGCCTCGGCGAGTGGCGGCGCGAGCGCGCGGCGCCGTGAGCGCCACGACCGCCGCGATGCGCGCGGCGGTTCACGGCGTCGTCACCGTGCCGCCCTGCAGCGTGTGCACCTCGTCGCCGGCCGGCTGACCGCGCAACGCCGCCAGCTCGGTGCGCGCGCCGCGCACGAAGAGCCCGAGGTCCGAGCCGAGGGCGACGAAGCCGAAGCCGGCGGCGCGCAGCTGCGCCACCTCGCGCGGCGTGTTGCCGACGGTGCCGACCGGCCGGCCGAGCGCCGCGCAGCGTTCGGCCGCCGCGGTCATGGCTTCGAGCACTTTCGGGTGCAGCGCCGCACTGCCGCCGTGGCCCATGTCGGCCGCCAGGTCGGCCGGCCCGACGAACACCGCGTCGACCCCCGGCACCGCCGCGATCCCCTCGATCGAGGCCAGCGCCGCCGCGGTCTCGACCTGCACGATGACGCCGACGGTCCGATTGGCCTGCGCCAGCGCGTCGGCATCGGTCCCGAAGCGCGTCGCCCGGCTCATCCCGACGACGCCGCGGCAGCCTTCGGGCGGGTAGCGCGTCGCCGCCACCGCCGCGGCCGCCTGCGCGGCGTCCTGCACCATCGGGAACATCACCGTCGTCGCGCCCGCGTCGAGCACGCGCTTGACGACCACCGGCTCGTTGACCGGCACCCGCACCACCGGCACCATGCGCGTGTTGCCCACCGCCTGCAGCAGCGCCGTCACGCCGGCGACGTCGAGCGGGCTGTGCTCCATGTCGATCACGCCCCAGTCGAAGCCGGCGCAGCCGGCGGCCTCGGCGACGAGCGGGCTCGCCGACAGGATCCAGGTGCCCAGCGGCATCTGCGGGCCGGACGATCGCAGCAGGCGGCCGAACGGGTTCATCACGGCGGTCTCCTCGTCGGGCCGGTCACCAGCGCGTCGCCCCGTCGCCGAGGTCGGCCTTCAGGTAGTGCGCACCCGGAACCGGGTTGAAGTAGTAGGGCGGGATCTCCTCGAAGCCGAGCGACGCGTACAGGCCGCGCGCGGCCTCCATCTCGTCGAGCGTGTCGAGCAGCATCGTCGAGTAGCCGGCCTGCGTCGCGCGGTCGATCAGCGCCTGCGCGAGGAGGCGCCCGAGCCCGAAGCCGCGGAACGCCCGTCGCACGTACAGCCGCTTCATCTCGCAGGCATTCGGGTAGTCGACGTCGGCCAGCCCGCGCAGCGCGCCGCAGCCCGCGACCTCGCCGTCGACCAGCGCGAGCAGCAAGGCGCCACCGGGCGCGGCGTAGTCGCCCGGCAGCGCGGCCAGCTCGGCGTCGAAGCCCTGGAAGCACAGGTCGACGTCCAGCGTCGCCGCGTACTCGCGGAAGACCGCCCGCGTCGCGTCGATCCACTCCGGCGTCGCCGGCTCGAACATCTCGATGCGCGGGGACTCGGGCATCTTGGGGGCGACGCTAGAAGCCGAGGGCCGCGACCCAGGTGGCCAGCCCGCCGCTGGCCGCGGCGACGACCAGCGCCAGCAGACGCTGCGCCGCGCCGTCGGCCGACCCCGGGGTGCCGGGCGGCAGGCGCTTGTCGCCGCCGAGCATCGGCCCGATCAGGTCGCGGCCGCGCGCGAGGCGGTAGTACACGATCGCCGCGACGTGCAGCCCGACGAACACGAGCAGCAGCGTCTTGCCCCAGCCGCGGTGCCAGCCGGTCGCCGCGAGGCCGGTGGCGCTGTCGACGAAGCGGTTGAGCGGACCGGTGAAGGCAATCTCGTCGTCGGCGACGAGGCCGGTGGCCACCTGCACCGCGACCAGCGCGAGCAGCGCGAACACCGACAGCGCGCCGAGCGGGCTGTGCCCGACGTCGTGGTGCTCGTGCGGCCGCGAGCCGCCGCGCAGGTAGCGCCACAGCGTGCCGGGCGCGTAGGCGAAGCTCGCGAAGCGCGACCAGCGCCCGCCGACGAATCCCCAGACGATGCGGAAGACGACGAGCGCGAGCGCGAGGTAGCCAAGGCGCGCATGCCAGACGATGGCGTTGCCGCCGATGTTGGCCGTGATCACCGAGCCGACGAGGCTCGCGGCGAGCAGCCAGTGGAACAGCCGGGTCGGCAGGTCCCAGACGCGGACGGGGGCGGCACCAGGGGCTTCGGGCATGGCGGCGGGATCGGGCGGGCGCGGGAGATCAACCATACCGCGACCCGGCGGCGACCGCACGCCTCGCCGCGCTCGGACACCTCGGTGCGTCATGCAACGCTGACACCGCACCCGTACACTCGATCACGCGTCGCGGTGCCCGTCCTGCGCCGCACGCGCCATCGCCACTCCCGGAGACCTGCTCCATGAAACGCCCCCTGCTCGTCGTCGCGGCCATCGCCGGCCTGTCCTTCGCACTGCCCGCCGCAGCGCAGTTCCAGAAGCCCGAGGATGCGATCAAGTACCGCAAGGCCGCCTTCACCGTGATGGCCGCGCACTTCAGCCGCATCGGCGCGATGGCGCAGGGGCGGGTGCCCTTCGACGGCGCCGCGGCCACCGCGAATGCCGAGATCGTGGCGACGATGTCCGCGCTGCCGTTCACCGCCTTCGGCGACGGCACCGACAAGGGCGACACCCGCGCGCTGCCCAAGATCTGGAGCGACCGCGCCAACTTCGACGCGGGCGCGAAGAAGATGCAGGACGAGGTCGCCAAGCTCGTGGCGGCCGCGAAGTCGAACAACCTCGACAACGTGAAGACGGCCTTCGGCGCCGTCGGGCAGACCTGCAAGGGCTGCCACGACAACTTCCGCAAGGAGTGAGTCCGGCGGCGCAGGCCTGCGTGGCCCGGCGATGCAGGGCCTGCGCCTAGATGTCAGCTCCGGCCTGCGGCCGACTCGGCCCTGCAGGCCGCGCCGGGCCAGTGGCCCGGCCCCTCGCCCCGCACGGACCGTCCACTGGACGGTCCGTGTCAGGGCTCGGCAAAGCCGAGCACGACCCTTCGGGTCAACGCGCTCTTCTTGGCTTCGGCACGCAGGCTTCGCCTGCTTCACATCGCTGCGCGATGTGAGCCTGCGCCGAAAAGTCAGCCCCGGCCTGCGGCCGACTCGGCAAAGCCGAGCACGACCCTGCGGGTCTGGGCTGACTTTTTCTCGATCTTGGTGACGGTGACGGGGCCGACGTCGGCGGTGTTCGCGACGTGGGTGCCGCCGCAGGGTTGCAGGTCGACGCCTTCGATCTCGAGCACGCGCACGCGGCCCAGGCCGCGCGGGGGCTGGACGCTCATGCTGCGGACGAGCTGCGGGTTGGCGTCGAGCTCGGCCTCGCTGATCCAGCGGTGGCGCACAGGGTGCGCGCCGGCCACCAGGCGGGCCAGCCCGGCATTCAGCAGGTCCTTGTCGAGCGGCTCGGTCATGTGGAAGTCGAGCCGCGCGTAGCCCGCGGTGATCGAGCAGCCGTCGACCGGGTGCGGCACCAGCGCGCACAGCAGGTGGGTCGCGGTGTGGAAGCGCATGTGGGCACGCCGCCGCGCGGTGTCGATGCGCGCGCTCACGCGCTGCCCCGCAGCGAGCCGACCGAGGTCCGCGCCGGGGGCCGGCACGTGTGCGATCGCGCCCGGGTGCAGCCGGCTCTTGCGCGTGTCGGCGATCGGCACCGTGGCGCCGTCCGGCAGCGCGAGCACGCCGGCATCGCCGGCCTGGCCGCCGCCCAGCGGGTAGAAGACGGTGCGGTCGAGGATCACCCCCTCGTCGCCGACCGCGAGCACGGTGGCCTCGCAGGCATCGAGCAGGGCGTCTTCGCGGAACAGCTCGTCGGTCGTCATGCATCGCTCTCCAGCGTCACCGGGCCGCGCGGCCCGAGCAGCCGCGCGACGATGCGCGGAGGACGTGCGTCGTCGCCGCCCGCGTGGCGCAGCCGAAGCACCTCCCGCGCGCGCGGGGGCATGCCGTCGATGTCGAGCGCCTCGAGCACGACGCCGCTGGCCGGCAGGCGCTCGCAGGGATGCGGGCCCTGCCACTGGATCAGCGTCGGCAGCGCACCGCCGGCCGGCCGCGCGCCGTCGGCCGGCACCAGGATCTGCCAGCGCAGCGTGCCGCGTTCGGTGTCGCGCGCCATCGCCAGCGGCTCGCCGGGCTGCAGCCCGCATTGCACGAGTCCCCAGCGGTGCATGTCGAGCTGCGGCGAGCGCACGACCGCGTGCCACAGCCGCGGCGACGCGGCCAGGCGCGAGCGCAGCGCCGGGTCGTCGAGCCCGAACCAGCGCGGCCGCGACGGCGACGGCGCGGCCGGGTCGAGGGCGATGATCTCGAGGTAGCAGCGCTCGAAGCGCGGGCCCGAGATCGCCAGCAGCCGGTTGTGCGTGCCCATCAGGGCGTGCCGGCCGCCCGGTCCGGGCGCGACGCCGAGCGTGGCCTCGCACCAGGCCGCGCCCTGCTCCAGCGTCGCGGCGGCGACGACGAGGTGGTCGATCTCGGCCTGCAAGGCAATCCCCGTCAGAGCCGCACGCGGCCCTCGACGACCGGCGTGACGTCGCCGCCGATCCACAGCGCATCGGCGTCGCGCCGCACGTGCACCCGCCCGGCGCGGCCGAGCGCGCTGCCCTGCGCGGCCACGTACGCCGGCGGCGCCAGCCCGACATCCATCAGCCAGCCGGCGACGCCGGCCTGCAGGCTGCCGGTGACCGGGTCCTCGGCGATGCCGATCGGCGCGGCGAAGGCGCGCAGCTCGAACGCGGTGTCGGCACCGGCCGGCTGCGGCGCGACGACGCCGACCTTGGCGAGCCTGCGCAGCGCCGCGTGATCGGGCGCCAGCGCGAGCAGCCGCGCCGGGTCGTCGATCAGCAGCGCGAGCCAGCGCGGCCCGTTGTCGAGCCAGCTCGCCGCGCGGACCTCGCTGGCGGCCAGCCCGGTGGCGTCGAGCACGCTCGCCAGCAGGTCGGACGCCACCGGCTCGCGGCCACAGGGCGGCGCCGCGAAGGCCAGCCGACCGCCGCCGCGCCGCACGGTGACGAGCCCGATGCCGCATTCCTGCACGACGACGCCGGCCTGCCGCGGCTGGCCGCCGGCGGCCAGCCAGGCATGGCAGCTGCCCAGCGTCGGGTGGCCGGCGAACGGCAGCTCGCCGCCGGGCGTGAAGATGCGCACGCGGTAGTCGGCGCCGGGGTCGAGCGGCGGCAGCAGGAAGGTCGTTTCCGAGAGCTGGGTCCAGCGCGCGAAGTCGGCCATCGCGTCGTCGCTCCAACCCGTCGCGTCGTGCACGACGGCCAGCGGATTGCCGCGAAGCGCCCGGGCGGTGAAGACGTCGAGCTGCGAGAAGCGGTGTTCGGTCATGTCGTGGGCCGACGGACGGACGGCCGTTGGGCGCTGGGCCGGAGAGCGCAGTCCGCGATGGTGCCCGAGCCGGCCGCGCCGGTCATGCGGGCGTGACCGCACCGGCCGCGGCGCCGGCGGCGGCGAGCGCCTCGTGCATCACGCGGCCGAGCGCCGCGACGCCGGCCTCGATGCGCTCCGGCGGCACGGTGGCGAATCCCAGCCGCAGCGTGTGCCGCCGCGCCGCGTCGGCGAAGAAGGCCGCCCCGGGGACGAAGGCCACGCCGGCCTCGACGGCGCGCGGCAGCAGCGCCGTCGCGTCGATCGCCGGCGGAGCTTCGACCCAGAAGAACATGCCGCCGGTGGGCGTCGAGTGCCGGCACCCCGGGGGCAGGTGGCGCGCCAGCGCGGCCGCCATCGCGTCGCGCCGCGCGCGGTAGCCCGCGCGCAGCGCCGGGCGGTGGCGATCGAGCAGCCCGTCGCGCACGAGCTCGAACGCGATGCGCTGGACCAGCCCGCCGGTGTGCAGGTCGGCCGCCTGCTTGGCCTGCAGCAGCTTCGGGTACAGCGCCGCGGGCGCCACCAGATAGCCGAGCCGCAGGCCGGGCGCCAGCACCTTCGAGAACGAGCCCAGGTACAGGGCCTGGTCGCCGAGGACGGCAGCCAGCGGCGGCGGCGGCGGCGCGTCGAACCAGAGGTCGCCGTAGGGGTCGTCCTCGACGACCGGCAGGCCGACCGATGCCGCGCGCGCGGCCAGCGCGGCGCGTCGCGCGGCGCCCAGGCAGCGGCCGGTCGGGTTCTGGAAGCTCGGCTGCAGGTAGGCGAAGCGCGCGCCACGTGCCGCGTCGACGGCCTCCGGGTGCGGGCCCTCGTCGTCGCCGTCGAGCGCGACGAAGGCCGGCTCGAACGGCGCGAAGGCCTGCAGCGCGCCGAGGTAGGTCGGCGCCTCGACCGCGACCCGGCTGCCCGGGTCGATCAGCACCTTGGCGACCAGGTCCAGGCCCTGCTGCGACCCGCTGGTCACGAGGATGCGCGCCGGGTCGGCGCGCAGGCCGCGGCGCGCCAGGTCGGCCGCGATCCACTCGCGCAGCGGGCCATGGCCCTCGCTCGGCGCGTACTGCAGCGCCTCGCGCGGCGCGTCGCGCAGCACGCGCGCCGCCGCCTCGGCCACCGCCGCCACCGGGAAGGCATCGGCCGCCGGCAGTCCGCCGGCCAGCGAGACGATGCCCGGCCGCTCGGTGAGCTTCAGGATCTCGCGGATCGCCGACGGCTCGAGCCGCGCGGCGCGACGGGACAGGGTCCAGGTCATCGATCGCTCCGGGAAGGGCGCGGCGCGCCGACCGGCATGCGCCGGCCGACGAAGACGACGGCGACGACGGCCAGCGAGAACGCGACGGTGGCCGCATCGAGCCGCTCGCCGAGCACCGGCACCGCGAACAGCAGCGCCAGGAAGGGCTGCAGCAGTTGCACCTGGCTCACGCGCACGACGCCGCCGAGCGCCAGCCCGCGGTACCACGCGAAGAAGCCGAGCCACATCGAGAACACGGCGACGTAGGCGAAGCCGCCCCAGGCGCTCGGGCTCACCGGGTCGTCCGGCCACCAGAGAATGGCCACCGGTGCCGTGAACGGCAGCGCACCGACCAGCACCCAGCAGATCACCTGCGACGCCGGCAGCTCGGCCGACACGCGCGCGCCGGCCACGTAGCCGAAGGCGGTGCTCGCCACCGCCATCAGCAGCCAGCCGTCGGCCGTCGTGAGGTGCCCGCCGCCCTGCCAGACGGCGAACGCGAGCACGAGCGCGCAGCCCGCGACGGCGCAGCCCCAGAAGCCGGCCGATGGGCGCTGGCCGAACGCGATCGCTGCGACGAGCGCGGTGCCGAGCGGGATCACGCCGGTCACCACCGCCGCGTGCATCGCGTCGACCTCGCGCAGCGCGAGCGCCAGACCGAGCGGAAAGCCGACCACCGTGCCGAGCCCGCAGATCGCCAGCGCCGGCCAGTGGCGCCGCGAAGGCGGCCGCGCCCGCACGGCGGCCAGCCACAGGGCCGAGAGCACACCGGCCGCCGCCGCGCGGCCGGCGGTGACGAAGCCCGGCGCGAGCTGGGGCGCCGCGGCGTCTCCGACGGCCAGCCGCGTCATCGGCAACGTCATCGCGAAGATCGCGACCCCCAGCACGCCGAGGGCGATGCCACGCGTCGTGTCGCTCAAGCCGTGCCCCCGGGCAGATGCGACGTGACGGCGGCGGGCGACCGGCGAGGTGCGACAGGCATCGCGCCAGTCTAGGCGAGCTCGGCAGTACAGAAACGGTACAGGTGGCGACACAATCCGCGGATCTGTACTGCGCCCATCGGCGACACAAGGTGGCGCGATGACCGACCACGGGACGACCTCCGACGCGCCCGCTGCCACCGGTGGACGGGCGCGCCCCGCCGCCGCGGAAGCGGACGGGATCGATGCAGTTGCAGGCGCCACCGCCGAGCTGCGGGCCGGAGCACCCGCGCGCCAGCCCGGTGCCCTGCCCGAGCGGCTGGCGCGGCGGCTGGCCGATCGCATCGAGCAGCGGCTGCTCGCGCCCGGTTCCCGCCTGCCTTCGGTGCGGCAGTGCGCGCGCGAGCACGGCGTGAGCGTGGCCACCGCGGTGGCCGCATACGACCGCCTGCTGGCCCACGGCCTGGTCGACGCGCGACCGCGCAGCGGCTACTTCGTCCGCGGGTCGGTGCCGATGCCGCCGGCCGGGGCGGCAGCCGCGGCACCGGCGCGGCGCATCGCGCCGGCCGACGCGACAGCGCTGATCCGCGGCATGTTCCAGGCCCCGCACGGGCGCCCCGCCCCGGGCGCCGGCACGCTGCCCGAATCGTGGCTCGACGCCGAGCTGCTGCGGCGCGCACTCCGGCGCGTGCTCCGGCCCGACGCGGCAGCGGGCTGGCTGCGCTACGGCGACCCGGCAGGCGACCCCGGGCTGCGCGCCGCGCTGTCGCACCGGCTCGGCGACCTGGGCATCGCGGCCGCGCCGGGCGCGATCGTCACCACGACCGGCGCCACGCATGCGCTCGACCTGGTGGCGCGCACGCTGCTGCAGCCCGGCGACGCCGTGCTCGTCGACGACCCGGGCTGGGCGGTCGAGTTCGCGCGGCTGTCGCGGCTCGGGATGCGGCTGCTGGCCGTGCCTCGGGGTGCGAACGGCCCGGATCTCGCGATCTTCGAACGCGCGCTCGAGATCCATCGACCACGCCTGTACGTCACCGTGCCGGTGCTGCACAACCCGACCGGCGCCTCGCTGGCCCCGGCGGTCGCCCACAGGCTGCTGGGGCTGGCGGAGAAGCATGCGCTCACCATCGTCGAGGACGACACCTACGCCTTCCTGGCGCCGCCGCACCAGACGCGGCTGGCACAACTCGACGGCCTGCAGCGCACCGTCTATGTCTCGGGCTTCTCGAAGATCCTGACGCCGCAGTGGCGCATCGGCTACGCGGCCGCGGCGCCGGCGCTCGTCGAACGGCTGGTCGACGCCAAGCTGCTGTCGACGCTGACCACGGCCGCCCCGCTGGAGCAGGCGCTCGCCTGGTGCCTCGAGCAGGGGCTGCTGCGACGCCACGCCGAGCGCGTGACGGCGCGGTTGGACGCGGCGCGTTCGCGCACCGTGCGCCTGGTGCACGACTCGGGATTCGCATTCGCCGCCACCCCGCGCGGCCTGTTCGGGTGGGTCGACGTCGGCGTCGACACCGACCGGCTGTCGCAGCCGCTGCTCGACGCCGGCTGGCTCATCGCGCCGGGCTCGCTGTTCCATGCCGACCGGCGACCGACGACGCTGATGCGCATCAACTTCGCCACCGCCCAGGACGCGGCGTTCTGGCGAGCCGTGCAGGATCGGGTGCGCGAATCACGGTAGCGTGCGCACACATCCTTCCGGTCGTTGGATCCTGATACAGCGCCGGGGCGCTGCTTTGCGTACGATGCGGCGTCGTCGGCGCCCTGTCGGGGCGACCCTGCGCTGCCGCGCCACGCGTTCACTGACCGTCCCGCCACCGTGCACTTCGAATCGACCCTTCCGTTCGGCGCGCCCGACCTGATGCGCGTCAGTGCGTTCCGCCGCTACCTTGGCGAAGGCACGCGACCGGGCGATCTCGACACCGGGCGCAGCCGGCTCACGTCGCTCAGCCCGTCGATGCTGCACGACCTGAAGCGCTTCGAGCCGCCGGGCGGCGGCGAGGACGGGCTCGAGACCCTCGAGGTGATCGCCGCCAGCGTGCGACACGGGCGCGCGCTGCTGCTGCACCTGGCCGACGGCGACCGCGTCGTGCCGCTCACGGTCTTCCCGGTCGAGCGGCTGGTGCACGGCCCGATCCCCGCCGAGGAACTGCTCGGGCCGCGCCTACCCGAGCTGCGCGTGCTGCAGGTCGAGCCGGCGGTGCTCGCGCCGCCCCGCCCCGGCGACCGCCACGGGTCGGGCGATCACGTCGCGCCGCTCGCCCCGCTGCTCTGGGAGCTCGCGCTTCGCGGTGCGCGCGAGGACCTGCTGCCAGAGATCGCCGGGCCGGCGGCCTATCGCGTCGCGCCCGGCGTCGACCTGCGCGCCCTCGCGCTCGGCGGCACGCTCGCCGCCGCGGTTCACCGGCTGCGCCGGCAGGCGAGCGGGCTGCGCGAGATCGCCGAATGGCCCGGCTTCGACCGCTCGCGCGCGATGCGCATGCTCAACGGCCTGTACCTGCAGGGCGGGCTGATGGTCAGCCGCACGCATCCGGCTGCCGCCGACGGCTGGTTCGGCGGACGCTAGCACCGGAAGCGG
>JALORQ010000221.1 GCA_025458805.1 Rubrivivax sp.
AGCGTCGGCGCCAGCACCTGCGCCATCGCGCCCGAGAACAGCACGATCAGCCCCTGCAGCGTGAACACCATGTCGCGGCTGAAGCCGGGGATCTCGAAGGCCAGCTCGGCGCCGCCCTGGTACAGCGCGCCGAACAGCAGCGCCGCCAGCACGATGCCGACCGGGTGGTTGCGCCCGATCAGCGCCACCGCGATGCCGGCGAAGCCGGCGCCGACGACGAAGTCGAGCAGCAGCCGCTGGTGCACCCCGGCCACCTCGTTGACGCCGACGAGCCCGGCGAGCGCGCCGGAGATCGCCATTGCCAGCATCACCTGGCGACGCGGCCGCATGCCCGCGTACAGCGCGGCCTCGGGCGAGAAGCCGACCGTGCGCAGCGCGTAGCCTGGGCGCGACTTCCACAGCAGCGCCCAGACCGCGGCCACCGCGGCGACGGCGAGCAGCACGCTCAGGTTGAGCGGCGTGCGCGGCCACTCGATGCCGATCCAGGCCAGCGCCTCGTGCACTCCGGGCAGGTGCGCGCTCTCGCCGAAGCGGCGGCTCTCGACCGTCATGTTGCCCGGCTCCTTGAGCACGTTGACGAGCAGGTACGACAGCAGTGCCGATGCGATGAAGTTGAACATGATCGTCGTGATGACGACGTGGCTGCCGCGGTATGCCTGCAGCGCCGCCGGCACCGCCGCCCAGGCCATCCCGAACAGCATCGCCGCCGCGACCATCAGCGGCAGCACCACGAAGGCCGGCAGCGTGTCGGCAAGCGCCAGCGCGACCAGCGCCGTCCCCAGCCCGCCGAGCATGGCCTGCCCCTCGCCGCCGATGTTGAGCAGCCCGCCGTGGAACGCGACCGCCACCGCGAGCCCGGTGAAGACGAAGGTCGTCGCGTAGTACAGCGTGTAGCTCAGGCCCGAGCGGCTGCCGAAGGCGCCCTGGACGAGCAGCGCCAGCACCTGCCCCGGGTCGTGGCCGACGACGACGACCACGACCGCGCAGACCGCCAGCGCGATCGCCAGGTTGATCGCGGGCAGCAGACCGAGGTCGATCCAGCGCGGCAGATCGGAGGCCGGCGCGGTCATCGCACGGCCCGCATCGGCGCTCGTCCCATCGTCACGCCGCCGCGGCCTCGGCGCCGGCCATCAGCCGTCCGATCGCGGTCTCGGTGCAGGCGGCGATCGGCAGCTCGCCCGCAATGCGGCCCGCGTTCATCACCAGCACGCGGTCGGCCAGCGCGAGGATCTCGTCGAGCTCGCTGCTGACCACCAGCACCGCGCCGCCGGCGTCGCGCAGCGCGCGCAGCCGCGCGTGGATGAACTCGATCGCGCCGATGTCGACGCCGCGCGTCGGCTGCCCGACCAGCAGCACGCGCGGCCCCGGCAGCGCCTCGCGCGCGAGCACCAGCTTCTGCTGGTTGCCGCCGCTGAACTGGCCGCAGCGCAGGCGCGGCGCACGCGGACGCACGTCGTACTCGTCCATCATGCGCTCGGTGTCGGCCCGCATCGCCTGCGCGTCGAGCCAGCCGCGACGTCCGTAGCGATCGCGTCCCTCGTAGCCGAGCACCGCCGATTCCCAGGCCTCGAACGGCAGCACCAGCCCGCGCCGGTGGCGGTCCTCCGGCACGTGGGCGAGGCCGAGCTCGCGCGCGGTCGCCGGGTCGAGCCAGTGGCCGGGCGCGAAGCTGCGGCCGCCGAGCCGCAGCTCGCCGCGCCGCGGCGGCTTCAGCCCGGCGAGCACGTCGAGCAGCTCGCTCTGGCCGTTGCCCGAGACGCCGGCGACGCCGACGATCTCGCCGGCACGCAGGCGCAGCGCGACACCGTCGAGCCGTGCCACGCCGAGCGCGTCGTGCCAGACGAGGTCGTGCGCGTCGAGCAGCACCTCGGCGCCTGCCCCCGGGGCGGTCGCGTCCTCGGCCGGGGCCGCGCCGGCGCCGGTCGCCGCCAGGGCCTCGCGCCCGAGCCGAACGCGGCGGCCGACCATCGCCCGCGCGAGCCCGTCGATGCCGGTCTCGGCGATCGGGCAGTCGAGCACGACGCGGCCGGAGCGCATCACCGTGACCTGGTCGCACAGCGCCATGATCTCCTTGAGCTTGTGCGTGATGAGCAGCACCGTCGTGCCGCGCGCGCGCAGCGCGCCCAGCGTCGCGAAGAGCTGCGCCGTCTCCTGGGGCGTGAGCACCGCGGTCGGCTCGTCGAGGATCAGGATGCGCGCGCCGCGGAACAGCGCCTTCAGGATCTCGAGCCGTTGCCGCTCGCCGACCGGCAGGTCCTCGACGCGGGCGTCCAGGCGCACGTGCAGGCCGGTGTCGGCCATCAGCGCCTCGAGCCGCGGCCGCACCGCGGCGCGCGCGCGGCCGAGCCGCCACGACGGCTCGGCACCGAGCAGGATGTTGTCGAGCGCGCTGAAGGTGTCGACCAGCATGAAGTGCTGGTGCACCATGCCGATGCCGAGCGCGATCGCGTCGTGGGGGCTGCGGATCGCGGCCGGGCGGCCATCGATCTCGATGCGTCCGGCGTCGGCCTCGTGGAAGCCGTACAGGATCGCCATCAGCGTGCTCTTGCCGGCGCCGTTCTCGCCGACGATGCCGTGCACGGTGCCGGCGCGCACGTCGAGGTCGACGCCGCGGTTGGCGTGCACCGCGCCGAAGCGCTTGTCGATGCCGCGCAGGCGGACGGCGGGGGGCGTCATGAGGCGACCGGGGCCCTCGCCGAGCCCGCCTCAGTACTTGCAGGCGTTGTCGGCCATGTAGTCGGCGACCTTGATGCGGCCGGCGATGATGTCGGCCTTCGCGGCATCGACCTTCCTGCGCATGTCGTCGGTCACCAGCTTCGCGTTGTGCTGGTCGAGCGCGTAGTCGACGCCGCCCTCCTTCAGGCCGAGCACGGTGACGCCCGGGTTGACCTTCGTCGCGGCGTTGAACACCGCGACGTCGACGCGCTTGACCATCGAGGTCAGCATCGTGCCGGGCTGCAGGTGGTTCTGGTTGCTGTCGACGCCGATGGCCAGCCGGCCGGCGTCCTTCGCGGCCTGGTAGACGCCGACCCCGGTGCCGCCGGCGGCCGCGAAGACGACGTCGACGCCGCGCGCGAACTGCGCCTTCGCCAGCTCGGCGCCGCGCGTCGGGTCGTTCCAGGCCGAAGGCGTGGTGCCGGTCATTGCGCCGCTCACCTCGACCTTCGGGTTGGCGTACTTCGCGCCCTGCTCGTAGCCGCACTGGAAGCGCCGGATCAGCGGGATGTCCATGCCGCCGACGAAGCCGACCTTGCCGCTCTTGCTGGCGAGCGCGGCCATCATCCCGACGAGGAAGCTGCCCTCGTGCTCCTTGAAGACGACCGACTCGACGTTGGGCAGCTTCACCACCGCGTCGATGATCGCGAACTGCGTCTTCGGAAACTCCTTCGCGACGCGCTCGATGCTGCTGCCCTGCGAGAAGCCGATGCCGATCACCGGGTTGGCGCCGCGCTGGGCCATGCGGCGCAGCGCCTGCTCGCGCTGCGCCTCGTTGGCGATCTCGAAGTCGAGGTAGGGCTTGCCGGTCTGCGCCTTCCAGCGCTCGGCGCCGTTGAAGGCGGCCTCGTTGAACGACTTGTCGAACTTGCCGCCCATGTCGTAGACGACCGCCGGCTGCGCCAGCGCGGCCGTCGGGACGGCGAGGGCTGCAGCTGTGACGGCGGCGGAGGCGAGTGTCGCGGCGGCGGGCAGGAGGCGCTTCATGCGTGCAGGTCCGGGTCGGCCAGGGTGCGGGGCAGGATAGCAAGAGACGCGCCCGCGACGCCCCCGCGCGCACCCTGAACCCCGCGCCGGCGCGGGGCCGTGCGAGCGCCTACGATTCAGCGATGCGCGACGCCGCTGCCGTGCCGGACGCCGTCTCCGACGCCCCGACGGTCGCGCTTGCGCGCGCGATGCCCAAGGTGCTGCTGCACGAGCACCTCGACGGCGGCCTGCGCGTCGGCACGCTGTTCGAGCTGCTGCGCGCGCGCGGCATGGCCTCGCCGGCGCCCGACGTGCCCGGCCTCGCGCGCTGGTTCGACGCGCACGCCCAGGCCGACAGCCTCGAGCAGTACCTGGCCGGCTTCGCGCTCACCGTCGAGGCGATGGCCGACCCG
>JALORQ010000080.1 GCA_025458805.1 Rubrivivax sp.
CGGGCTCGACGAAGACCCCGAGCACCGTAGGGGTGGATCCTGCCGCAGGTCCGGCCTGCACGCGATCCCGGGTCTGCGGGGGACGCCGGCGTCGGCCCGCCGGGCCCTGCCGGTGCAGGCAGGTGACGGCCGAGTATCGAAGTGGAACGCTCGGTTATTCAGGGCGCGCAGAATCGCGTAAGCCAGACGTCAGCTCGGGTTGCAGGGGGGCTGGTTCGAGTCCGGTGGGATTGCCGTGCGGGCTGTTGGGCCTGGCGATCGTGAAGGGTGTGCTCACCGGTGTTGTTCGGCCGTTCAGGGGCCGGCGGGCTTGCCGATAGTGCAGTCGGACGGAGGACCTCATGCCCGCGATCACCGACGACCCGATCATCATCCCCGACAGGGGCGAATTCGTCGACGCTCTCGACCGCCTGCGCCGCGGCCACGTGATGGTCCAGGCCTGCAACAGCGCCGGCGGCGTGGTGCTCGACGGCGGCACCGTCTACACGGCGCACCGGCCGATCCTCGCCTACGGTTTGGTCGAGGCGTTCGACAACCCGCACGGCTTTCACAAGGTGCGCTACTACCGCCTCACCGCGCGCGGCCGCGAGTTCGCGAACCGTGTCTGCGAGAGCTGGCGACGGCGTCCGCTGATCGAGCGCCTCGCGGTGCGCCTCACCGGCTGAGCGCGCCGGCTACCATCGGCGGATGAGCAACCGCCTGACGCAGATCGCCACCCGCACCGGCGACGACGGGACCACCGGCCTGGGCGACGGGTCGCGCACGCGCAAGGACGCGCTGCGCGTCGTCGCGATGGGCGATGTCGACGAGCTCAACTCGTCGCTCGGCGTGATCCTGGCCGAGCCGCTGCCCGACGACGTGCGGGACCTGCTGGTCGTGATCCAGCACGAGCTGTTCAACCTCGGCGGCGAACTCTCGATTCCGGGCTTCGAACTGCTCCGGCCGGAGGCCGTCGCCCGCCTCGACGAGGCGCTGGCGCACCATAACGCGCGGCTGCCGCGCCTCAAGGAGTTCATCCTGCCGGCCGGCACGCGCAGCGCGGCGCTCGCGCACGTCAGCCGCACGATCGCGCGCCGCGCGGAGCGCGCGGTCGTCGCGCTGGCGGGCCACGAGACGGTCAACGACGCGCCTCGCCAGTACCTGAACCGGCTGTCCGACCTGCTGTTCGTGCTGGCGCGCGTGCTCAACCGCGCCAATCTCGACGGCAAGGGCGGCGACGACGTCTACTGGAAGAGCGAACGGCTGGCGCGCGGCGACGGCTGAACCGCTCGCCGCCGGCTTGCCGGCGGATCAGAAGGTGACCGCCGCGGCGTCGACATCGATGCGCACGACGGGCTTGCCGAGCGCCGCGACGACCGCGTGTGCGAAGGCGTCACGGAACCCGGTGTCCTCGGAGAAGCGCGACGGGCCCACCGCGGCCGCGAGCGCCAGCACCTTGTCGGCCGTCAGCACCTTGCCGCTGGGACGAAGCGGCTCGCAGTCGTTGGCGACGAACTGCTCGTCGAGCCAGCGCCGCGCCTCGTCCGCCGGCGGTAGCGAGCCGCCGTGTACCGTGACCTCGAACTCCCCGGCCGCCCCGAACGCGACCACGACCTCGCTGCGCATGCCCTGCACCTCCGTGCCGCGAGTATGCAGCGCGGCACGCACGGTCAGTGGGCCGTGCCGCCGTGCCGCCGTCGCGCCTTGACGGCCGCGCCCAGGATGTCGAGTACGTTGACGCTGTCCTCCCAGCCGATGCAGGCGTCGGTGATGCTCCTGCCGTACTCGAGCCGCGCCGGGTCATCCTTTCCGGCGGTGAACTTCTGCGCGCCGGCGTGCAGGTGGCTCTCGACCATCACGCCGACGATGCAGCGGCTGCCGGCGCCGAGCTGGCTCGCGACGTCGCGCATCACGTCCACCTGCCGCTGGTGCTGCTTGCTGCTGTTGGCGTGGCTGGCATCGATCATCAGCCGGCACGGCAGCTTTGCCGCCTCGATCTCGGCGCAGGCCGCGGCCACGCTGGCGGCGTCGTAGTTCGGCGCCTTGCCGCCACGCAGGATCACGTGGCAGTCCTTGTTGCCCCGCGTCTCGACGATCGCCACCTGCCCGTTCTTGTGCACCGACAGGAAGTGGTGCGGCCGCGCCGCGGCCTGGATGGCGTCGAGCGCGATCTTGATGTTGCCGTCGGTGCCGTTCTTGAAGCCGATCGGCGCGCTCAGGCCGCTGGCGAGTTCGCGGTGCACCTGGCTCTCGGTCGTGCGCGCGCCGATCGCGCCCCAGCTGATCAGGTCGCCGATGTACTGCGGGCTGATCACGTCGAGGAACTCGCTGCCCGCCGGCATGCCGAGCCGGTTGATGTCGACGAGCAGCTGACGCGCGATGCGCAGCCCCTCGTGGATGCGGTAGCTCTCGTCGAGGTAGGGGTCGTTGATGAGCCCCTTCCAGCCGACAGTGGTGCGCGGCTTCTCGAAGTAGACGCGCATCACGACCTCCAGCTCGCCTGCATGCCGCTCGCGCTCTGCCTTCAGTCGCCGCGCATACTCCATCGCGGCCATCGGGTCGTGGATCGAGCACGGGCCGATGACGACGAGCAGCCGGTCGTCCTCGCCGTCCAGAATGCGGCGCACGTGTCGGCGCGTGTCCGTGATCAGCGCCTCGACCGGCGTGCCGGCGATCGGGAAGAAGCGGATCAGGTGCTCCGGGGGCGGCAGCGGCGTGACGTCTCGGATGCGCTGGTCGTCGGTCTGGCTGGTCTTCTCCGACAGCGTGTAGCGGTCGGCCACGGACGCCGGGATCGGCTTCGGGCTCATGATCGGGTCCTTCGGGGCGGGTGCTGCGGGTCGTGCGGGACGAAAAAAAACCGCCGGGGCCTCCGGCGGTCTGTCTGGTCGCTGCGCTTTCGATTCGTCGCGCTTCAGCCTCTCGAGCCGCCGGATCGGGGCGAGAACCAGAAGAAGACGAAGAGAAATCGCTGTGCGGCCATCGCCCGCAATGTAGCACGCACCGTCCGACGCGGTGCTGACGGATCCCGCTTCAGGCCGAACGGCGGCGGCGCACCCAGGCCCCCACCCCCGCGAGACCGGCGAGCAACAGCGCCGCGCTGGCCGGCTCGGGCACCGGGGCGAGTTGCAGCACCGTGGAGAACTCGTCGCCGTTGCCGTAGGCGAACTCGCCGTCCCCGAGGTCACCGGCGAGGTAGGTGACGCGGATCCAATCGGCGCTGAAGGAGACGACGGCCGGCGGGTCCGCCGTCGCGAAGTTGCCTCCGTAGGCCAGCGGGTCGATCAGGTTGTCCTGCACGACCGTGACGCCCCCGACACCGTAGGCGCCGAGCCCGCTGATCAGCAACTCGCCGAAGCTGTAGTTGCCGACCTGGCGTCCCGTGAGCGAGACGGTCTGTGCGACCGGATCGATGTCGACGTCGAAGAACCCGATGCAGTCCCCGTCCCCCGGCGTGGCCGCGGTGTCGAGCTCGACGCCCGCACCGATGGCCGCAACGACCGAGAAGCTGCGGCAGATGAAGGGCGATCCGACGTCGGCAAAGCCCGAGTTCTGCGCGATCGAGACCTCGAGCCCGTCGAGGCCGGCGGCATGGACGCTGGCTGTGGCGGCAGCGAGCAGGAAAGAGGTGACGGCACGGCGCATGATCGCTCCCTGTCGGTCTGCAACCGACACGCCGGCATTCTGGGTGCCGGCACAGCGCACGCCTACCCCGCGACTGCGGGATCGTTGCCGCGGATCAGTAACTTCGCGCGTCGAAACCGGCGCCGCGCAGGCGCTCGACGATCGCGGCCACGTGCGCCGGGTTGCGCGTCTGCAGCACGAGCTCGATCTCGACGTTCTGGCCCGCCAGCGTCGAGAAGGCGCGCTGGTGGTGCACCTCGTCGATGTTGGCCCCGGCTTCGCCCACCAGCGTCGTGATCCGCGCCAGGACCCCGGGCAGGTCGCGTGCGCCGACGCGGATGCGCGCGAGGCGGCCGGCGCGCACCATGCCGCGGCCGATCACCGCCTGCAGCAGCAGCGGGTCGATGTTGCCGCCGCACAGCACGAGCCCGACCTTGCGGCCGCGCCAGCGGGGCGGGTCGGCCAGCAGCGCGGCCAGCGGTGCGGCGCCCGCGCCCTCGACCAGCGTCTTCTCGATCTCGAGCAGCATCACGATCGCGCGCTCGATGTCGGCCTCGTCGACGACGACGAGGTCGTCGACGCGCTCCGCGACGAGCCGGCGCGTGATCGTGCCGGGAACGCCCACCGCGATGCCGTCGGCGATCGTGCTGGTGCCCTGGGCGTGAGCGGTGCCCTTGACCGCGTTGACCATCGCCGGAAAGCGTGCGGTCTGCACGCCCACGATCCGCACCTGCGGCGCCAGGGCGCGCACCGCCGTCGCGATGCCGGCGATCAGCCCGCCGCCCCCCACCGCGACGACGACCGTGTCGAGGTCGGGCACGGCCTGCAGCATCTCGAGCCCGATCGTGCCCTGGCCGGCGATCACCGCCGGGTCGTCGAAGGCATGGACGAAGGCCAGCCCCTGGGCATCGGCCAGCGCCAGCGCGTGCTCGCGCGCCTCGTCGAAGGTCTCGCCGTGCAGCACCACCTCGGCGCCGAAGCCGAGGGTGCGCTCGACCTTCACCGTGGCGGTGGCCACGGGCATCACGATCACCGCGCGCAGCCCCAGGCGTTGCGCGTGGTGCGCGACGCCCTGGGCGTGGTTGCCGGCCGACGCCGCGATCACGCCGCGCAGCGGCGCCCCGGACTCGACCAGCGTGGCCAGCTTGTTGAGCGCGCCGCGCTCCTTGAACGAGGCGGTGAACTGCAGGTTCTCGAACTTCAGGAAGACCTGCGCCCCGGACACCTCGCCGAGCGTGCGCGACTCGACGCAAG
Source organism: Rubrivivax sp. (assembly GCA_025458805.1). Classification (GTDB taxonomy): domain Bacteria; phylum Pseudomonadota; class Gammaproteobacteria; order Burkholderiales; family Burkholderiaceae_C; genus Rubrivivax. Next base: position 4,858 of record JALORQ010000080.1, read on the forward strand.
GTGTCTCGAGCACGTGGCCCGCGATGCGGCGCGCGGCCGCCTCGATGTCGGCCAGCTCGACCGACGGCGCACCGTTCAGGCCGTGCCCCCGACCGTCAGCCGCTCGATGCGCAGCGTCGGCTGTCCGACGCCGACCGGCACGCTCTGCCCCTCCTTGCCGCAGGTGCCCACGCCGGTGTCGAGCTGCAGGTCGTTGCCGATCATCGTCACCTGCTTCAGCGCCTCGGGCCCGCTGCCGATGAGGGTCGCGCCCTTCACCGGATACTGGATCTTCCCGTTCTCGACCCAGTAGGCCTCGCTGGCGCTGAAGACGAACTTGCCGCTCGTGATGTCGACCTGGCCGCCGCCGAAGTTGGTGGCGTACAGGCCGCGCCTGATGCTGGCCACGATCTCGGCCGGCGACTTGTCGCCGGCCAGCATGTAGGTGTTGGTCATGCGCGGCATCGGCAGGTGCGCGTAGCTTTCGCGGCGGCCGTTGCCGGTGGGCTTGACGCCCATCAGCCGTGCGTTGAGGCTGTCCTGGATGTAGCCGCGCAGGATGCCGTCCTCGATCAACACGTTGCGCTGCGTGGCGTGGCCTTCGTCGTCGACATTGAGGCTGCCGCGGCGGTCGGGGATGGTGCCGTCGTCGAGCACCGTGACACCCTTGGCCGCGACGCGCTGGCCGATGCGCCCGCTGAACGCGCTCGAGCCCTTGCGGTTGAAGTCGCCCTCCAGGCCGTGGCCGACGGCCTCGTGCAGCAGCACGCCCGGCCACCCGGGGCCGAGCACGACGGTCATGGGTCCGGCCGGTGCCGGGCGGCTCTCGAGGTTGGTGAGCGCCGCGTCGACGGCGTGGCGCACGTAGCCCTCGATCACCGCGTCGTCGAAGTAGTCCAGGCCGAAGCGGCCGCCGCCGCCGCCGGTGCCGAGCTCGCGCCGTCCGTCCTGCTCGGCGATGACCGTCACGGACAGCCTCACCAGCGGCCGCACGTCGGCGGCGCGCGTGCCGTCGGCGCGCGCCACCAGCACGACGTCGTACTCGGCGGCCAGCCCGGCCATCACCTGGACGATGCGCGGGTCCTTGGCGCGCGCGAGCCGTTCGACCTTCTCGAGCAGCGCGACCTTCTGGGTGCTGTCGAGCGTGGCGATCGGGTCCGTGGGCGCGTACAGCACGCGGCTGGCCGCGGTGCGCGGGGTCCGCGCCAGCTTGATGCGCCGGCCCTGGCCGGCGGCGGCGATCGTGCGCACGGTGCGCGCGGCGTCGAGCAGGGCGGCCTCGGAGATGTCGTCGGAATAGGCGAAGGCGGTCTTCTCGCCGGCGACCGCACGCACCCCGACGCCCTGGTCGATGCCGAAGCTGCCGCTCTTGACGATGCCTTCCTCGAGGCTCCAGGCCTCGTGCCGGGTGGTCTCGAAGTACAGGTCGGCGTCGTCGACGCGGTGTTCGCGGATCGTCGCGAGGGCGCGCGACAGCGTGGCCTCGGAGATCCCCGACGGGTCGAGCATCAGCGATTGCGCGATCGCCAGTCGTTCGAGAGTCGGTTCGCGGCTGATCATCGGGAAGCTCCGTCGATGGGAGGACCTGATTGTAGGGAGGGGGTCCCCGGGACGCCGCCGCCACGGCATCGGCGCGAAACCATAGCTTGAAAGCATCGCAACCATGAATGCAATCGATCTCGCAAATGCTGCGCTGCACCTAGACTATTAACTGTCGTCACCGTATAGACGGCGACAAACAGCAGTCCTGCCACTCCAACCTCACGGAAACCCTCATGTCGATCATCAACACCACCGTCCAGCCGTTCAAGGCCCAGGCCTTCCACAACGGCAAGTTCGTCGAGATCACCGAGAAGAACCTGAAGGGCCGCTGGTCCGTGCTGATCTTCATGCCGGCGGCCTTCACCTTCAACTGCCCGACCGAGGTCGAGGACGCGGCGCAGAACTACGGCGAGTTCCAGAAGCTCGAGACCGAGGTCTACATCGTCACCACCGACACGCACTTCGCCCACAAGGTGTGGCACGAAACCAGCCCGGCGGTCGGCAAGGCCAGGTTCCCGCTCGTCGGCGACCCGACGCACCAGCTCACGCGCATGTTCGGCGTGCACATCGACGACGAGGGCCTGGCGCTGCGCGGCACCTTCGTGATCAACCCCGAAGGCGTGATCAAGACCGCCGAGATCCACGACAACGCGATCGCCCGCGACGTCAAGGAGACCCTGCGCAAGCTGAGGGCCGCGCAGTACATCGCCAAGAACCCCGGCCAGGTGTGCCCGGCCAAGTGGAACGAAGGCGCGTCCACGCTGACCCCGTCGCTCGACCTCGTCGGCAAGATCTGACGCGGACGGCGATCCCTGCCTGCGCAGGGATCGCCGCCGCGGCAGAGCCGAGCGCCTGCCAGCGCGAGGCCTGACAGCGAAGCCCTTCGACTGGACCTCCGGGCCCAGTCGCCGGTGCCCTGCACGGGTGTCGGCGACCGGGCCGGGAACCCGCCCCCCGATCCAAGGAGACTGCCATGCTCGACGCCGCCATCCGTGCCCAGCTCCAGGGCTACCTCGGGCGCATCACGCACCCGGTGGAGCTCGTCGCGTCGCTCGACGAACGTGCCGAGTCGGCGCAGATGCGCGAGCTGCTCGAGGAGATCGCGGCGCTCAGCGACATGGTGAGCGCCCGCTTCGACGGCGCCGCCGAGCGCCGTCCGTCGTTCCGGATCACGCGCGCCGGCGCCGACATGGGGGTCACCTTCGCGGCGATTCCGATGGGTCACGAGTTCACGTCGCTCGTGCTCGCGCTGCTGCAGGCCGGAGGCCATCCGCCCAAGGTCGAATCCGAGGTCGTCGAGCAGATCCGCGCGCTGCAGCCCGCCGACGGCGCCGATCTCGTTTTCGAGACCTGGATGAGCCTGACCTGCCACAACTGTCCCGACGTCGTGCAGGCGCTCAACCTGATGGCGGTGCTCAACCCGCGCATCCGCCACGTCGCGATCGACGGCGGCCTGTTCCAGGACGAGGTCGAGCGGCGCGGCATCATGGCCGTCCCGGCCGTCTTCCTCAACGGCCAGCCCTTCGGCTCGGGCCGCATGGAGCTGGCCGAGATCCTGGCGAAGCTCGACACCGGCGCCGCGGCGCGCGACGCCGCCAAGCTCGGCGCCAAGGCGCCGTTCGACGTGCTGATCGTCGGCGGCGGCCCGGCCGGCGCCGCCGCTGCGGTGTATGCGGCGCGCAAGGGCATCCGCACCGGCCTCGTCGCCGAGCGCTTCGGCGGCCAGACGCTCGACACGCTGGGCATCGAGAACTACATCTCCGTGCTCGAGACCGACGGGCCGAAGTTCGCCGCCGCGCTCGAGGCCCACGTGCGCGCCTACGACGTCGACCTCGTCAACGGCCAGCGCGTGCAGGCGCTGGAGCCGGCGACCCGGCCCGGCGGGCTGGCGACGGTGACGCTGGCCAATGGCGCGGCGCTGCAGGCGCGCACGGTGATCCTGGCCACCGGGGCGCGCTGGAAGAACATCGGCGTTCCCGGCGAGGACCGCTACCGCACCAAGGGCGTGGCCTACTGCCCGCACTGCGACGGGCCGCTGTTCAAGGGCAAGGACGTGGCGGTGATCGGCGGCGGCAATTCGGGCGTCGAGGCGGCGATCGACCTCGCCGGGGTGGTGCGCCACGTCACGCTGCTCGAGTTCGCGCCGCAGCTCAAGGCCGACGCGGTGCTCGTGAACAAGCTGAACAGCCTGCCCAACGTCACCGTGCACGTCGGCGCGCAGACGACCGAGATCACCGGCGACGGCCAGAAGGTCGACGGCCTGGTCTACAAGGACCGCGCGACGGGCGCCGAGCACCGCATCGCGCTGGCCGGCGTCTTCGTGCAGATCGGCCTGGTGCCGAACACCGAGTGGCTGAAGGGCACGGTCGAGCTCAGCCGCTACGGCGAGATCCTCGTCGACGACCGCGGCGCGACCAGCGTGCCGGGCGTCTTCGCTGCCGGCGACGCGACGACGGTGCCGTACAAGCAGATCGTCATCGCCGCCGGCGACGGCGCGAAGGCGGCACTGTCCGCCTTCGACCACCTGATCCGCACGCCGGTCGCGGCAGGCTGAACGCGCGCCGCGCCGCCCGGCGCGGCCGCATCACCAGAATTGCCAGCTGCCGGTGGCGACGACCCAGACGCCGAGCATCGCGTTGGTCACCGCGTGCGCGATCACCGGCACCCAGAGCCGGCCGGTGCGCACGTACAGCCACGCGTAGGCCAGCCCGGCGATCGCCGCGGCCAGCCACAGCGTGTGCGCGAGGACGAAGACGAAGGTCGACAGCACGATCGCGCGCAGCCCGACCGCGCGCGGGTCGATGCCCTCGAAGCGCGGGTGCCGGATCCAGCGCATCAGGAACGAGCGCCAGAAGATCTCCTCCATCACCGGCACCAGCACCGCCGCGCCGGCCAGGCGGAAGGCGACCCAGAGCCAGTCGATCCGCCCTTCGGCGTCCAGCGGCACGAAAGGCGGCGCGGCGCCGAGCGCGATCGTCATCCACGGCGCGTCGAGCTGGATCCACAGCCCGAAGACGACCGCGCCGACCGCGACCGCCAGCGCCGTCTCGCGGCCGCTGGGCAGGTTCTGCCGCGCGAGCTCGCCGTACTCGCGCCACCACCACGCCAGCATCGCGCCGACCACGACCACCGTGAGCGGATAGAGCCAGCGCGGGTCGAAGCCCCACGAACCATCGGCCGGCGCCGCGCTGCGCAGCGCGAGCAGCGCCATGAAGACGGCGAAGGGTGCGCAGCGGACGAAGGCGGGGCGGGCGAACGGCATCGTCCGGGAAGTCGTTTCGGGCGGGCGCGAGTATCGCGGGACGCGCCGGGGTTCGGCCGGCGCGACAAAGCGAAAGGCCGGCTTGCGCCGGCCCTTTGTCGCACTCCGCGGCCGAACCGCGGTGTACGGTGGCTCAGCCTTGTGCCACGCGCCGGCGCCGCGCCAGCAGGCCGACGACGCCGAGGCCGGCGAGCATCAGCGCATAGGTCTCGGGCTCGGGGATGGCGTTCACGTAGCTGTAGCCGGACGCATACGAGTAGGCCTGGATGTAGCCCGTCAGGTCGCCGCCGCTGATGTTGACGAACGATCCGGCGAGCTGGCCGCTGTACGAGGCGCTGTTGCCGGTGTAGACGTAGCCCCACGGCGCGTTCGGATCCGCCACGTACTGCGAAGAGACCCCGACGGACTGCGAGTCGTTCGACTGCTGCGATCCGTTGCCGCTGGCGCCGGCGCCATAGATGTACAGATAGGCATTGGCCGTGGCGTACTCCCAGTCATAGGCGTCCGGGATCGAAGGGTCCCAGGTGGCCGTGACCGCACCGTCGAGCTGCACCCCGGCGGTGAAGAGCACCAGCGTGTTCTGCGACACCGTGAACGCGTTGTAGTACGCGTACGGCGCGTAGGCCGTGGCGGTGAACTGACCGTAGTCGTAGAGGCCCGTGCCCGTCGACCCCAGCGTCGAACCGGAGGCGCTGATGAGGGTCCCGCCCGGGGTGCCGTCGCCGCTGACGGTGGCAGTGGCGGAGGTGCCGGTCACCGCCGAGGTGACGCTCACCGGTGCCCAGTTGGTCGCACCGTAGGCCGAGTCGGAGTCATAGGCGCGCCAGCCTGCCGTGTAGTCGTAGTCGCCGGCTGTCGTGGCGACGTAGCTGCCATACCCGTAGGACGATCCATCGTCGAAGGTTATGCCGGCCTCGATCCCGTCGTTCGGATCGAGGTCGAAGATCGTCACGACCAGCGGGCCGAGCGTGGACGAGGCCGACGACGCCGCGAGCGCGGGGCCGGCGAAAAGCGCAGCCGCGACTGCGGCGACCAGGGTCAGGGTGGTTCTCTTCATGGGTCCTCCTTGCTTGTCCGGAGCGACGGGACGTCGATACCACCCGCCGTAGCGAAATCGTAGATCGGCAGGCGCGTGCCGAAACCCCTCATCCGCAGGAGGACGATGCGTCACCCCCGCGAACAGGGGGTCCGCGAGCGGCGATCACGCGCCGGCGGACGCGAGCTGCCAGGCGCCCGGGCCCGGGTCGGCGAGCACGTCGGCCAGCCACGGCAGCGCGTCGCGCAATGCCGGCTCTAGCGTGTGCGGCGGGTTGGCGACGAAGACCGTGCTGCCGATCATCCCGAAGCCGCGCGCGTCGGCGCGCGCGACCGTGAGCCCGGCGAGCAGCCAGCCCTTCTTCGCGTGTCCGGTGGCGGCGGTCTTCAGGCGCTGCGGCAGCTTCGCCGCCTCGAGCAGCTGCAGCTGCGGTATCCAGATGACCACCGTGCCCTCGGCGAAGCGCTCGAGCGCCTCGCGCAGCGCGGGCAGCACGCGCGCGTAGTCGGTCTTGATCTCGTACGACGGGTCGATCAGCAGCAGCCCGCGCCGCGTCGGCGGCGGCAGCAGCGACTTCAGCGCGCCGAAGCCGTCGGCCATGCGCACCTCGACGCCTGGCTCGGCGCCCAGGTATCCGGCCAGGATGCGGTGGTCGGTCGGGTGCAGCTCGAACAGGCGCAGCTGGTCCTGCGGCCGCCGCAGCGCCTGCTCGATGGCGGGCGATCCCGGCACCTGCCGCAGCACGCCGTCGGGGTTGAAGCCGCGCACGACGTCGAGATAGTCGGCCACCGCCGGGGGCAGGTCGTCGCGCGCCCACAGCCGGCCGATGCCCGTGCGCCATTCGGCGCGCTGCGCCGCCGGGCCGCCCTCGAGCGAGTAGCCGCCGGCGCCGGCGTGCGTGTCGACGCAGCGCCAGCCCTTCTCCTTCGCATTCAGGTGCCGCAGCACGGCGACCAGCACCAGGTGCTTGAGCACGTCGGCGTGGTTGCCGGCGTGGAAGGCGTGGCGGTAGGCGAGCATGCCGCGCACCGTACCACGGGGTCGCGGGGCCGCCTGCCGCCGAGGCCCGCCGGCGCGTGCGGTAGCCTCGGCGGCATGCCGATCCTCTTCGACCCGATCCGCCTCGGCGAGATCGATCTCGCCACCCGCGTCGTGATGGCGCCGCTGACGCGCAACCGCGCCGCGCCCGGCCAGGTGCCGACGCCGCTGATGGCCTCGTACTACGCGCAGCGCGCCGACCCGGCGACCGGCGCCGGCCTCATCGTCAGCGAGGCCACGCAGGTCTGCCCCGAGGGGCAGGGCTACCTCGACACGCCGGGGCTGCACAGCGCCGCGCAGGTGGCGGGCTGGCGCCTCGTCACGGATGCCGTGCATGCGCGCGGCGGCCGCATCGTGGCGCAGCTGTGGCACGTCGGGCGCATCTCGCACGTCTCGCTGCAGCCCGGCGGCGCGGCGCCGGTGTCGAGCACGGCGCGGCCGGCGCGCGGCAAGACCTTCACGCGCGACGGCTTCGTGCCGTGCTCGGCCCCGCGCGCGCTGGCCGAGGCCGAGATCCCCGGCATCGTCGCCGCCTACCGTGCCGCGGCGGCGCGCGCGCTCGAGGCCGGCTTCGACGGCGTCGAGGTGCACGCCGCCAACGGTTACCTGATCGACCAGTTCCTGCGCGACAGCATCAACGACCGCAGCGACGGCTACGGCGGCCCGGTCGCCCGGCGCGTGCGGTTGCTCGCCGAGGTGATGGAGGCGGTGGCGGCAGAGATCGGT
>JALORQ010000081.1 GCA_025458805.1 Rubrivivax sp.
CGCGCGATCAGCCAGGGCAGCGGCACGACCTCCGCTCCGACCTGCGTTCCCGTCGCCGCGACGAGCACCAGTGACAGCACCCGTGTCGGCGCCTGCAGCGCCAGGCGCCACGCCACCTCGCCGCCGCGTTCGTGGCCGCCGATCACGGCGCGCGCGACCTGCAGGTGGTCGAGCAGGTCGATCACGAACCGCGCCAGCGTGTCGCCTCGATAGTCGCTGCCGGCGCGCGGCCCGTCCCAGGGCCCGGTAAGGCCGCTGCCCGGCAGGTCGAGCGTGATGACGCGTCGATGCCGCGCCAGCGCCTGCACCCAGCCTTCCCAGGCGTGCAGGCTCGAGCCGGTGCCGTGGAGCAGCACGATCGGCGCTGGATCGCCGCGCGGGCCGACGTCGCGCAGGTGCACGAGCTGCCCGCCGAGGTCGATGAATTCCGAGGGCGGCGGAGCCCAGCGCGCGACCAGCGTGTCGACCGGTCGGTCCGGCGCGCGCGACAGCGCGACGGCGAACGCGCTCAGGATCAGCAGGACGCCGAGCAGCTTGACCAGGCGTGCACGCATCCGGAGTCATTCTAGGCAGGGGCGCTGCCTAGAATGACTCGGATGAACTTCGTCCACCTGCGCCTGCACACCGAATACTCGGTCGTCGACGGCACGCTGCGCATCGGCGACGCGGTGGCCGCCGCGCGTGCCGACGGGCAGGGTGCGCTCGCGATCACCGACCTCGTCAACCTGTTCGGCGCGGTCAAGTTCTACAAGGCCTGTCGATCGGTCGGCGTCAAGCCGCTGATCGGCGTCGACCTGTGGCTCGAGCCCGCGGGGGAGGGCGGCGCGCTGCCGTCCCGGCTGCTGCTGCTCGTGCGCGGCGAGCGCGGCTATCACCAGGTGTGCGAGCTGCTGGCGCGCGCCTGGACCGCCAACAAGCAGCGCGTGCAGCCCTGGGTCGCCTGGTCGTCGCTCGAAGGCCTCGACGACGTGATCGCGCTGTCGGGTGCCGATGGCGGCGCGGTCGGGCAGGCGCTGCTCGCCGGCGACGTCACTCGTGCGACGTCGCTGGCGCAGCGGCTGGCGGCGCTTTTCCCGGGCCGCTTCTACGTCGAGCTTCAGCGCGCCGGCCTGCCGACGAACGAGGCCCACGTGCGCGCGGCGGTGCCGCTGGCGGCCCGGCTCGGCCTGCCGGTGGTGGCGACGCATCCGGTGCAGTTCCTCGCCGCCGACGACTTCGAGGCGCACGAGGCGCGCGTGTGCATCGCCGAGGGCGAGCTGCTGGCCAACCCGAAGCGCCAGCGCCGCTTCTCGCGCGAGCAGCACTTCAGAACGCAGGCCGAGATGGCCGCGCTGTTCGCCGACGTGCCGAGCGCGCTCGCCAACACGGTCGAGATCGCGCGCCGCTGCAGCCTGCGGCTGGTGCTCGGCAAGCCGCGGCTGCCGGACTTCCCGACGCCGCGCGTCGACGGTGTGCCGATGCCGATCGAGGCCTACTTCCGGCAGGCCTCGGCCGAGGGCCTGGAGCGCCGGCTGCAGGAGCGCTACCCCGACGCCGCCGAGCGCGAGCGCGAGCGGCCGCGCTATCTCGAGCGCCTGGCCTTCGAGCTCGACACCATCGTGCAGATGGGTTTCGCGGGCTACTTCCTGATCGTCAGCGACTTCATCGTCTGGGCCCGCGGGAACGGCTGCCCGGTCGGGCCGGGCCGCGGATCGGGCGCCGGATCGCTCGTCGCCTGGGCGCTGTTCATCACCGACCTCGACCCGCTGCAGTACCAGCTGCTGTTCGAGCGCTTCCTGAACCCCGAGCGCGTGTCGATGCCGGACTTCGACATCGACTTCTGCCAGGCCAACCGCGACCGCGTGATCGACTACGTGAAGGCGCGCTACGGCCGCGACGCGGTGAGCCAGATCGCGACCTTCGGCACGATGGCGGCGAAGGCCGCGCTGCGCGACGTCGGCCGCGTGCTCGGCATGGGCTACGGGCACGTCGACTCGATCGCCAAGCTGATCCCGGCGCCGCCCGGCAAGACCGTGACCCTCGCCAAGGTGCCGGAGCAGCCCGACCCGGGGCTGATCTACGCCCGCAAGGAGGCGCCCGAGCTCGACCAGCGCGAGGCCGCCGACGAGGAGGTGGCCGAGCTGCTGCAGCTCGCGACGCGCGTAGAGGGCATCGTGCGCAACGTCGGGATGCACGCCGGCGGCGTGCTGATCGCGCCCGGTCGCATCACCGACTTCTGCCCGCTGTACCAGCAGCCGGGCAGCGACGCCGCGGTGAGCCAGTTCGACAAGGACGACGTCGAGGCGATCGGGCTCGTCAAGTTCGACTTCCTCGGCCTGGCGACGCTGACCATCCTCGAGCTGGCCAGGGACTTCATCCGTGCCCGCCGCCCGGGCATGCAGGATTTCGCCTACGAGCGGCTGCCGCTCGACGACCCGAAGGTCTACCAGCTCTTCGCCGAGGGCCGCACCGAGGCCGTGTTCCAGTTCGAATCGCGCGGCATGCAGGGGATGCTGCGCGACGCGCGGCCGAGCCGGCTCGAGGACCTGATCGCGCTCAACGCGCTGTACCGGCCCGGCCCGATGGACCTGATCCCGAGCTTCGTCGCGCGCAAGCACGGCCGCGAGGAGGTGGCCTACCCGCACCCGCTGCTCGAGACCGTGCTCGGCGAGACCTACGGCGTGATGGTCTACCAGGAGCAGGTCATGCAGACCGCCCAGGTGCTGGGCGGCTACAGCCTGGGCGGCGCCGACCTGCTGCGCCGCGCGATGGGCAAGAAGAAGCCCGAGGAGATGGCCAAGCACCGCGGCATCTTCCGCGAGGGCGCGGCCGCCAAGGGCATCGCGCCCGAGAGGGCCGACGAGGTCTTCGACCTGATGGAGAAGTTCGCGGGCTACGGCTTCAACAAGAGCCACGCCGCGGCGTACTCGCTGCTCGCGTACCACACGGCCTGGATCAAGGTGCACTGCACGGCGGAGTTCTTTGCCGCCAACATGACGATCGAGGCCGACGACACCGACAAACTGCGCGTGCTGATGGCCGATGCGCGCGCGTTCGGCATCGCCTTCGAGCCGCCGGACGTCAACCGCGGGATGGCGCGCTTCGAGCCGGTCGACGACCGCACCGTGCGCTACGGGCTGGCCGCGGTGAAGGGCACCGGGGCGGCCGCGATCGACGCCATCGTGGCCGCGCGCGAGGGCGCGGGCGGCGCGGGTGGCGGCCCGTTCCACAGCCTGTTCGACTTCTGCGCGCGCGTCGACCGCAAGTCGGCCGGCAAGCGTGTCGTCGAGGCGCTGGTCAAGGCCGGCGCCTTCGATGCGCTGCACCCCGCGCGCGAGGCCGGTCGCGCGGCGCTGCTGGCCAGCGTCGGCCTCGCCTTCGACTGGGCCGAGACGCAGGCGGCCAATGCCCTGCAGGCCGGCCTGTTCGATTTCGGCGATGGCGACAGCCACGGTGCGGGGACGCACGAGCCTGCGCTCGTCGCCGCCGAGCCGTGGTCGATCCGCGAGCGGCTCCAGCACGAGAAGGCCGCGCTGGGCTTCCACCTGTCGGGCCACCTCTTCGATGCCTGCCGCGACGAGGTGCGGCGCTTCGTGCGCCGCCCGATCGCCGAACTCGTCGACAGCCGCGAGCCCCAGGTCGTCGCCGGCGTCGTCGCCGACCCGCGCACCGTCAACGGCGCGCGCGGACGCGTGGTCATCCTGCGGCTCGAGGACGGCAGCGACCACGTCGAGGCCGTCGTGCCCGAGGAACTGGTGGCCGAGCGGCGCGAGGTCGTCGCCGAGGACCAGCTCGTCTTCGTTCAGGGCCGGCTGCAGCCGGACCGGTTCAGCGGCGGCCTGCGGCTGTCCGCGCAGCACGTCTGGGACCTGCCCGGCGCGCGTGCGCGCTTCGGGCGCTGGCTGGCCGTCGACCTGCCGCCCGACCTGACCGAGGTCCCGCCGCTGCCCGACCTCGTGCGCCTGTGGCCCGCGCGACGCGAGCCGGGCGACTTCGGCGAGCTCGTGCTCGGCCTGGGCGTGCGGCTGCGCGTGCGGCGCGAGCGGTTCGCGGCCGAGATCGATCTCGGCGACGACGCGCGTTTCTGGCCCAGCGACGAGGCGATGGCGGGCTGGCGCGCGCTGGCCCGCGGCGGCACGCTCGAGATCGTCTACGAGTGACCGCTGGTGACGAGCGGCACCGGCGGCAACGTCCGGTTGCGCCCGTGTCACCGCGGCAACGCGACGGAAGGGACGGCCCGGGATCATCGGTGCTCGTCCAGGCCGGGAGTTGCCGATGAAGTCCGCCCTCGCCGTCGCTGCCGCGGCCGCCGCGCTCGGCGCCGCCATCCTGCTGGCACCAGCCGCGCGTGCCGCCGAGGTCGGCGTCTCGATCCATGTCGGCCAGCCGGGGCTCTACGGGCGCATCGACATCGGGCGCGTGCCCGCGCCGACGGTCTGGACCTCGCGACCCATCGTCGTGGTGCCCGGGCCGGTCATCGTGGCGCGACCGGTCCATCTGTGGGTGCCGCCCGGCCACCGGCGCGACTGGCGGCGTCACTGCGGGCGCTACGACGCCTGCGGGGCGCCGGTGTACTTCGTCACCGACGAGTGGGCCCGTGCCCATGTCGCCCGCGACTGGCGCGGCGACGACCGTGACGACGACGACCGTGGACGGGGTCGCGCGCACGGCAAGGGGCGCGGCTGAGCGCCGCGCCCGCTCGCGCCGCTCACTTGGCGGCTGCGGACTTGTCGGCGGCCTTGGCCGGGGCCTGGGCGGTGAAGCTCGCCCCAGCGACGGTCAGGCCGGCCTGCGAGAAGCGCGCCGCGTTGCCGGGCCCGATGCCCGAGACGCGGTCCTGCAGGTCGGCCCAGGACTTGAAGCTGCCCGACTTGCGCGCATCGAGGATCTTCGTCGACAGCGACGGACCGATGCCCTTGATGCTCTCGAGTTCGGCCTGGCTGGCCTGGTTGACGTCGAGCGCGGCGAAGGCGTTGAACGCGACGGCGGCGAGGGCGGCGGCGAAGATGCGACGGAACATGGCGATCTCCTTGAAGGCTGAGGTTGGGTTCACGCTTGGGGCCCGGCCGCCGCCCCGGGGTTGCTTCGGCGATCGGGTTGAGGCGCATTGTGCGGAGCACGTCCGCGCCTGGCATTCCCCCGACGGTGGTGCCCGTGGAGGGCCCTCGCGCGGGGGAATGCACCCCCGGGCGACGCGATCCGCCCCGCAGGCCACGGACCGGGAGCGCAGGTCCGGGCCACCCGGCACGGGCCGCCGGCCGGGCCTTCGTGCGCCGCGTCAGCCCGCTCGGAGCGCGCCGACCACCGCCGCCCGCACCTCGTCTCGCGACGGCCAGGAGCCGGCGCCTCCGAGCAACGTGACCCGCGGCCCCCACGCGTGCCACAGCGCGGGGTCGCTGGGGCCCAGCACCGACACCAGCGGCGTGCCGACCGCGGCGGCGAGATGCCCGGGACCGGTGTCGTTGGAGACCATGAGCGCGGCATCGCGCAGCAGCGCAGCATAGACGCCGAGCCGCACTCCTTCGAGACGCACGGCGCGCGGGAACCGATCGCGCGCGACGCCCTCCTCGCCCGGGCCGGGGCAGACCAGCACGTCGCGGCCGAGCGCAGCGAGATCTTCGGCGGCGAACTCGGGGAACGCGGGCCAGGTCTTGTCGCCGCCCGCCCAGGTGCCGCCGGCAAAGGGGCAGATCACGACGTAGCCCGGCGCGATGCCGTGCTCCCGCCGCAGCGCGGCGGCGGACTCCGCGGCCCCGGGCGCGACGCGCAATCCGATCGTCGCCGGCAGCGGCGCGGCTTCGCCGAGCAGCGCACTGGCGAGGTCCCAGTAGACCTGCAGCTCGTGCACGCCTCGCGGCCGCGGCAGACGGCGTGCCAGCAGCAGGCTGCGGCCCTCCTGCGCGTGGCCGATGGCGCGCAACCCGGCCAGGCGCATCTCCAGCGCGCTCGACAGCGAGTACGGGAAGCAGACGGCGTTCAGACGGCGGTCGAAGCCGGGGTCCCTCGTCCGTGCCTCGTGCGCCAGCGCACGCAGCTGGGCCACGCGCTCGCGCATCGGCTTCGGCTGCACGTGCACGTGCCAGCCGTGACCGGCGAGAAGGTCGCGCGCCCACCCGCGACCGACCAGCTGCAGGGCGTAGCCCGCATCGGCCAGCCGCTGCAGGGCGGGCACCCCCAGAGTCACGTCGCCGACCCAGTTGCGCAGGCGCACGATCAGCGGTCGGGGCGGGTTCGGCATGGCGCGGATAATCGATGACCATTCTGACACCCGCGCCGACGTCTCCCGGGCCGGTGCGACCGCCGCATGAGCCTGCCCATCGCCGCCGCCGACGTCACCGCGCTGCACGACCGCCTGCTCGCCGCGCCCGGCTGGCCGCCGCGCGACGAGCCGACGCCGGACGTGCCCGATCTGTGGCACTGGGTGCGCACCAACCACCGCTTCAACAGCCTGCTCTGGGCCGAGGAAGACCTGGCGCGGCGCACCACGGTGGCCGACGCCGAGATCGCCGCCAACAAGCGCGCGATCGACCGCTTCAACCAGGCGCGAAACGACGCCACCGAGCGCGTCGACGAACTGCTGCTGACCTCGCTCGGCCTCGTCGACGAGGCCTCGGCGCGCACCGACGCGCCGCGCTCGACGGTGCCGGCCGGCGCCCGCCTCAACAGCGAGACCGCGGGCAGCATGATCGACCGCCTCTCGATCCTCGCGCTCAAGATGCACGCGATGCGCGCGCAGACGCTGCGCGACGACGTCGACGAGGTGCACCGCGAGGCCAGCCGCGCGCGCCTTGCGCGCCTGCTGCAGCAGCGCGACGACCTCGCCGGCTGCCTCGACGCGCTGCTCGCCGATGCCGCCGCCGGACGCGCCTACTTCAAGGTCTACCGGCAGTTCAAGATGTACAACGACCCGCGCTTCAACCCGGTGCTCGTGCGCGAGCGGCAGGCGGCGGGCGGCGCTGCGTGAACAGCGGCGGCGCGTCCAAGCCGGCATGAAGCTGCTGGTCGTCAAGACCTCGTCGATGGGCGACGTCGTGCATGCGCTGCCCGCGGTCGGCGACCTGCTGCACGCGCGTCCGGGGACGGTGGTCGACTGGCTGGTCGAGGCGCCGTTCGCGGCCATCCCGCAGCTGCACCCCGGCGTGCGCCGCGTCTGGCCGATGGCGTGGCGCAAGTGGCGCCGCCGCCTGTTCGAAGGCGCCACCTGGCAGGCGATGCGTGCGCTGCGCGACGCGTTGCGCGCCGAGCGCTACGACCTCGTCGTCGACCTGCAGGGGCTGGTCAAGAGCGCGCTGTGGGCGCGCCAGGCGGCCGCGCCGGTGGCCGGCTACGACGCCTCGAGCATCCGCGAACCCTGGGCGGCGCGCCTGTACGCGCGCACGGCGGCCGTCCCGCGCGAGCTGCACGCGGTCGAGCGCTGCCGGCGGCTGATGGCCGCCCACGCCGGCTACGCGATGCCGGCGACGGCGCCCGACTTCGGACTGCGCGCGCCGGCTCCCTCGTGGAAGTCGCCGCCGCGATATGCCGTGCTGATCCCGAATGCGAGCCGGGCCGAGAAGCTCTGGCCCGAGTCGCGCTGGATCGCTATCGGCCGGCGCTTCGCCGAGCAGGGCCGCACGCCGGTCGTGCTGTGGGGCAGCGAGGCCGAGCAGACGCTGGCCGAGCGCATCGCCGCCGGCTGCGACGGCGCGGTGCCGCCGTTCCTTCGCGTCGGCGACATGGCCGCCGTGCTGGCCGGCGCCGAGCGCGTCGTCGGCCTGGACACCGGCTTCACGCACCTGGCCGCGGCGCTCGGCCGCCCGACGGTGGGCATCTACTGCGACCACGAGCCGGGGCTGGCCGGGATCAGCGGGACGGCGCCGGTGGCGAGCATCGGCGGCAAGGGGCAGGTGCCGAAGCTCGCCGACGTGATGGCGCTCGTCGACCGGCTCGATTGACCGCGGCGCGTTCAGGCCGTCGCACGCCGCCGCACCGCGTCCACGTACGCCAGCCCGTCCGGCGGCAGCCCGCTGCGCTGCGAAGTCCAGACCATCTCGCCCAGGCATTCCATGACCTCGTGGTGCGCCGCGTGCGGCGTGCCGCGGCGTGCGGCCAGCACCTGCACGGCCTGGCGGATGCCGGCGGGCTGGTCGATGCTGCACTGCTCGTCGATCGTGAGGTGCATCGCCAGATGCAGGAACGGATTGGTGCGGCCGTCCTCCACCGTGTAGACCGCGGCCAGCGCCGCGGCCTCGTCCGCCAGATCGGCGTGGTACTCGGGGTGCTCGGCGATCCAGCGGGCGGCGATCGACTCCATCGGCCCGAGAGGCAGGCCGTCGCGCCATTGCCGGTACGCGGCGCAGAAGAAGCGCCGCACGTCGTGCTGGGAGGGCTGGAACATCCGAGAATTGTCGGGCCGCCGCGGCCAAGTGTGCCGGCGCCCCGGCCCTGCCGCCGGCCACCACACCGTCCGTCATGAACGTCACCACCGAACAGCTCTTCACCGAAGCCCGCACGCACAACGGCTACCTCGACGTGCCGGTGCCCGAGGGCACGCTGCGCGCGCTCTACGACCTGCTCAAGTGGGGGCCGACGTCGGCCAACAGCAGCCCCGCGCGCTTCGTATTCGTCACCGGGGCCGAGGCGAGGGAGCGGCTCGCCGCGTGCATGAGCCCGGGCAACGTCGCGAAGGTGCGGCAGGCGCCCGTGACCGCAATCGTCGGCATGGACCTCGCGTTCCACGAGCGGCTGCCCGAGCTCTTCCCGCATACCGACGCGCGCTCGTGGTTCGCCGGCAAGCCGGCGCTGATCGAGGCCACCGCCTTTCGCAACTCGAGCCTGCAGGGCGCGTACCTGATCGTCGCCGCGCGCGCGCTCGGGCTGGATTGCGGGCCGATGAGCGGCTTCGACGCCGCGCAGGTCGATGCCGCGTTCTGGGCCGGCACCACGGTCCGGACCAATTTCGTCTGCACCCTCGGCACCGGCGACCGCGGCAAGCTCTTCCCGCGCAGTCCGCGCCTCCCCTTCGAGGACGCCTGCCGGGTCGTCTAGCCCCGCGTACGCCTGGCACGGGCGGGCGCCGAGCTGCCCTCGCGCGCGGGTGCGGTCGGCGGATCGGTGCGGCGACGCAGCCTTCGCGTATGCTGCGGCGACCGGCCGCGTCCCCCTCGCGCGCCTGCCGGCGCCCGATGATGCCCGACGTTCCGCTGCCCGATCCCCGCACCGACCCGCGCGGTTTTCTCCGCGGCCTGTACGACGCCGCGGTCGCGCGCGCGCTGCCCGCCGAGGTGCTGGCGCGGCACCTGCCCCCGCCGCCCGACCCGCTGAAGGGCCGGACCGTCGTCGTCGGTGCCGGCAAGGCCGGCGGCGCGATGGCGGCCGCGCTCGACGCGCTGTGGCCCGCCGACGCGCCGCTGTCGGGGCTCGTGGTCACTCGCTACGGCCACGTCCCGCCGGCCTACCGCGAACGGCCCGGGCGCATCGAGGTCGTCGAGGCCGCGCACCCGGTGCCCGACGAGGCCGGGCGCCGGGCTGCGGCCCGCATCGTCGAACTCACGCAGGGGCTGCGCGACCACGACCTCGTGATCGCGCTGATCTCGGGCGGCGGTTCGGCGCTGCTCTCGATGCCGGCGCCGGGCCTCACTCTCGAGGACAAGCAGACCGTCAGCCGCGCGCTGCTGGCCAGCGGCGCCGCGATCGACGAGATGAACTGCGTGCGCAAGCACCTCTCGGCGATCAAGGGCGGACGGCTCGCCGGGCTGTGCGCGCCGGCGCGCGTGGTCTCGCTGCTGATCAGCGACG
Organism: Rubrivivax sp.; assembly: GCA_025458805.1. Classification (GTDB taxonomy): domain Bacteria; phylum Pseudomonadota; class Gammaproteobacteria; order Burkholderiales; family Burkholderiaceae_C; genus Rubrivivax. Next base: position 9,757 of record JALORQ010000081.1, read on the forward strand.
TCCCCGGCGACGATCCGGCGGTGATCGCGAGCGGCCCGACGGTGCCCGACGCGACGACCTGCGCCGACGCGCTGTCGATCTGCCGCCGCTACGGCATCGCGCTGCCCCCGGCCGCGCTGGCGGGCCTCGAGAGCGGGGCGTTCGAGACGCCCAAGCCGGGCGACGCGCGCTTCGCGGGCCACGCCGTGCATGTCGTCGCGACGCCGTGGCAGAGTCTCGAGGCGGCCGCCGCTCGCGCGCGTGCGGCCGGCATCGGCGCCCACGTGCTGTCCGACGAGATCGAAGGCGAGAGCCGCGAGGTCGGCAAGGTGCACGCCGCGCTGGCGCGCGCGGTGCGGCGGCGCGGCGAGCCCTTCGGGCGGCCCTGCGTGATCCTGTCCGGCGGCGAGACCACGGTGACCGTGCGCGCGCGTGGCGGCCGCGGCGGGCGCGCGACCGAGTTCCTGCTCGGCTGCGCCATCGCGCTGCAGGGCGAGCCCGGTGTCCACGTGCTGGCCGCCGACACCGACGGCATCGACGGCATCGAGGACAACGCAGGCGCGTTCGTGACCCCCGACACGCTGGCGCGCGCCGCAGCCGCGGGCCTCAAGCCGGCCGAGATGCTCGACCGCCACGACGCCTACCGCTTCTTCGGCGGGCTCGGCGACCTGGTCGTCACCGGTCCGACGTTCACCAACGTCAACGATTTCCGCGCGCTGCTCGTGACCTGAGGGCGGCGCCGGAGGACGCGCCCTCTTGGCGGCCGCTTGATCTGGCGCAAGCGGGGCCTCGTCACCGTGCCCGACAGTGACGGTGCAAGCTCACGCCCGAGCGCGAGTCGCAGCCCAGCACCGATGCAGACCTCCATGCGCCCGTCCGAAGCCGTGTCGGCCCTCGCCGAGCGGCCGCTGCCGTCCGCCGCGCGCGGCGTGCCGTCGACGGGCCGGGGCACGGGCTTCGTCGATGCGGCGTCGGTTGACGCCCGCGCATGGAACGCGCTGCTCGGCGCCCCGCAGCTGTCGGCGGCCGAGCTCCAGGCGCTGGGGTCGATCGCGCGCATGCGCACCGTAGCCGCAGGGGCGCCGATCTTCGGCCACCACGAGCCGGCCACGGCATTGGTCGGGCTGCGCGTCGGCGAGGCGGCGCTCGGCTACCGCGGCGGCGACGGCGTGTTTCACATCGAGCGCCCGGTGCGTGCGCCGGGTTGGCTCGACCAGAGCTCGGCCTGGCTCGACGCCACGCATGCGATCGACGCCTGCGCGACGACCGAGGTCGTCGTCGTCGAGTTGCCGCGCGAGGCGCTGCAGCAGCAGATGGTGACGCACCCGCTCATCGCGCAGCGCCTGGTGGTGAGCCTGGCGCGCGAGGTGCAGAGCCTCTCGGTCAACACCCACGAGCTGATGCACAAGGATGCGCCGGCCCGCTTCGCTGCGTGGCTCGTCCAGCGCTGCAACGTGCTCGATGCAGCGGGTCTGCGCGGCACGGTGCGCCTGTCCGAGCGCAAGCGCGACATCGCGTCGCAGCTCGCGATCACGCCCGAGACGCTGTCGCGCCTGATGCGCAGCCTGTCGCGCAAGGGGCTGATCTCGGTGGCCGGCTACACGCTGCAGGTGCTCGACCTGCCGGCGCTGCGCGCGGTCGCGGCCGGCGACTGACCACGCGGCGGCGGCAGCCGCCGGAAGCGGCACGACGGTCGCGAGACAATCGCGCCATCGTCCCGTTGCGGCTGCCCACCGATGAGCTCCACGATCCTGCAATCCCTGCCCGCCGGCGAGCGCGTCGGCATCGCCTTCTCGGGCGGCCTGGACACCAGCGCCGCCGTCCACTGGATGCGCGCCCGGGGCGCGATCCCCTGCGCCTACACCGCGCACCTGGGCCAGCCCGACGAGACCGACTACGACGACATCCCGCGCCGCGCCCGTGCCTACGGCGCCGAGATCGCGCGGCTGGTCGACTGCCGCCCGCAGCTGGTCGCCGAGGGCATCGCGGCGATCCAGAGCTGTGCGTTCCACGTCAGTACCGGGGGCCAGGCCTACTTCAACACCACGCCGCTGGGGCGCGCGGTCACCGGCACCGCGCTGGTCGTCGCGATGCGCGACGACGGGGTGCACATCTGGGGCGACGGCAGCACGTACAAGGGCAACGACATCGAGCGCTTCTACCGCTACGGGCTGCTCGCCAACCCGCAACTGCGCATCTACAAGCCCTGGCTCGACCAGCGCTTCATCGACGAACTGGGCGGCCGCAGGGAGATGAGCGAGTACCTCGTCGCCAACGGCTTCGACTACAAGATGTCGGTCGAGAAGGCCTACAGCACCGACAGCAACATGCTCGGCGCCACGCACGAGGCCAAGGACCTGGAGTTCCTGGACAAGGGCCTCACGATCGTGAACCCGATCATGGGCGTGGCGTTCTGGAAGCCCGAGGTCGAGGTGAAGGCCGAGGTCGTGTCGGTGCGCTTCGAGGAAGGCGTGCCGGTGGCGCTCAACGGCCGCACGTTCGCCTCGATGGTCGATCTCTTCGCCGAGGCCAACGCGATCGGCGGCCGGCATGGCCTGGGCATGTGCGACCAGATCGAGAACCGCATCATCGAGGCCAAGAGCCGCGGCATCTACGAGGCCCCGGGCATGGCGCTGCTGCACATCGCC
>JALORQ010000222.1 GCA_025458805.1 Rubrivivax sp.
GTGCGGAAGCCGAGCGACAAGCCGCGTGCGACACGCGCAGCGACCGCCTCGCGCGCCGGCGGCATCGCCTCGGTAGCGGCCAGCCGCCGCGTCTGCTCGTCGACGAAACGCTCGCGCATGCGCTGGCCCAGCGCCTGGAGCTGGTCGCGGCGGACGGTGAGCATCGGCGCCCCCAGGCTCAGCGCGCGGGCAGCAGGCGCATCGAATCGAGCACGGACGCCCACGTCTCGTCCAGCAGCGGCCGCTGCACAACCGGGCCGTCGAGGGCCACGATGAGCTCGGGGGCCATCGCGTCGCCGGCGCGGCCGGGAAAGAAGAACCGGTAGACCGCCTGCGCCGGCTTGCCGTCCTCGACGAGCTCGCCGCGCGTGTCGCGGCCCTCGAGGCCGGCGACGGTGCGCTCGCGCGGCGGCTGCGCCCGGATCGACGTACCGCTGCCGGCCATGGCCGCGGCGTCTGCCGCCGGGTCGGCGAGGGGACCGTCCTCGCGCGGCTGCTCCACCGTCCGCGTCGAGATGCTCAGGCGCATCGGCGCCGGGGCGGAGCGCGTGGCGACGAGGCGGGCCGACTCGCTGCGGCTGGGTCCGAGCACGATGGCGCCGCGCGCCAGGCAGAAGCCCGCCTGCACCCCCGTCCGGTAACCGGCCGCCAGCTGGCGCAGACCGGTCTCGACCTGCGCCTCGCGCCCGCGCGTCGCCAGCGCTTCCATGCGCAGGCCGGCGTCGGGCCGGCCGGCCAGCGCGACCAGCCTCACGTTCGGGCTGGTCCTGCTGCCGAGACCGAACCAGGCCGCGGCGCCGACGCCGTCGAGCACGAACTCGCGCAGCACGGGGTCGGACGGCGGAGCGTCACCGCGCAGCACGCGCCGCGCCGCGTCGGCCGCGGACACGCCCGGGGCGAGCTGCGGCAGGTCGTCGTCGACGCGGGTGAAGAAGATGCGCTGCTCGCGCCCGGTCGGCATCCAGCCCTCGGGCAGGACGAGGCCGAAGCGGCCGATGCAGGCGTCGCCGCCGCGGGCCGCGGCGACCGAAGGAACTGGGGCCATGGTGTCGGTCCTCGTGGGGGGCGCGCCGGCCGGGACCGGCTGCGCGCTGCAGGCCTGGACGGCCACGGACAGGGCGAGCGCGCCCAGGCGCAGCGCGACGCGCGCGGCGGGCCCGGACGGGCGCGCCGGCGGGCAAGGCGTGGTCTCAGCCACCGCGCACCTCGCGATAGCGCAGCTGCGCCAGGGCGGTGATCGCCGCGATCGTGTAGCGCTGCACCGGCCCGCGCTCGTAGGCCGACTGGTGGTCGAGGTCGTCGAATCCAGGGCATCCGGGATCGCCCGGGTCGGGCAGCGCGGGGCCGCCCTGGAACGTCGCCGACGACACCGGCACGGTGCCGTCGCCATCGCCGGCCGGGTCCTGCAGCACGGCCTGCATGTCGCGACCTCGTGCGTCGCGGTAGAAGCCCTTGAAGCCGCGTGTCCGGTACGGGTCCGACCAGAGCCAGTTGGTCTCGCACTCGAAGCGCACGAATTCGGCGGTCTTCAGCCCCCGGCCGTGGAAGTGGAAGGTGTGTGGATGCGTGTAGGTGTCGAGGCCGTCGTGGAACGACTCGGCGACGTCGAGCAGCGACAGGTACGACGCCCACGGGTCGACGGCGCCGCCGAGCAGGGCGTCGAGGTCTCCCTCGGCCGCGGGGGCGTCGGCGGCCGGTCGGCCGGGGTCCAGCAGGTCGGGATCGACCAGGCCCCACCAGGTGTTGCCGCTCGGCGCACCGCCGGTCGGCTTGCGGGTCTGTGCCGGCACGCGGTAGATCTCGCCGTACGGGTCGCGGTCCATCGGCAGCCGGGTCTCGCCCGCGTCGTCGACGACGTGCAGCCAGGACGGCTGGCCGTCGTTGAGCACGTAGCGCCGGTTCGGCAGCAGTTCGAGGCCGCCGATCGAGTTGCCCAGGATGATCGTGGTGTGCCGCCCGGTCGGGCCGAGGAAGCGCGAGACCAGCCGACCGACGATCCCGCCGCCCTCGAACCCGGCCTTGATGCGCCAGTAGGCTGCCCCCGAACCCCAGGCCGGCTGCACGCCGTGGACGATGCCGAGGATGCGTCCCTCGGCGCCGGCCATCCCCGATGCGGCGCGGCAGACGAGGCCGCCCATCGAGTGGCTGACCAGGATCACCTTCTCGCAGCGGCCGACCACCCGAGCCGCCTCGGCGACGATCTCGTCGATGCGCGCGGCCAGCAATGCTCCAGCCTGGCCCGCGTCGCCGGTCCAGTTGTAGCCGACGGCATAGACCGGGAACTCGAACACCTTCGCGATCGCTCCCCAGTCGCGGTCGCGAAGCTCCCTGAGGAAGCCCCGGTACTCGGCCATGATGCCGCGGAAGCCGTCACCGACCGGCGTGTCGTTGTCGACCTCGAGGTAGCCCGGGTTGAACGCGTCGCCGATCACGAGGGCCTTGCGGTGCTCCGGCGGCTCGCCCGACAGGTTGCGGAACAGCCAGCCTGCCGTGGGTTCCCACCGCAGGTTGGGCAGCCCCTGCGCGTTCTCGCCGCTGCCGTCGGTGCCGGCCAGCCGCAAGCGGCTGCCCATGATGCCGGGGACGAAGACGATCGGGATCGCCTCGCGCTGCACCTCGACGCGGTGATCGGCGTCGCAGGCCAGCCCGCCTAGCGGCGCGTCGATCTGCTCCCACGGAATGGCCATCTCGGTGCAGACCGTCGCGCCGTGTGCGGCTCAGGGACGGCGTCCGCGCGCCAGCGCATCCTCGACGCTGGAGAGCAGTTCGGCGAACTCGACCTCGGCATCGCCGCCCGGCAGGCCCGAGGCGCGGAAGCTTCCCGCGCCGTCGAGCCGCTGCGACGGGCCGACGCCCGCGAGCGAGATGTCGAACGGTTCCCGCGCGTAGGCCCTCAGCGGCCGCGGCGGCCACCAGGCCGGACGCGCTGCGGTCGCATCGGCGGGCAGCAGCTCGAGCGCGAAGCGGTGTCGCGGCGGGCAGGGCTGCACCGCGCTGTCGACCGCGCGGCCCGATGACGACGCGTCGGGCGGTGGCACTGGAGCGGCCCCTCAACGCGCGCCGGCAGCGGCCGACGCGCCGAGCCCCGCCAGCCCCTGCGCCGGCGATGCGATCGACTGGAAACGCGGGATCGTCACCGCATTGCGATGGCGATGGCTGGCCAGCGCCATGATCCCGGCGTCGAGCAGGGCCTGCAGGGCCTGCTCTCCGAGGTAGTGCTCGGCGCAGGCCTGCATCTCGCGCGACCCGTCGCCGGTGGTGTAGACGAAGGCGGGCAGGTCGCCGATCTCGCGTACGTCGCCGGGCTCGAAGGCCCAGCCTCGCTCGCCGAAGGCCCGGCCGATGGCCAGCATGCAGGCCAGCGCGGCGCTGCCCCAGAGCAGCCGGTCGTGCCCGGGCCCGCCGGGCAGCTCCTCGAACGCGAAGCGCTCGATCGGGTCGGTCGAGCGGCCATAGGGCAGCCGCAGCAGCACGCGCGGCGCCGCGAGCCCGATCCAGGGCGCGACCTCGCTGCCGCGCAGCGTGCGCCAGCCGGCGAGCGCGGGGTCGTCGGCCGGGCCGGCGAGCGACCGCTCGGCATCGCCGAGGAACGGGCCGCCGGCCTGCGACGCCACGATGCCGAGCGCCGCGAGCAGACCGATGTCGGCGTCCGACGGCCCGAATCGCCAGAGCCCGGCGAGCACGCTCCACGGCTCGCCGCCCGGCTGGTTGCGCCAGCGGTCGACGAGGGCGGCGTGCAGCCCGCTGCGCTCGACCTGACCGCCCGCGCCGATGATGTCGGCCAGCACCTCGTCGCGCGAGACGTCGAAGAGATGCAACTGCAGCGGCTCATCGAGCTCGAGCGCCGAGACCAACCAGGCGACGCCGCGCCAGGCGGCCTCGAGCGCCTGGAAGCCGGGGTCGTGCAGCACCGCGCGCATCTGCGACGCCGTCGCCAAGTCGACCGCGGCCACGAGCTGGGCGAGCTGCGGGTCCGGCGAGGGCACCACGTGCGGCGCGACGATGGCACGCACGAAGGCCTCGATCCCCGGTGCCGCGTGCGGGG
>JALORQ010000082.1 GCA_025458805.1 Rubrivivax sp.
TCCATCGCGTCGTAGTCGATGGCCTCGTTCGCATCGAGCCCGTAGCTCACCACCTTGAACCACTTGCCGCTCATGTTGAGCGGCATGCCGTGCGTCAGGTGCCCGCCCTCGGCCAGGCTCATGCCCATGATGGTGTCGCCGGGCTGCAGCAGCCCGAAGAACACCGCCTGGTTGGCCTGGCTGCCCGAGTTGGGCTGCACGTTGGCGAACTGCGCGCCGAACAGCGCCTTGCAGCGCTCGATGGCCAGCGTCTCGGCGATGTCGACGTTCTCGCAGCCGCCGTAGTAGCGCTTGCCGGGGTAGCCCTCGGCGTACTTGTTGGTGAGCTGGCTGCCCTGCGCGGCCATCACGGCGGGGCTGGTGTAGTTCTCGCTCGCGATGAGCTCGATGTGCTCTTCCTGGCGCCGGTTCTCGGCTTCGATCGCGGCCCACAGCTCGGGGTCGACGCGGGCGATCGTGGATTGGGTGCGGTCGAACATGGCAGTCCTCTTCGGTGTGAAGGGCCTTCGAGTGCCGCGTGCGACGCGGTCGAGGGCTGCCCAGGCGAACGGCGGGTCCGGAGCGCGGCCGGCCTGCGCTCCACGGTGGTCGTCCACCTCGGGGCCGGGCGGCCCCTCATCGCCAGTCGCGCAGGCGCCCAGTTTAGCGGAGGGGCCGGCGCCGCCGTCAGCGGGCCAGCGCGACCCGCTCGGGCGTCGCCGGGTCGGAGCCGGGAGTCGCCTGGCCCGACGCCGGCGCCCCCGGGGCGGCCGCCTCGCGCGGCGCAGGCGCTGCGTTGGAAACGTTCGTCGGCACGCGGCCGCCGTCGGCCACGCTGCGCAGGAAGCCGTGCTCGGCGAGGACGCGTCCGACATATCCGTTGTCCGTCTCGAGCAGCGCGGCGCCGACGTAGAACCGAAGGCCGTCGTGCAGGCTGCCGGCACGGCGGATGCATTCCTTGAGCACCTGCACGCCGACGCGCAGGTTGGCTACCGGGTCGAAGGCGGCATGGACGCCGCCGAACGCCTCGTACTTGTCCGTGTGCACCCGCGTCAGCACCTGCATCAGCCCCTGCGCGCCGACCGAGCTCTGCGCGAACGGGTTGAAGCTCGACTCGACGGCCATGATCGCGAGGATCAGCGTCGGGTCGAGACCGGCCTTGGTGCCGATGTCCCAGGCCTCCTGCACGAGGCGGGCGATGGGCTCGGGCGCGACCTTGTAGCGGCGCGAGATCCAGCTCGTCACGGCGGCCTGCTCGCGCGGCAGGGTCTGCGGATCGACCGCGGTCGCGCGCGCGATCGCATCGGGCTCGGCCACCGCGACGAGCAGGTTGCCGTCGCGCAGCGAGCGTTCCTCGTGCCGCGTCTGCAGCCAGTCGAAGGCCACGACCTCGATCTGGTGCCGCAGGTCGGCGCGGCCGGCGGCGAACACCGTCGCCGCCACCACCGCCAGCCCGACGAGCGCGAGCGTGTTGTGCCCCAGTTCCAGCAACCCGTGACCGACGTCACGGGCGAAGACCCCGAGCGAACGACCGGCGGCCTGGCGCGCGGACCTCAGCGCGTCCATCGCTTTCATCGTCGACTCCTCACTGCCAATGTCCACCGCACGAGGCCTTGCATCGGCCGGGCCCGCGGCACCCCTGGACATAATCGCCGGCGACTCTGTACGAAGCCGCATCGGACGTCACCTCGGGCCGCCGGGCTTCGATGCCGGCCGGCGTGCCGGTGACTGCATCCAGTTCGAGGGTTAACCCTCGATCTACTGAATCGACGCGATTCTAGGAATCGCTAAATACGCGGTCAAGAATAAGACATTCATGTTTGATGCCAAATTGGAATGAAATACGCCGACCTCCGGGACTTCATCGACCAGCTCGAGCGGCGCGGACAGCTGCGCAAAGTGGCCGAACCGGTCTCGCCCCGGCTCGAAATGACGGCGATCGGCGATCAACTGCTGAGAGCCGGCGGGCCCGCGGTACTCTTCACGCAGCCTGCCGGCCACCGGATCGCGTGCCTGATCAACCTGTTCGGATCCCCTGAACGAGTGGCCCTGGGCATGGGGGCAGAGTCGGCGGCGGAACTGCGCGACGTCGGCCGCCTGCTCGCGGCGCTCAAGGAGCCCGAGCCGCCGAAGGGCCTGAAGGACGCGGGCAAGCTGCTGCAGATGGCCAAGGCCGTCTGGGACATGAAGCCCGCCGTCGTGCGGCAGCCCGGCTGCCAGCAGGTGGTGGTCGAGGCCGGCGACGTCGACCTCGGCACGCTGCCGGTGCAGACCTGCTGGCCGGGCGATGCCGGGCCGCTGATCACCTGGGGACTGGTGGTCACGCGAGGCCCTCAAGGGGTGGCCACGCCGCGCCGGCGCCAGAACCTTGGGATCTACCGCCAGCAGGTCATCGGCCGCCGCGAGACCATCATGCGCTGGCTCGCGCACCGCGGCGGCGCGCTCGACTTCCGCGACTTCGCGCGCGCGAACCCGGGCCGGCCGTTTCCGATCGCGGTGGCGCTGGGCGCCGACCCGGCGACGATCCTCGGCGCGGTGACGCCGGTGCCCGACACGCTGTCGGAGTACCAGTTCGCGGGGCTGCTGCGCGGCGGACGCACCGAGGTCGCCGACTCGTCCGTCGGCGAGGGCGAACTCAAGCTCCAGGTGCCGGCCAGCGCCGAGATCGTGCTCGAGGGCCACGTCCCGGTTGCCCATCCCGGCTTCGATGGGCGCTCGGAGCACGGCGTGCCGCTGAAGGAGAAGGACGGCCACCTGCACGCGCTCGAGGGGCCTTTCGGCGACCACACGGGCTACTACAACGAGCAGGACTGGTTTCCGGTCTTCCGCGTCGACCGCATCACGCACCGGCGCGATCCGATCTACCACAGCACCTACACCGGAAAGCCGCCCGACGAGCCCGCGATCCTCGGCGTGGCGCTCAACGAGGTCTTCGTGCCGATCCTGAAGAGGCAGTTTCCCGAGATCGTCGACTTCTACCTGCCACCCGAGGGCTGCAGCTACCGCCTCGCGGTGATCAGCATCCGCAAGAGCTACCCCGGACACGCCAAGCGGGTGATGTTCGGGCTGTGGAGCTTCCTGCGCCAGTTCATGTACACGAAGTTCATCGTCGTGACCGACGACGACGTCGACATCCGCGACTGGAAGGAAGTGATCTGGGCGATCACGACGCGCATGGATCCGGTGCGCGACGCGCTGCTGGTCGAGAACACGCCGATCGACTACCTCGACTTCGCCTCGCCGGTGAGCGGCCTCGGCGGAAAGATGGGCCTCGACGCGACGAACAAATGGCCTGGCGAGACGTCGCGCGAATGGGGGCGCCCGATCGCGATGGACGCCGCGGTCAGCCAGCGCGTCGCGCCGCTCGTCGAGCGTCTGCTCGGAGCCTCGCGCTGAGCCGGCCGCCACGCCATCGCGGCCGCGCGGCCGATTGACGAAAGCTGTTGCCGCGCACCGGCGCCGGGGCTATCCTGCAAGCGCGTCCAGAGTGACGCATCCATGGACGGCGCAGTCCCTGCGCGTCAGGGGCCCCGGACACAGACCCTCCGGAGCCCCGATGATGGCCCCGGCCATCGGCCCCTCCCCCGGCGACGGTGCGGAGGGGTTTTCGTTTGGGCCGCCTCCTCAGGCGGCGCGCGCAGCGGCGCGGATCATGTCGGACGCCTTTTCGGCAATCATGATCACCGGAGCGTTGGTGTTGCCCGAGACGATGGCCGGCATGATCGACGCGTCGACGACGCGCAGCGCGTCGATGCCGTGCACGCGCAGCTGGGCGTCGACGACGTCGAGCGGCCCGGGCCCCATGCGGCACGTGCCGACCGGGTGGTAGATGGTGTCGGCCCGGGCGCGCACGAAGGCCTCGATGCCGGGATCGTCCTGCGCGTCGGCCGAGGTCTTCGTCTCCCGGCCGCCGAGGGCCGCGAGGGCGGGCTGGCGCAGGATCTCGCGCGTGAGCCTGACGCCGGCCATCAGCCGGTCGAGGTCGTCGCGCTCGGCGAAGAAGGCCGGGTCGACGAGCGGCGCGGCGAGCGGGTCGGCGCTGGCCAGCGCGACGCGGCCGCGGCTCCTCGGCCGCAGCACGCAGACGTGGCACGAGTAGCCGTGCCCGAGCACCACCTTGCGTCCGTGGTCGACCAGCTTGCCGACGACGAAGTGCAGCTGCAGGTCGGGCGTCGGCTCGTCGGGACGGCTGCGCAGGAAGCCGCCGGCCTCGGCGAAGTTGGTCGTCAGCATGCCGCTGCGCTGCGCGCGCCACTCGCGGATGCCCTTGAGCACGTTCCACAGCCCGGCCGGCGAGACGCCGAACAGCTCGGTGAGGCGCGGCGCGTCGACCACCAGGACGACGTCGGGGTGGTCGTGGAGGTGACGGCCCACTCCCGGCAGGTCGTGCACGACGCCGAGCCCTTGCGCCCGCAGGTGCTCGCCCGGCCCGATGCCCGACAGCATCAGCAACTGCGGCGACTGCAGCGCGCCGGCGCACACGATCACCTCGCGCCGCGCGCGCAGCGTGCGGCGCTCCCCGCCCTGCTGCACCTCGACGCCGACGGCACGCCTTCCCTCGAGCACGATGCGCGTGGCGCGGGCGTCGGTCATCACCTCGAGGTTGGGACGCCCCCGGTGCGGGGCGAGATAGGCCTTCGCCGCGCTGAAGCGCTCGCCGTCGCGGTGCGTGACCTGGTAGGCGCCGACGCCGTCCTGGCGCGGGCCGTTGAAGTCCGGATTGAGAGGGTGCCCGGCCTGGCGCGCCGCCTCGACGAAGAGCGCAGCGAACCGGTTCGGGCTGCGCAGGTCCATCACGTTGAGCGGCCCGCCGGCGCCGTGCCACTCGTCGGCGCCGCGCTCGTTGTGCTCGGCGCGCTTGAAGTACGGCAGCACATCGTCCCAGGCCCAGCCCGGATTGCCGGCCGCGGCCCAGCCGTCGTAGTCCTCGCGCTGGCCGCGCAGGTAGATCATCGCGTTGATCGAGCTCGACCCGCCCAGCACCTTGCCTCGTGGCTGGTAGCCCCGACGACCCCCCAGCCCGGCCTGCGGCACGGTCTCGAACGCCCAGTTCGCGGTGCCGGTCTGCGCCATCACGGCGAGCCCAGCGGGGCAGTGGATCAGCACGCTGCGGTCGTGCGGGCCGGCCTCGAGCAGGCCGACGCGCGTCTCGGGGTCTTCGCTCAGCCTGCCCGCGAGCACGCAACCGGCGGAACCGCCGCCGACGACGAGGTAGTCGAACATGTGCACCCAGGATGTGCGGCCACCGGCCGCCTGCCCGGCTCCCCTGCTGGGAAACCGGTCGAATTCATCATAGGTGGCGGGTCGCGCGCCGGCCTGGGGCGCGCTCCCTATTTGCGGACGTGGTCGAGCGCCGATGGAGGCCGGTAGCCGAGCGCGATGGCGAGCGTCTCGTACTGCGCCGCGAGCAGGGGCTGCGCCTCGCGGCGGAAGTGCAGCGCCAGTTCGTAGCTGGCCTGCTCGTCGCCGAGCAGCGAGGCGTACTGCAGCCATCCGACATAGCGGCCGTGCCCGCGCTCGGCATCGCGCGGGTCGTCGCGGTAGCTGCGGCCGATGCGCGCGGCCGCGGCGGCATCGCCCAGCGCCGCGGCCCGGACGTCGCCCGCGCGGGTCGGGTCGGCTGCCGCTTCGTCGAATGCGCGGCGGTGGAGCCGGACGTCATTGCGAGACAGCACCTGCATCGCCGCCGCGGCGCGCTGACGCAGCAGGTCCGCCTCGACGGCCTGCGGGTCGTCGGCGGGCCGCTCGGCATGTCGCGCGAAGAACCTCACCAGGTCTGCCGGCCACGCCGAGGGCGCGGACATGGCCCAGTTCGGTCCTGCAGCCGGGTTCGCCGTATCGGAGGCGCGGGCGACGGGCCACGCGGCGGCGGCGGCCAGCAGCACCGCCGACAGCGCCCATCGGGCCCTCGTCATGCGGCGGGAGGCCGTCGTGGCGAGTCGACGGGCCGCCGCGTCGCGACGGTGGGCGGCAGGGGCGCGCGATGCAGGCATGCCTGCAGTCTCGGCGCGCCGCGGCACAACTTGCGTGCCGTTTGGTGTCAGCCTGCAATCGGCGTGACGGGATGCCGCTCCGCCGTCAGCTCCCGCCGCCCGCCAGCGCTGCCGCCGCTGGCGGCAGCACGACGGGCTGGCCATGCGGCGTGCGTCGGGCAGCGTCGGCCCAGGCATGCTCGAGCGCATGCAGGACATCGGCGCTGCCGATCCTCTTGGCCAGCACCAGCGCCTCGAGCGCATCGACCCAGTGGCGGTAGTAGGTGTCGCCGAGGTCGGCGTCGCCGGCGGCCTGCGCGGCGGCGATCGCCTGCCCGAGCGCGGCGGCCCACTCCGGCCACGTGAAGGCGCCGCGCTCGTGCAGCGCGACGGTCAGTGCGAAGGCGTGCGCCTGCCAGGGCTGCGCGAACACCGGGCCGGCCTCGTCGCGCGGCAGCCCGGGCAGCGCGGCCAGCCGTGCGTCGTCGGCCGCTGCCATCATGACGCCGGCTCCAGGCTCGGCTCCCAGGCCTCGACCGACACGGCGGTGCCCGGCTCGGCATCCGGGCCCCAGAGCTCGGTGCCGTCGAACTCGACCGTGTAGAGCCACTCCGGCGCCTCGTCGAAGCGCGCGCCGGGCGGGCTCGCGGCGTGACGGTCGGCGAAGACGTGCACGCCGTGAACCTGCACGATCGCGCCGACGTGCCCGCGCACGTAGCGCGGCAGGCGCGTGTGCCCGGAGGGGTGCAGGTTGCGCGCGCGCACGCGGTCGCCGATCGCGAACCGCGCCGGCGCCGTCGCGGGCCGTTCGGTCGGCGTGCCGCGCGCCAGCGCCGCCGCGATCGCCGGCGCGTCCGGGACGCGGGCGAGCGGCTTCGCCGGCGTCAGCGGCCGTCCGGCATCGAGCTCGGCCTCGGTGACCAGGCCGCGCTCGATCATCAGCCGCTCGAGCGCACGTTCCCAGATGCCGTAGTAGCCGGCGCCCAGGTAGACGAGCGGTGGCAGGCGCTCGCGCGTGGCGCGGGTCTGGTCCAGGTTCCACTGGCCGGTCGCCCCCATCGCCAGCACCAGCCCGAGCGTGCGCCGCTCCCAGGGCGCATGGAAGAGCGGCTCGCGCGGATCGGGCGCCACCGGGCCGAAGCCGTGCATGCCGCCCATGTCGTGGATGCCGTTCATGCGGTCGCTCCCCCGCCGGCGTCGACGGCGGCCGGGTCCAGCGGCAGGCCGGTGCCGATCATCGCGTCGCGCGTGACGAGCCGGGCGAGCCGCTCCTCGTTCCAGCCTTCGGTGCCGGGCGGGCGCATCGGCACGACGAGGTAGCGCACCTCGGCGGTCGAATCCCGCACCCGGACCTGCGTGCCGTCGGGCAGCGCGACGCCGAACTCGGCGAGCACCGCGCGCGGCTCGCGCACGACGCGCGACCGGTACGGCGCCGACTTGTACCAGGTGGGCGGCAGCCCGAGCACCGGCCACGGGTAGCACGAGCACAGCGTGCAGACCACGACGTGGTGGACCTCGGGCGTGTCGAACAGCGCGACCAGGTGTTCCCCCTGCCGGCCGCTGGCTCCCATCGTCGCGACGGCCGCGGTGGCGTCGCGCGCCAGCGCCTCGGCGAAGCCCGGATCGGACCAGGCGCGAGCGACCACGCGCGCGCCGATGTGCGGGCCGACGCGTTCCTCGTAGGTCTCGACGATGCGGTCGATCGCCGCCGGATCGACATAGCCCTTCGCGACGAGCAGGGTCTCGAGAGCGCGCACCCGCAAGTCCATGCCGTCGAGGTGCGTGGCGCCGTGGTCGTGGCCATGCCCGTCGCCGTCGTGGGCGTGACCTGCGGGCTCGTCGTCGTCGTGCATCGGGCCGACCTCGCGCAAACGGGGTGCTGCAGTGTAGGCCGCTGCGTTGTCATCGGCGGCGACAGATAATCCGCGGCCCTGCACCGCGGCCGGCCGCCGTGCTCCCGCCGCCGGACCATCCCGCCGCGGCGCCCGCCCCGCGCCCACCCGGCGCGGCGGCCCCAGGCTCTCAGGAAGACCGACCGTGTTCCAGCGCTTCGAAAGGCTCGTCGACCCGTACCCGGGCACGCTGCCGCCGCCGTCGCCGCAGGCCTTCTTCGCATTCCTGTGGGAAGGCTCGCGCGGCCTGCGCCCCTGGCTGCTGCTGGTCACGCTGCTGACCGCGGCGATCGGCGCGTTCGAGGCGCTGCTGTTCAGCATGATGGCGCACGTCGTCGACGCGCTGTCGACGATGACGCCCGAGGAGCTCTGGGCGCGGGAGGGCACGACGCTCGCCGTGCTGGCAGCGGTGCTGGTGCTGAGCATCGCCGTCGCGGGGCTGCAGGCGCTGTTCAAGTACCAGGCCGTGTTCGCCAACTTCCCGATGCGGCTGCGCTGGAACTTCCACCGCCAGATGCTCGAGCAGAGCATGACGTTCTACCAGGACGAGTTCGCCGGCCGCATCGCCACCAAGGTGATGCAGACGGCGCTCGCGGTGCGCGACACCTGGCTGATCTTCTGCGACATCCTGGTCTACGTCGGCATCTACTTCGTCACGATGGTCGTGATCGTCGGCGGCTTCGACGCCTGGCTGGTGCTGCCCTTCATGGGCTGGCTCGCGGCCTACGTCGTCGCGCTGTGGTACTTCGTGCCGCGGCTCGGCCGCGTGGCGCAGGCGCAGGCCGACGCGCGCTCGCTGATGACCGGGCGCGTCACCGATGCCTACACCAACATCGCGACCGTCAAGCTCTTCTCGCACGCGCAGCGCGAGGCGCAGTTCGCGCGCGGCGCGATGCAGGAGTTCATGGTCAGCGCCTACGGCCAGGGCCGGCTGGTCACCGCGTTCGAGGTCGTCAACCAGGGCTTGAGCGTGCTGCTGATCGCCGGCACGGCGGGCGCGTGCCTGCTGCTGTGGGGCGAAGGGCAGGTCGGCGTCGGCGCGGTCGCCGCGGCCACCGCGATGGCGTTCCGGCTCAACGGCATCTCGCACTGGGTGATGTGGGAGATGGCGACGCTGTTCGAGCACATCGGCACGGTGCAGGACGGCATCGGCATCCTGTCGAAGGCGCGCTCGGTCGTCGACCGCCCCGGGGCGCGCGCGCTCGAGGTCACGCGCGGCGAGGTGCGCTTCGAGCACGTGAGCTTCGACTACGGCGGCGAGCGGCGCGTCGTCGACGACCTGTCGCTGCTCATCCGGCCCGGCGAGAAGATCGGCCTCGTCGGTCGGTCGGGGGCCGGCAAGAGCACGCTCGTCAACCTGCTGCTGCGGCTGTACGACCTGCCGTCCGGTCGCATCACCGTCGACGGGCAGGACATCGCCGGCGTGACGCAGGAGAGCCTGCGGCGCCAGATCGGCATGGTGACGCAGGACACGTCGCTGCTGCACCGGTCGGTGCGCGACAACATCGTCTACGGCCGGCCGGACGCAGCCGACGACGAGATGCGCCGCGCCGCCGAGCGCGCCGAGGCGCACGAGTTCATCGCCGGCCTCGCCGACCCCAAGGGCCGCCGCGGCTACGACGCGCACGTCGGCGAGCGCGGCGTCAAGCTGTCGGGCGGCCAGCGGCAGCGCATCGCGATCGCCCGCGTGATGCTGAAGGACGCGCCGATCCTGCTGCTCGACGAGGCGACGAGTGCGCTCGACAGCGAGGTCGAGGCCGCGATCCAGGGCAGCCTGTACCGGCTGATGGAGGGCAAGACGGTGGTCGCGATCGCGCACCGGCTGTCGACGATCGCGGCCATGGACCGGCTGGTCGTGATGGACCAGGGCCGCATCGTCGAGCAGGGCACGCACGTCGAACTGCTCGCGCGCGGCGGGCTCTACGCGCGGCTGTGGTCGCACCAGAGCGGCGGCTTCCTCGGCGAGGAGGCCGACGACGAGGCCACCGTCCCGGGCTGACGCCCGCGGCCGCCCAGGTCGGCGGGAATAGCGCCCTCGGCAGGCGCTTTCTCGGCGCGCTGCAGGGCGGCACCGCGCCGAGAATGCCCCCGAGCCCGCCACGCCGCCGCATGCCGGGACGCCGACACCCGCCCAGATGCCGACGATGCCCGACGATCCGTCCCCCGCGCCGCGACGGGCGGACCCGCCGCGCGGTGCCCCGAGTGCCGGCAGCCGCTCGGCGGCCTGGCTGGCCGCCGCCGTGCTCGCGTTCGGGCTCGCGCTGACCGCGATCGGCAGCGCGGTGCTCGCGCGCCAGCTCGACGCCGAGGCCGCGGCACGGTTCGAGCGCCAGGCCGACCGCGTGCTCGACGAGGTGCGGCGCCGTCTGGCGGCGCCGGCGCATGCGCTCGGCGGCATCGTCGGTGTGTTCGCCGCCAGCGCGAGTGTCGACCGCGCCGAGTTCCGGGCGTTCGTCGACACGCTGCGCCTCGACGCCGAGCAGCCCGGCGTCACCGGCATCGGCGTCGTCTCGGCGGTGCCGCGCGACCGTGCCGACGAGTTCGCCGAGCGCGCGCTCGGCGACCTGATGCCGGGCTTTCGCATCCGCAACCCGGGCCCCGGCCTGGACCTGCTGGTGGTGTGGTTCGTCGAGCCGCTCGGCGCCAACAGCGACGACATCGGCCGCGACTTCGGCGCCGATCCGGTGCGCCGCGCCGCCATCGAGCGCGCGGTGGCCGGCGGCGAGGTGGCGCTGTCCGCGGCCCTGCCCGACGCCGCGGGCCAGCACCTGCTGGCGCTGCCGATCTACCGGCGCGGCACCGACCCGGCCACGCCATGGCAACGCCGCGCAGCGCTGCAGGCGGTCGCCTTCGCGCGCATCGACCTGGCGCGGCTTCTTGCCGGCGCCGAAGGTGCCGTCGATGCGCAGCTCACGATGCACCTCGATCCGGCGACCGGGCGTGACGGGGCGGCGCCGGCACGCTTCACGACGCGGCGTGCGCTCGACATCGCCGGCCTCGCGCTGGGCGCCGAGTTTCGATCGACGCCGCAGTTCGACGCGACCGCCACGGATGCGGCTCTGCACTGGGCGGCGGCGGCCGGGGTCGCCTGCAGCGTGCTGCTGGCCTTCGTGGTCTGGCTGCTGGGCTCGCGGCGCGAGCGCGCCGAGCGCATGGCGCGCGAGATGACCTCCAGTCTCGAGCGCCTGGCGATGGTCGCGGAGCGCACGTCGGACGCAGTCGTCATCACCGACGCGCAGCGCCGCATCGTCTGGGTCAACGACGGCTTCGTGCGCATGACCGGCTGGAGCGCCGACGAGGCGGCCGGCCGGCGTCCCGGTGCGCTGCTGCAGTGCGAGCGCAGCAATCCCGACGTGATCGCGCGCATGCGTGCGGCCTTCGAACGCGGCGAGGCGTTCGCCGGCGAGATCGTCAATCGCGCGCGCGACGGCCGCGTCTACTGGGTCGAGCTCGAGATCCAGCCGCTGCGCGGCGACGACGGCACCCTCGACGGCTGGATGGCCGTCGAGACCGACATCACCGAGCGCAGGCGCGCCGCGGCCGAGCTCGAATCCGCGCGGCGCGAGGTCGAGCGCCTGGCGCGCGTCGCCGAGCGCACGTCCAACGCGGTCATCATCACCGACCGAGACACGCGCATCACCTGGGTCAACGAGGGCTTCGAGCGCATCTACGGCTGGCGCGCGACCGAGGTGCTCGGCCGCATGCCGTACGAGGTGCTGGGGCATCCGCAGACCGAGCCGGCGACGCTGGCCGTCCTGGCACGCGCCGCGGCCGAGGGCAGCGGCTGCCGGGTCGAGATCCTGAACCGCCGTCGCGACGGGAGCGAAGTCTGGATCGACACCGAGGTGCAGCCGACCTTCGACGCCAGCGGCGAGGTCAACGGCTTCGTCGAGATCGCCAGCGACATCACGACGCAGAAGCAGGCGCGGATGCAGCTCGCCGCGGCGCTGCGCGAGAACGAGGCCCTGCTGGCCACGATACGCGAGCACGCGATCGTCTCGGTCGCCGACCCCGAAGGCACGATCATCGACGTCAACGACGCGTTCTGCGAGATCAGCGGCTATGCGCGCGACGAGCTCGTCGGGCACACCCACCGCGTCGTCAACTCGGGCGTGCAGCCGGCGATGTTCTGGGCCGCGATGTGGCGACGCATCTCGGCCGGCCAGCCCTGGCGCGGACAGGTCTGCAACCGGCGCCGCGACGGCTCGCTCTACTGGGTCGACAGCATCATCGCGCCGTTCATCGGGGCCGACGGCAGGATCGAGAAGTACGTCTCGATCCGCACCGACATCACGGCGTCGAAGGCCGCCGCGGCCGAACTCGCAATGCAACGCCAGCGCCTGGCGGACATCGTCGATGCCACCGGCGCCGGCAC
>JALORQ010000223.1 GCA_025458805.1 Rubrivivax sp.
GAGCTGGTTCGATGAGCCGGCCAGCAAACCGGCGCTTGCAGGGGACGCCTGCGAGCGGGCGCCCCCGAAGCACGGCGTGAGGCCTCGGACCGCACCCCTCCCCAGCGCCCAACGCTCGTGGCAATGCGTGCACGCACCGCCCGCATTCGATTATTACGGGTCGGTTGATCCCGTCGACCGGCAGTCGCATTGACCGTCGGCGATCCTCGAGACCTTGCGCATGGGCGAGTACGCTGCAGTGATCGCCACGCCCGCCGGCGTGCTGGTCGGAGGGCTGATCAACTTCCTGGCGTCGAGGACCGCGAAGCGGCACGAGTGGCGCCCCACGTTGGCCAGGGACCAGATCCCTCGGCGCGAGCACCTCTACGCGGACTATCTGGCGGAGGCCAGACGCCTGACGGCCGAGGAACCCGCCATCGACCCGCTGAGCGAGACCTTCGTCGAGGCTGCGCGCGCCGATCCCGGCCGCTCTCGCGATGGAGAGTTCCTGCAGAGCGGTCTCGCGACGGCGCCGGCATCGACAGCGTTCCGGACGCGTTGCAGCGGACTCGAGCCTTGGTCGGCCATCGGGTCACTGCGGACGTTTCGTGCCTCGGCGGTCCGGCCATCGCAGGCAGGTGCGCCAGGAGCGGCCGCGCGTGCCGCCGCGGCCCCCCATCGGGGGGGTGAAGAAGTCCTTAAGGTCGCGTGACGGAATTCTTAAGAGCGGGCCACGGGCCGTGTTCCTACAGTGCCGGCACGGCGTCGCCACCACCCGCACGGCGACGCCGACACCCCACGAGGACGACGAGATGGACACCCCCACGACCCTGATCCGCGAGACCCCTGCCCCCGTTGCCGCCGCCGCGCCTGCCGCCGGCCGCGTCGACCTGTATGCCGGCATCCACAAGGCGTTGCGCCTGATGATGAGCCGCACGCTCGCCCGCGTCGGTGCCACCGACCCGACGGCCGCCGACGAGGTCGACGAGACGCTCGCCCAGGTCGGCCGGCTGCTGTCGATGTGCGAGCTGCACCTGAAGGACGAGAACGAGTTCGTGCATCCGGCGCTCGAGCGCGCGCAGCCGGGCAGCGCCGCCCGCATCGCGGCCGAGCACCGGCACCACGCCGAGGCGATCGCCGACCTGCGCGACCTGGCCGGGCTGGCGGCCGACAGCCGGGGCACCGCGCGCGCCGCGGCGCTCGGCCGGCTGTACCGGACGATGGCGATCTTCGTCGCCGACAACTTCCTGCACATGCATGTCGAGGAGACCGCCCACAACGCCGTGCTGTGGGCCGCCTACGACGACGCCGAACTGCAGGCCATCGAGCAGGCCATCGTGGCGTCGATCCCGCCGGCGGCGATGGCCGAGATGCTGCGCTGGTTCGTCCCGGCGCTGCACGCCGGCGAGCGCGCCGCGATGCTGGCCGACATGCAGCGCGGCATGCCGCCCGAGCCCTTCCGCGCGGTGCTCGAGATCGCGCGCGAGACGCTCGACATGGGCCAGCACGCGCGCCTGATGCGTGCGCTGGGCCTGCCCGTCGCCCCGGGGCTGATGACGGCCTGAGGGCACGCGGTGCCCCCCACGGGGCGGCTCGCTACCGGGGCACGTGCACCAGCTGCAGCGGCCGCTCCAGGCACAGCCTGAAGCGGCCGCGGCCGGTCTTCTCGAGCCGCACCGGCGCGTGGCGGTCGACGAGGCGACGGGTGAGCAGCACGAGCCGGGCCTCGAGGTTGTCGCCCACCTCGGGAAGCCGGATCTCGGGGGCGAGCCGCAGCTCCCGGTTCGTGAAGTCGGTACGGCCATCGCGCGCGTGGTCGCTCAGCAGCTTCCACAGCACCGCGCCGGCGACGCCCTTGATCAGGTAGTCGTCGTCGAGGAAGACGCTGTCGTCGGCTTCGTAGTGGCGCACGCGCAGCGCCGGTGCGCCAGGGCTGGACGCGTCGCAGGCCGCACTGGCCGGCAGCGGCGCGCGGTCGTCGTCGGCGGCCTCGGCACCGTGCACGTGGCCGCGGGCGAGCGCGGCGAACTGCGCGCCCAGCGTGACCAGCGCGTCCTCGTCGTCCCAGGTGAAGCGCATCTCCTGCGGGCTCTCGACGAAGAGCACGCCGATCAGCGGCCCGCCGCCGGCGGCCAGCGGCACCGCGAGCTGGCTGCCGGGCTCGGCCAGGCCGGGCAGCGGGATCTCGCGCTCGAGCGCGCGGCCGGCCATGCCTTCGCGCATCGCGCGCCCGTAGGCGTACTCGACGGTCGCATGGTTGATGCGGATCGGCGTGCCGGTGCGCGCGGCCACGCCGACCACCCCTTCGCCGAGCGGGATCTCGGAACCCGCGCCCGAGACGCCGTAGCCGCGGCTCGCGACGGTGTACAGGCGCCCGCCGGCGGCGTCGGTCATCAGCAGCATCGCATGGCGGATGCCGAAGTGGCCGACGACGCCGTCGAGCAGCCGCTCGACCAGGCCGTCGAGGTCGACCGCGTCGCCCAGCACCTGGACGCTGCGGCGCAGCGCCGACAGCCGGCCCAGGCCGGACGGCAGGGTCTCGCCGCACGAGGCGCTGACGGCATCGACGCGGTCGACCGCATAGACGTCGGCGCCGCGCAAGCGGAACACGCCGCTCATCCCGGTGTGCGATGCGATGCCGGCGAGCTTGGCCTTCATGCGCTCGAAGAGCGGCCCCTCGGTCTCGGTGCGCAGGTAACGCGCCGCGATGCGGTACGCGCCGCCGTGCGACGGGTGCACGACCAGCAGCTCGGCCACCGGGTTGGCCAGCACGTTGCGACGGGTCTTGTTGAAGAACTGGAACGACATCGCCAGGTGGCGGCAGTCGAGGTACTCGGCCTGCGAGACGTAGGTGACGTTGGGCGTGCCGGCCTCGTCGCAGGTCGCCATCACGACCGGGATCGCGCCCTCCAGGCAGGGGCGGATCGCGTCCAGGTCCAGCACCGTGCCGGCCATCGCGTCAGCCGTCCGCCTGCCCGATGCGCTCGCCGGCGGTCGGGCCCGGCGTCTGTTCGAACACCTCGCGCACCGTGAACGCGATCACCGCCAGCGGCTCGTCGGCACCCAGCATGGCCACGGCGAGACCGGCATCGAAACCGATCTGCGCGATCTCCTCGCCGAAGCGGGTGCGGTAGCGCGCCGCCAGCGCCGCGTCCTCGGGCGTCGGCGCCGTCACCACCGCGTCGTCGCCCTTGACCTGCAGCGTGCGGTGCGTCGTCGGCTCGCTGAAGACGACGGCGATGCGGCCGTTGGCCCGCAGGTCGTCGAGCACGTCGGCGCCGCTGGTCGCCGGCATCAGCACCTCGAGCCGGCGGCCGTCGCGCGACATCCGGCAGCCGGTCGCGCGCATCACGTGCGGCCGCAGCCCGGCGTCCCGTGTGCCGACGATGACCGAGACGCGGCGTTCGAGCAGCGCAGCAAGCCCGGCGTGCGCCGGCGACGCGATCGACATGGCCCGCAGTGTAGGCCGGCGACACCGTCAGGGGCGAGCCGAAGGCGCCGCAGGCACAATCCGCCGCATGCTCACAGCCAGCAAGATCATCCCCGGGGGTCGCGGGCTCGCGACCGTGCTGCTCAAGCGCTCGCCGCAGGTCCAGCTCGACTGGGACACGCGGCAGAAGAGCCGCTTCGAGGCCGTCGACTCCGCCGGTCGCAGCGTGGCGGTCTTCCTGCCGCGCGGCAGCGTGGTGCGCGGCGGCGACGTGCTGGTTGCCGAGGACGGCTCGCTGCTGCGCGTGGCGGCGGCGCCGCAGCCGGTGCTCGAGGTGCGCGCGTGCGCCCAGCATGGGACGGCGGTCGACCTGCCGCGTGCCGCCTACCACCTGGGCAACCGGCACGTCGCGGTCGAGGTGGCGCCGGACCACCTGAAGATCGAGCCCGACCACGTGCTCGCCGCGATGCTGCGCCGCATGCACCTGATCGTGACCGAGCGCGAGGCGCCGTTCGAGCCCGAGGGCGGCGCGTACGCCGACGCGGCAGGGCATGGGCACGCACACGCGGCGGGCCATGCCCACGGGCACGATCACGACCACGGG
>JALORQ010000224.1 GCA_025458805.1 Rubrivivax sp.
GATCGGGAACAGCAGCACCGCCAGCGCCAGCCAGCCCGGCAGCGATCGACCGAGGCGGTGCACCCCGATGCCGAGAAAAGCCCAGTGCAGGATCACCGCGGCCGCCAGCACCGCGCCGACGACGACGCCGCCGAGCGCGGTGGCGAGAACATGATCGAACACCGAGGGCATGAACGTGAGCAGGCAGGCGAGAGCCACCACCAGTGCCGCCGACGAGGCCGCAAGGGCACGCTGGGCAGGCGACTCGTTCATGGCGGCTCCGGCAACTCGAACATCCGGTGCCCAGTGTAGGCCGCGCCGGGCCTCTGCGCATGCGGAAACGCGCGCGGTCGCGCGGTCGCGCACTCGCGCAGTCCCGCAGTCGCGCAGTCGCGCGGTCGCGCGGTCGCGCGGTCGCGCGGTCGCGCACTCGCGCAGGGGTCCGCCGGCGCAGACGCACGCGCAGGCTCACCCCGCAGGCCCGGCAGGCCGTCGTGGCCGCGCCCGGCCGGAGTCAGTCGACGGCGTCAGTCGAACTTGATGCGCGTGGCCTCGAGGCCGCTGCCGCCCGGCGCCGGCACGCCCTTGACCTCCACGCGGCGGCCGACGGCCAGGTCGGCCGGGCCGGTGCCGCCCGGGTCGTAGCGCAGGTCGGCGCGGGTCAGGTGCACGGTGACGCCGCGCAGCACGAAGCTGCGCGGGCCGCCTGCGCTCACCGATTCGATCGGCCCGCGCAACTCGAAGCCGCGGTCACGCTCCTGGTCGTCGCTGCGCAGCTTCACCATGCGCGCCTGCAGCACGCCGGCCCGCAGCATGCCCTCGACCTCGACACGCAGCCCGAGCGCCGGCAAACCGTCGACGAAGCGGGCGGCGGCGGCATCCACCGGCCGGCCGTCGACGGCAAAGCTCGTGCGGCTGGCGAACGAGGTCACCAGCCCCTTCACCACCACGCCGTCGACATCGTCTACCGCGCGCACTGCGGTGCTGAACGCCGCGACCTCGTAGCGCCCCGGCACCGGCACTGCCGTGCGAAGGGCCAGGCGCACGAACTGTCCGTTCGCCAGATCGGCCGGCACGCCCGCCGCACCGGCGTAGCCGAAGGTGGCGTTGCCGATGCGGAAGGTCTGGCCCACCGGGTCGAGTTGCGCGATCACACCGCGCAGGCGGTACGCGAGCGGCCTGACCAGCCGTGCCTCGACGCGTGTGGCGCGGAAGCGCTGCAGCGCCGGGTCGTACAGCGCGTGCACCTCGGCCCAGCCGCCCGGCACGAGCAGGTCCAGGCGGCCGATCGGACGCTCGTCGAACACGGTCGTGTCGTCCAACGTGACCGTCTGGCCCAGCACCGAGAAGCTGCGCGCGGCCGGGCTCACCGAGTCGACCGGCCCGAGCAGCGCGCCGTCGAAGCGGATGCGGGTGGCGCGTGCCGCGCCGTCGATGATCGCGTCGCTGTCGATGTCGACGATCATGCCCAGGTGCAGGTCGCCGCGCGCGCGCACCGCGCCATCGCCGTCCTGCACGCTCGCCCCGCTGTCGTCGAACACGATGTCGTTGACGATCACCGAGCCGAAGCCGGTGATCGGGCCCGAGGCGAAGGACCCGGTGCCGCCGGTGCCGACGCCGCCGCCGCAGCCAGCCACCAGCCCAGTCACCAGCGCGGCGGCCGTGAACGTGGCAACGAGGACGCCGAGGATGCCGCGCTGCGGCCAGGTGATGCTCATCGATCTTCTCCGGTAGCGCCCGGCGGCGCGTCGGCCGCGGGCGGGGACTCTCGAAAGCTGTACAGGCCCACCCGCACGCGGCCGCCGGCGGCGGGCCCGTGCGCGGCATCGGCCGCGACCCGCGCCTCGAGCTGCGGCACCAGCGCCGCCAGCAGCGCCTGCCACTGGGCGGCGATCAGCGGCCGCAGCGCGGCGATCGACTCGGGCGTCAGGCCGTCGGCGAACACCGCCTGCTCGAAGTGCGTGCGGTCGCTGCCGAGCACGTTCTCGACCGCCGCCTGAAGGTGGTCGCCGACGTTGTCGCCGAGGAAGCCGAGCATGCGCGCACGGTCGCCGCTCGGGACGTAGGCGTCGCGCACCAGGCCGACGGTGTCGCTCGCGGCGTCCAGCTCGGCCAGGCCGAGCCGGGTGAGCTCCTCGAGCAGGCTGCGCGGATGCACGTCGCGCGTGATCTGGTGCGCCAGCGTCTCGAAGCTCGGCGCCGGCCCGTGGCGCGGCAGGCGGCGCGGCTCGCCGCGTTCGTCGCGATAAGGCGGTTGCGTGCGCCAGTGCGCGAAGAGCTCGCTGGCCAGCGAGCGGGGCCGCCCGGCCACCGGCGCGCGGCCCCGCGCGCGCTGCGTCAGGCGCGTCACCTCGCGGCGGTTGATGCCGGTGGCGGTGGCGATGCGGCTCACGCGGCGGTGCGGGGCGAGCGCCGGGTGGGCCGCGGACGCGGCATCGACGAAGGCCTGCTTGAGCATCTCGTCGACGGCGGCGAAGGGCAGGCCACGTGCCACGGCCAGCCGCGCCACCGACGCGAGCAGACGCCCCAGGGCTTGCTGCATCGCCTGCGACTCGGGTCCGGGGTCGGCGGCAGGGTCGGCAGCAGGGTTGGAGGCGGGGTCGGTCATGGGCTGCGCGGGCGGCTCGGGATTGTCACCGCCGCCCCACGCCGCACGCGGCTCAGCGGAACTGGATCCGGCGCGCCTCGATCCGCTGGCGGTCGGCCCCCAGCACGCCCCTGACCTCCACGCGCCGGTCGTTGGCCAGCATGGCCTCGGTGCCGTTGCGGTACTCGACCGTGCCGCCGTACCAGACCGTCAGACCGCGCAGCGCGAAGGTCTTCGCGATCGGGTCGAGGCTGGCGATCGGTCCGTGGAACTCGAACTCGCGCGGACCGCGGCGCTGCGCGTCGAGCCTGACCATCGTCGCAGCGAGCACGCCGCCCACGATCCGGCCCTTCACCTCCACCCGGGCGCCGGCGACGATGCCGGTGGTGCCGTCGGGGAACTGGGTCGAACTCGAGGTCTCGACCTTCAGGCCGTTGACCTCGAACGAGGCGAGCGAGGTGAAGCCGGTGATCACGCCCTCGACCTCCGCTTCGGACAACGCGCCCGGCAGCAGCGAGCGCAGGCCGATGCGCACGGTCGTCGCGACCCAGGCGCCGTCCACCGGCGTCGTCTGCAGCCGCACGCGCACGAAGGCGCCGTCGACCAGCTGGTTCGGAAACGCGAGCGGTCGGACCGAGACGAAGTCGATCTTCTCGCTGCCGATGAAGAAGGTCCTGGCCACCGGATCGAGGCCGCTGACCTTGCCGCGCAACCTGTACTCGAGGACGCTGGCCTTCATCTCCAGCCGGGTGGCCAGGAAACTCTCGGCGACCGGGTCGTACAGGGCATGCGCCTCGACGATGTCGCCGGCGGCCAGCCCGGCCAGGCCACCGCTGATGCTTTCGTCGAAGACGGTGCTCGAGGTGACGACGACCGTCTGGCCGATCAGAGTCAGGCGCGAGTTCGCGACGTCGACCGCGTCGACCGGACCCTGCAGCGAGTGCCCGAGCACGACGCGCAGCGCGACCGCGACGCCGAGCGCGCCGGCAGGGCGCTCGAGCCGACCGCCTTCGATCTCGACCACTGTGCCCAGCTTCAGCTCGTCGCGGTGCCGCAGGCCGCCGTCGCCGTCGGTCACGCTGGCGGCGCTTTCGTCGAAGCGCGTGGCGCCGACGATGATCGAGCCGAAGCCCGTGATCGGGCCTTCGACGAAGCTGGCAGCGATGTCGCTGCCGGTCGAGGGCGACGCGGCCTCGTCACTGCCCCCGCCGCCGCAGGCGGGGAGCAGCGAGCTCGCGCCGAGCGCAGCGGCTCCGAGCAGAAGTTGGCGGCGCGTGGGTTGCGGCAGGCGGTCGAGGGGGTTCGGTCGGAACGACATGGGGCTCTCCAGGAGGGTGGCGGGGCTGCGGCAGCCCGGTGCGCGGCGGGGTGGGAATACCGGCATGGGTCGACGCATGGCCGGC
>JALORQ010000004.1 GCA_025458805.1 Rubrivivax sp.
CGTTGCGGAAGAGCCACTGGCAGAGCTGGATGTTCCCGTCGTCGATCGGCGTGAAGCAGTTGATGATCACGTGCCGGATGCCCGACGGGTATTCGATGTCGAGCCGGCGGGAGAACGGCAGGAAGTAGGCGTTGCGCATGTGTCGCTGAGTGATCGGGTCGGTGCTGCCGCTGACCTTGTGGAAGGCCTCGGGGTTGGTGGCGGCGATCACCGTCTCGGCATGGAAGCCGCCGTCCCGTTCCACCAGCTCGTAGCGGCTCGGCTTCGGCTGCGCCGCCACGCCGAAGGTGGCGCGGTGGACGAAGCTGAAGTGGCTGTTGTCGAAGCTATTCTCCAGCGCGCGCAGCGGGCTCGTCGCCCAGCGCTCGTAGAACTGGAAGATCGCGCGGTAGCGCGGGTCGTCGAACTCGGGCACCTCGGGGATCGGCGCCAGCGGCTCTTCGTGCGGCGCGGCCAGGCACACCCAGGCGTAGCCGTAGCGCGCCTCGCAGCGGTAGGCCGGCGTGCAGTAGTCGGGCGGGATGGCCTGGCCGGCGTCGAACTGCGGGATGCGGATGACGCGGCCGCCGCGGTCGTAGGTCCAGCCGTGGTAGCCGCACTCGAGCGCGCCGTTCACGCAGCGGCCGAGGCTCAGCTTGGCGGTGCGGTGGCAGCAGCGGTCCTTCAGCGCCGCCGGGCGGCCTTCGCCATCACGGAACAGCACGATGGGCTCGCCGAGCAGCGTGAAGGGCACGGGCTTGCCGTCGTCGAGCTTCGCGAGCGGCATCACCGCGTGCCAGAAGCGCCGGAAGACGGGCTGACGGGTCGTGAGCATCGGCGAACACCTCCTGGACGTTCATGGCGAGCCTAGCAGGGCGCGTGCCGGGCGGACCGCAGCGCCGTGGGGACTCGGCCGCGCCAGTCGCGGCGCGGCGTATGCTGGACGCGACGTCCCACCTGCCACGGAGCCCGCGATGAGCCCGATCCGCCACCTGCTGGTCCACCTCACCGAAGGCGCACGCGCCGACACCCTGCTGCGCCTGGCGGGGGCCCTCGCCGATCGCCACGCGGCCGCGATCACCGCGCTGGCGGCGCTGCCGTCGCCGCTGCGCGGCGCGCTGCTCAGCGCCGAGGGGGCGGCTCTTGCGGTGCAGGTGGCGGCCGACGAGCAGCAGCGGCTGCGCGCCGCCGCCGCGGCACGCTGCGCAGAGGCGGCGGCCCGTGGCACGCCGGCCATCGCGCTGCAGTGCGCCGAGGGTGACGCCGACGTCCTGCTGCGCGCCGCGTCGCGCACCGCCGATCTGCTGCTCGTCGGTCAGCCGGCGGGCGACGACCCGTCCGCGCTCGAGCCCGCGGCCGCCGCGAGGCTGCTGACCGGGGCCGCCTGCCCGGTGCTCGTGCTGCCGCACATCGCCGGCAACGGCGCGGCGCCCTGGCCCGGCGGTGTGCCGCGCCGTGCGCTGGTCGCCTGGTCGGGCAAGCGCGAGGCGGCGCGCGCGCTGCGCGACGCGCTGCCGCTGCTCGCCGCCGGCGCCACCGAGGTCGAAGTGGTGAGTTTCGTGGCGCGCGGCGACGACTCGGCTTCGGCGTCGGCCGAGCTCGACGAGGTGCGGCGCCACCTGAAGCGCCACGGCATCGACGCCCACGGCGCGCTGCTGCATGGCGGCGACGCGTCGATCGCCGAGCGGCTGCGGCGCGGGTGGATCCCCGACGTGCCGGTGGCCGAAGCGCTGCTGTCGCACGCGGCCGACCTCGACGCAGACCTGCTCGTGATGGGCGCGTGGGGCCATGCCCGCGCCTGGGAGCTCGTGCTCGGCGGCGTCACGCGCACGATGCTGCAGTCGATGACGCTGCCGGTGCTGATGTCGCACTGAACGGTGCGCCACGCCGCACCGGCCGCCGCTACGGGACCGCGAGTGCGCCGAAGGTCCGTCGCATCCGCACGTGGCGTGGCCCCGCGGCCCGCTCCGCGAGACGCCGGCTGCACATGAGCAAGCTCGCCTGGGTGCTGCTGCCGCTGCTGCTGGCCGGCGCGGTGGCCGTCGCGCTGGTGCTGGCGCGACGACCACCGACGCGCATCGCGCTCAACGTCGTGTCGAGCCTGCTGCTGCTGGTCTACCTGTCGATCACCGCCGGACTGGGCATCTTCTGGGTGGCGCAGCAGCACCTGCCGGTGTTCGACTGGCACTACCTGTTCGGCTATGCGACGGTGGCGCTGCTGGCGGTGCACCTGG
Organism: Rubrivivax sp.; assembly: GCA_025458805.1. Taxonomy (GTDB): domain Bacteria; phylum Pseudomonadota; class Gammaproteobacteria; order Burkholderiales; family Burkholderiaceae_C; genus Rubrivivax. Next base: position 2,214 of record JALORQ010000004.1, read on the forward strand.
CGTTCAACTTCCGCATCGCGTGGCAATGGCTGCGGCGCCGCGCCGCCGTTCGGCACGCGCCACCGACGGTGCCGCCGGGGCCCGATCGCCCCCGGTTCGGCGCGCTGGACCGCGCGGGGCCGCCGGCCAGCGGCGGCGCGGGCCGGCGCGGCGCGGTGGGCGTGCTCGGGGTGATCGGGCTGGCGGCCTATGGCGGCGGCAGCTTCTGGCTCGGGCTGCGCCACGGGCGCACCGAACTGCGCATCGAGGCGACCGGCGCGACGGCCGACGCCGGGGATGCCGCGACGGCGCTGGCGGTGGTCGAGCGCTTCCACGACTTCTCGTCGCACACGCGCTCCGGCGTGCTGCGGCGCGCGCCGAGCGTCGACTGGGGCGACCCGCCGCCGCCATTCAAGCCCGACGATGGCCGGCCGGCCCTCGCGCTACCGGACCCTCGGGGCCCGGCGCGGTCCGGTGAGGCGACGCACGGGCTGGCCACGCTGTCGTCGCTGCTCTGGCACACGGCCGGAGTGAGCGAGACGCGCGCCGGCATCCACTTCCGCACCGCGCCGTCGTCCGGCGCGCTGTTCGCCACGGAGCTCTACGTCGCGGCGCCCGACTGGCCCGGGCTCGATGCCGCGATCTGGCACCACGACGCGCGCGGCCACCGGCTGCGGCGCTGGGCGGCCCTGCCCGGCGGCGCGGCGGCGCTCGGCCTGGGGTCCGACGACGCGGCCGGCGGGGCGCGTGCGGTGCTCTTCGCGACCGCGGTCTTCCGGCGCAGCGGCCACAAGTACCGCGACCGCACCTACCGCTACGTGCTGGCCGACCTGGGGCATGCGCTCGAGAACCTGCGCGTCGCCGCTGCCGCCTGGGGGCTTCCGCTCAGGCTGCTGCCGGCCTTCGACGGCGCGCGGGCCGCGGCCGCCCTCGGCGTCGACGAGTCGGAGGAGGGAGTGCTCGCGGTCGCGCTGCTCGGCGGCGCGCCCGCACCGCCGGCTGCCGGCGCCGCCGTGTCCTGGGCGCCGGTTCCGATCGCGCCCGACACCGGCGGCACGCTGGGCGTGACCGACGCGGTGCACCGGGCGACCTCGCTGCGCGCTCTGCCGATCGCGCCGACGGCGCACGCGGCAACTGCCCCGGCGCGCGCCGCCGCGCCGGCAACGGCAGCGCTCGTCGGGCCTGCACCGACGGGTTCGTCCGCCTCGTGGCTGCTGCCGACGCGCACCACGCGCGCCGACGCCGACCCGCTGGCGGTGATCGCACGCCGCCGTTCGCGGCGCCGCTTCGCGCGCACGCCGCTGTCCCCGGCGGACCTGGCCACACTGCTCGACGCGATGGCGCACCCGGCACCCGTGCTGTCGCCGGCGGTGCGCATCGCCGTCGTGACCAGCGCGGTCGAGGGGCTCGATGCCGCGGCCTGGGTCCTCGACCCGGCGCGGCGCACGCTGCGGCAGACCCGGATGCACGGCGATGCGGCACGCGACCGTGCACGCAGTGCCGCGCTGGCGCAGGACGTCATCGGCGATGCGGCCGCCGTGGTCGTGCTGTCGATCGACCGTGCCGCGCTGGCCGCCGACCCGGGGGGCACGGCACGCGGCTACCGCCATGCGTTCCTCGAGGCCGGCATGGTCGGCGAGCGCCTGTACCTCGAGGCCGAGGCGCGCGGCCTGGGCTGCTGTGCGGTGGGCGCGTTCTACGACGACGAGGCGGCCGCGCTCGTCGGCGCCGACCCGCGGCTCGAGTGGGTGGTCCACTTCGCCGCGCTCGGCGTCCCGGCCTAGCGCAGGACTCGCCGGCCCGGCGGGCCGGCGAGGGCCGTGGTCGTCCGCCCGGCCGTCCGGCGCGCAGTCCATCCGCTGGTCGCCAGGCCCTCGCCCGGCGCGGGCTCAGCGCAGCGCCTCGACCATGCGCCCGGTGTTGTGGCGCATCATCGTCAGGTAGTCGGGCGCCGCGCCGTCCGGGCCGGTGAGCGAGTCGGCATAGAGCCGGCCGCTCGGACGCAGCCCGGTCTCGCGGGCGATCTGCTCGATGAGCCGCGGATCGGCCACGTTCTCGACGAACAGCGCCGTCGCGCCCTCGGCGCGGACCTGCCGCACCAGCGCGGCGACGCCGCGCGCGGACGCCTCGGCTTCGGTGCTGATGCCCTGCGGCGAGAGGAAGCGCACGCCGTAGGCTGCACCGTAGTGCCCGAACGCCTCGTGCGAGGTGATGATCGTGCGCCGCTGGGGTGGCACCGATGCCCACGCGTCACGGATCTCGCGATCGAGCGCCTGCAGGCGCGCCGTGTAGGCGGCCGCGCGTTCGCGATGGCCGCCGCAGCCTCCCGGGTCGGCGACGCACAGCGCCTCGGCGACGCGCGCGGTGATCGCCACCGCGTGGGCGACGTTCTGCCAGACATGCGGATCGACGTCGTGGTGGTGGTGGTGGCCGGCGTGCGATCGGCCGCCCTCGGCGTGCAGCCGCGGCAATCCGTCGGCGACGACCACGTGGCGTCCCTCAAAGCCTGCGGCGCGCAGGAAGCGCGTGAGCCAGCCCTCGAAGCCGAGCCCGATCGAGAACAGCACCCGCGCCTGCGCGACCGTGCGCGCCTGCGCCGGCGTCGGCTGGTACACGTGCGCGTCGGCGCCCGGGCCCACCAGCACCGTGAGCGCGACGCGGTCGCCGCCGACTTCGCGCACGATGTCGCCGAGGATGCTGAAGCTGGCGACGACGGGCACAGGCGGCGCACCGGCCGCCCGGGCCGCGCTCGGCACCGTGGCCGTCGCCAGCGCCGCCGCGCAGGCGGTGAGCAGCAAGCGTCGGCGCCTCATGCCCGCAGGTGGCGCGTCGGCACGCGCGCGGCACGCAGCGAGCCGCGCGGCGCCGCCAGCACCGAGAACAGATAGCCGGCGCCCAGCGCCAGCACGATGGCCGGCCCGGTCGGCACCTCGAGCCGGTAGGACAGCCACAGCCCGGCCACGCTGCCCACGGCACAGATCAGGCCGGCGAGGCCCAGCATGCGCGGCAGGTCGCGCACCCACAGTCGCGCGGCGGCGGCGGGCAGCACCATCATGCCGACCGACAGCAGCGTGCCCAGCGCATGGAAGCCCGCCACCAGGTTCAGCACCAGCAGCGCCAGGAAGCCGTAGTGCGCCACCGGGCTCCAGCGGCTGACCGAGCGCAGGAACGCCGGGTCGAGGCACTCCATCACCAGCGGGCGATACAGCAGCGCGAGCGTCGCCAGCGTCATGGCCGCAATCGCGGCGAGCAGCAGCACCGCGGCGTCGTCCAGCGCGAGCACGCTGCCGAACAGCACGTGCAGCAGGTCGACATTGCGCCCCTGCGACGAGATGATCAGCACGCCCAGCGCGAGCGAGACGAGGTAGAAGGCGGCCAGGCTGGTGTCCTCGCGCAGCACGGTGCTGCGCGCCACCAGGCCGGACGCGGCCACCACCGCGAGACCGGCGAGCAGGCCGCCGACCGTCATCGCGCCCAGCGACAGCCCCGAGACGAGATAGCCGAGCGCGGCGCCGGGCAGGATCGCGTGCGCCAGCGCGTCGCCGGTCAGGCTCATGCGGCGCAGCATCAGGAACACGCCGACCAGAGGTGCGCTGGCCGAGAGCAGCAGGCAGCCGAGCAGCGCACGCTGCATGAAGCCGAATTCGGCGAAGGGCTCCCAGAATGCCATCGGCTTGCCCGGGAGTCGGCGTCAGCCGTGGGCGTGGTGCGCGTGCGGCCGCGCCCCGGGGGCCTCGGCGTCGCACGGTGCCGCCGCGTCGTCGAAGGCCTCGGACATGCCACGCGCGCGCTGCAGGTGGGCCGGCGTCAGCACCGCGGCAGTGGGGCCGAAGGCGACCGCTTCGCGCGCGAGCAGCAGCGTCTGCGGGAAGTGCCGGCGCACCAGCGCGAGATCGTGCAGCACGGCGATCACGGTGCGCCCCTCGCCCTGCCAGCGCTCCAGCAGCGCGAGCAGCGCCTCGGTGGTCGGCTCGTCGACCGCCGAGAACGGCTCGTCGAGCAGCAGCAGCGACGCGTCCCGCAGCAGCAGCCGCGCGAACAGCACGCGCTGGAACTGGCCGCCCGACAGCGTGTCGAGCGTGCGCCGCTCGAAGCCGGCCAGCCCGACCGCGTCGATCGCCGCGCGGCAGCGCGCGCGCCGCCCGGCGTCGAAGCCGCCGAAGGCCCCGACCTCGTGCCAGAGACCCATCGAGACGGTGTCCAGCACCGTGGCAGGGAACTCGCGGTCGATCTCGACCTGCTGCGGCAGGAAGGCCAGCCGACCGGCGACGCGTCGCTCGATGCGCCCGCCGATCGGTGTCAGCAGACCCGCCAGCCCCTTGAGGAGGGTCGACTTCCCGGCCCCGTTGGGTCCGACCACCGCGACCAGACTGCCTGCGGCGATGCGCAGGTCGAGGTGATGGACCGCCGGATGCCGGTCGTAGCCGAGGGTCAGGTCGTGCAGCACCAGAGCCGGCGCACGCTCGACCCCCGCCGCGGCCCCCGCAGCGCCGACGTCAGCGACCGACGACCGCATGGACGAGCGCGGCGAGCAGCAGGACCACGAGCATCACCCCGGCCAGCCGGGCCACCGCCGGAAGCTGGATCATGGTCGTCGTCGTCGTCGACGCCGCCGACGACCGCGCCGCCGCCGCGCGCCGCGGACGCGCGACTGGCGGCGAGGGAGCCGCTGGATCGTCGGGACGGGGAGTCACGGCAGGAAGTGTCCGGAGAGGGGCCAGGTGCGACGCCCCGCAGCGATGCTGAGAGCGCATTATCATCGGATCGCCGGTCCCCGTGCAGCGCGCGGTGTGCCACACGGTCCGCCATCCGATGGAACGATCGACCCGACAGCGAGCCGCGATCGGCGCCGCCCTGGCGGCCGCCGGCCGTCCGCTGCTCCCTCTTGAAGTCCTCGAGGCTGCACGGCAGCAGGTGCCCGCGCTCGGCATCGCGACGGTCTACCGGCAGCTGAGGCAACTGGTCGACGAGGGCCGGTTGCGCATCGTCGAGCTGCCGGGCGAGAACCCGCGCTACGAGCTGCGCGGGCACGGGCACCACCATCACTTCCAGTGCCGCAGTTGTGCCCGGGTGTTCGACGTCCACGCCTGCCCGGGGGATCTCGGCCGGCTCGCGCCCGCCGGCTTCATGGTCGAGGACCACGAGCTGACGCTGTATGGGCGCTGCCGCGACTGCCGGCCGGCCGAGGCCACCGACGGCGGCCGGCCCGCCTGAGCAGCGGTGAACGCCTGCCGGATCGAGCGGGGCACGTCCTCGCGACCCGGTCAATGCGCCACGGGTCGCGCGAATTCAATTGCAAATGCGAATTCGTCGCATTACATTCTTCATCCACGTCGATGGAGAACCCCATGTCCGAGGATGACGAGCTGACGCTGCCCTGCGACCAGGCCCTCATCGCCTGCACTTTCGCGCTGATGACGGCCTACGCGCAGCCGGCCGCCGATGCGCGCGTGGACGCGGCGACGCAGCGCCGACTGATCGCGCGCAAGGTCGTCTCCAATCTCTTCTTCCTGCGCGAGCACCCGCAGTTGGGCGACTCGATGCGTCGCGTCGTGACCCAGGTGCACCAGCACTGGCGGCTTCTGGTCGAGCAGACCGAGGGCGCAGGCCGTGCGGCCGACGCGACCCCGGCTCGGCTGCACTGATCCACGCGCCGGCATGCGCATTCCCGCCCGCGCGCCCGACCCGCGCGACGAGTCGCAGCGGCGCCAGCGCCGGGCCGACTGGGCCGCCTGGCTGCTGTTCGCCGCGGTCGCCGCCGCCGTGCTCTGGCTGGTGCCGCCCGTCGCCTAGCGGCCGATCCCGCGGCGCCCGGGCACCGGCGGGAGCCGCCGTGCCTAGGCCGATGCCAGGTGCCTGCGGAAGAAGCCGATCGTGCGCTCCCAGGCCAGCGCCGCCGACTTCGGCTCGTACTCGATGACGGGGAGGAGCTTCCTCTCGCCGACCTGCGTCTCGTTGAAGAAGGCGTGCTGCGCGTCGTAGCGGTGGAACTCGAAGGACACTCCGGCGGCCCGCAGCCGCGCCTCGAGCGCGTCGACGCCGGCGATCGGAAAAGGGGCGTCGTGGAGCGCCCAGTGGCCCATCAGTGGCACCTTGATCCGCGCGGCGTCCACGTAGTCCAGCGGGGGATAGCCGTAGAAGACGACGCCGGCATCGACCTCGGGGACGAAGCAGGTCGCCAGCAGCGTCAGTGCGCCGCCCATGCAGAAGCCGGTGACGCCGACCTTGGTCGAGCCGCTGCCTTCGAGGTACTGCACGGCCCCGCGCACGTCCTGGCCGGCGGCGTCGCCGAAGTCCAGCCCCTTCATCAGGTGCTCGGCCTCCGCGGCCTCGACGGTGCTCCGGCCACGGTAGAGGTCGGGGACCAGCGCGCGGAAGCCCTGCTCGGCGTAGCGGTCGGCGACCCCGCGGATCTGGTCGTTGAGCCCCCACCACTCCTGGATCACGACGACGCCGGGCTTGCCCGACGGGTCGGCCGGTTCGGCGAGGTAGCCCTGCACGCTGCCCCCGTCGGGGCGCTTGAAGCTGACGGTCTGTCCCATGGGTCGCTCCTGCGGATGTCGTTGGCGGATCGGCGGGGTGCCGCCGGAAGAGGTTATGCGAGGCGCCCGGCACGCGCCGTCCGCACAATACCGGAGGCGCGCGACGGCACCGACCCGGCGTGGGTTCAGTGCGCGGTGCCGGTTTCGGCGACGAAGAAGTCCAGCACCGCGGCCAGCGCCGGGTTGCGCAGGTCGTCGGACTCGACCAGCAGCGCATGCCGTGCGGCGTCGATGCGGCGCCCGATGCAGCGGCCAGGCGGCTGCGCGAGCGCATTGACGTGGCTGCAGAACTCCTGCTGCGCCGCGTTGACCACCACCGTGTCGCGGCCGCCCTGCAGCACCAGCACCGGCCGCGCGATCCTGCCCGCTTCGGGCCCGCGCGCCTGCCGCGAGGCGGCGCACGCCTGGGCCACCCAGCGCAGCGTCGGGCCGGCGACGCGTGCGTCCACGTGGCCGCAGTCCGGGCCGTCGCAGGTGCCCAGCCGGTCGTCCCAGCGCCGCAGGAGCCGGTCGACGCTGCCCGACATGTCGTTGTCCGCCTTGTCGGCCTGCGCCAGATAGGCCTGGCGCTCGGCCTCGAAGCCATCGCCCTGGACACGCATCGACGAGAGCCCGGGCAGTTGGAAAGGAAACCGGAAAGCCCAGTCGTCGCACCAGCGCACGAGCACGCGACCCTCGCCGTCGACCGACGGCTGCGCGACCGCCGGCTCGTGCATCGGGGTCACCAGCGCTGCCGCCGCCAGTGGGGTCGCGCCACCGGCGCGCTCGAGGTGCAGCGACGTCACCGCCCCGCCCATCGAGTGCGCGAGCGCGACCAGCCGGCCCGGACGCCCGGCGCGATGCGCCTGCACGCGCCCGAGGAACGTCTCGAGGTCGTCGACCAGGCGGTCGAAGCGGTCGAGGTGCCCCTTGTCCCCCTCGCCTTCCCCGTCGAGCAGCCGGCTCGAGAAGCCCTGCCCGCGGTGGTCGTGGATGTACACCGACCAGCCGTTGCGCACCAGGTCGTGGATCACCTCCTGGTACATCGCCAGCCCCTCGGTGAATCCGGGCACGACGACCACCGCGCCGTGCCGCTCGTCCAGCGCGTCGTAGAAGCGGTAGTGGATGCGCACCGGTCGCTCGGCCCAGCCGGTCGGGACCCCCTCGAACGAACCCAAGGTCACGCGCGCGAGGCGCGCCGTCTCTCCCTCGATCGCCTGCCAGCCGAAGCCGGCAAAGCGCGACTCGGGCGACAGCACCCAGCGCGACGCCGAGTGGGCCGGTGCCAGCGGCTCGAAGGCCGGCCACGTCCCGGGGGTGTCGGCGCCCGCCGCGACAGCCCCCAGGTGCAGGGTCAGGGCCAGCAGCCCGGCTGCGGCGGCGCGGCGCCGCAGTCCGGGCGCACGGGTCGCCTTGTTCGCTGTCGCAAGGGCGGATGTCATGGGCAGGATGCTAGCGCGCCGTGCGCGGCGCCCCGTCGCGCGCCCGCACCGCACCGCACCGCGTCGCGTCCCAACGATCGGTGACGACGAACGACCACGCCCCGCCTAAGGTCCGCACCGCGGTCCGTGCCCGGAGGCGCCCGACACCGACCGCAACCGTCGATGGGCGCCCGATTCAGGAGCAGACATGAACGCATTGCAACAGGCCGCGGCGATCCTGGCCGCGGGACTTGCCTTGAGCACCGCGCAGGCCACCACGACGATCGTCGTCGAGGCCCCGCGTGTCGAGGTCGACCCGGCCGCGCTGATCGGCGAGGACAGCGGGTCATTCCTGCTGTCGCGGCAGCGGGCCGGCCCGGGCGTCGAGCGCGCTGCCGTCGTCGCCGAACTGGACCGCGCCCGCGCCAGCGGCGAACTCGGCGTCTGGATCGGCGAGGACAGCGGATCCTTCCACCTGTCGGCCAGGGACGGCGGCACCCGGACCGCCGCAAGCGGCGCGGCGACGCTGGCGTCGGCCCGACCGGACTGAGGGGCGCCGAGGCGTGGCCAGCCCACCGGGCCGGCCACGTCCTCAGCGCAGGTCGTAGGAGAGCTGGAACATGAGGCCCGCGTCGCCGAGCAGGTGGACGACCGTCGAGACGCCGTTGCCGAACTGCCAGCCGACACCGATCAGCGCCCCAGGCGAGAAGCCGTTGATGTTCATCGGCACCTTGTCCTCGTATTCGTCCTTGTAGCCATAGAGCAGACCCACGGACCACTGGAAGAACAACGGCGGCCGGTCGAACAGCCCGTAGTGCCGCCGCCCGCCGTAGAGGTAGGCACTCGGCTGGCCGAACGAATTGCTGAAGAACGAGAAGCCGCCCAGCCAGTGGTCGTCGCGCTCGCGCTCGACGCCGATCGCCCAGACATACTCGTGCTCTTCACTGGGCCGGAAATGCGCCGTGTACGGCGACACCGCGAGCCGGAAGTGGTCGTCGCGACGCCACGCCTCCCAGTCGGTGAGCTCGGTCCAGGCCGTGCCAACCGCCGAGAACACCGTGCCGAAGGCGGAGGCCAGCGGCCCGCGGGACGCATCGGCATCGCCGGCGGAACTTTGCGCCGCGGCCGGACCGCAGGCGATCGCGCACAGAATCGCGCCCAGGAGACCACGCATCGACCGACCGAACATGGCCCGGATTGTTGCAGCGCGCCGCGCGAGCGCCGCGGCCGCCTGCGCGACCGCCCGCGGAACGGGGACATGCGGCCGCCGCGCCGCGCTGGCCGCGCTGCTCGGCGCCGCCGCGACGTCGACAGGCTGCGCCTGGCTCGTCGAGCAGCAGAACCGCGCCGCGCTGCGCCCGACCACGAAGCGGCCGGCGCACCTGCCCGACGACGACCTGCTGTTCAGGCCCGGCGACGTGCGCGAGCGCGTGCCCGTTCCGGCGGGGCCGCACGGCCCTCCCGGGGCGCAGCACGAGCTGTCGCTGTGGTGGCTGCCGCACGAGGACTCGTCGGCGCCGGCGCTGCTGTACCTCCACGGCACCTTCCGCAACCTGTGGGGCAACTGGCCGAAGATCGACGCCCAGCGACGGGCCGGCTTCTCGGTGCTGGCGGTCGACTACCGCGGATGGGGCGAGAGCACGCCGATCGTGCCCGACGAGGAGAGCATCGCCGCCGACACGCGGCGCGCGTGGGACGAACTGCGCGCGCGCCAGCCCGATCCGGCGCGGCGCTGGATCTTCGGCCACTCGATGGGCGGCGCCGCCGCGGTGCGGCTGGCCGCCGGGCTGCGCGGCGGCGTCGACTACGCCGGACTGATCCTCGAGTCGACGTTCACGCGCATGCCGGACATCGCCGCCGCGGTCGGCTTCTGGGGCCGCGTCGCGGCGCAGGTCACGACGCTCGAGTTCGACTCCCTGTCGCGCATCGGCCGCATCGATGCCCCGATCCTGATGATGCACGGGACTGCAGACGACACCGTCCCGATCGCGCTCGGCCGCCGGCTGCGCGATGCGGCGCCACCCGGCGTCAGGTGGGTCGAGTTCGAAGGCGGCAACCACAGCTGGCTGCACCGCGACTTCCCCGAGCGCTACGCGCAGACGCTGCGCGGCTTCGTCTTCGCGCCGGCCGAGCGGCTGCCGCCCGCGGCCCCGGGCGCCGCGGCGGCGCGCGGCACGGCCGCTGAGCCGGCTACCCGATGATCCCGCGCTCGCGCAGCGCCGCCATCTCGTCGGCACCGAGGCCGAGTTCGCCGAGCACCTCGTCGGTGTGCTCGCCCAGGTGCGGCGCCGGCGTGCGCAGCGCGCCCGGCGACGCGCCGAGCTTCGGCACGATGCCCGGGACCTCGACGTCCCGGCCGTCGCGCGTGCGCTGGGTGAGGATCATGTCGCGCGCACGGTAGTGCGGATCCTCGGCGATGTCGCGGGCGGTGTAGACGCGCCCGGCCGGCACGCTCGCGGCGTCGAGCACCGCCAGCACGTCGGCCACCGTGCGCTCGCGCGTCCAGGCCTCGATCGCGCCGTCGATCTCGTCCACGCGCGCGACGCGACCGGTGTTGTGCGCCAGCCCGGGGTCGGCGGCGAGATCGCCGCGGCCGATCGCCTGCATCAGGCGGCGGAAGATGCTGTCGCCGTTGCCGGCGACGAGGACGATGCCATCGCGGCAGCGGTACGCGTTCGACGGCGCGATGCCAGGCAGCGCCGAGCCGCCGGGCTCGCGCACGGCGCCGAAGGCGCTGTACTCGGGCAGCAGGCTCTCCATGCAGTTGAACACCGCCTCGTGCAGCGCGACGTCGACGACCTGTCCGCGACCGCCACGCGCGGCGCGGTCGAGCAGCGCCATCAGCACGCCGATCGTGCCGTGCAGCGCGGCCAGCGTGTCGCCGATCGAGACGCCGCAGCGCACGGGCACGCGGCCGGGCTCGCCGGTCAGGTGGCGCAGCCCGCCCATCGCCTCGCCGATCGCGCCGAATCCGGGGCGGTCGCGGTAGGGCCCGGTCTGGCCGTAGCCCGAAATGCGAAGCATCACGAGGCCCGGGTTGTCGGCCGACAGCACGTCCCAGCCCAGGCCCCAGTCCTCCAGCGTGCCCGGGCGAAAGTTCTCGACCAGCACGTCGGCCCGCGCGATCAGCCGCCGCGCCAGCGCGCGCCCGTCGGGCTGTCGCAGGTCGATCGCGACCGAGCGCTTGTTGCGCGACTGCACCTGCCACCAGACGGAGGTGCCGTCCTGCAGCAGCCGCCACTGGCGCAGCGGGTCGCCGCTGCCGGGCAGCTCGATCTTCACCACGTCGGCGCCGAAGTCGCCGAGCGTCTTCGCGGCGAAGGGCCCGGCGATGAGCTGGCCCATCTCGACGACGCGAAGGCCGTCGAGTGCGCCGGGGGCGAGCGGAAGCGGCAATGGTGTCATCGGGACGTCTCCTCGGGCGCAGCGCGCGCGTGTCCGGCGCGCGTTGCCGCATCGTCGAAGGGCAGCACGGCGTCGCCGGGCGCCGGGTCGCAGCGCTCGGGCAGCGGCGTCCAGCCGCGGCGCACGACGATGTGCCGCTCGTCGTGGCACATCTCGATGCGCTCGGCGCCGGGCGCAACGCGACGCACGAACGACTCGATCGACGAGGGCATGCTGACACGGAAGCGCAGCGCCTCGAGATCCTCGGGCGGGTGGTCGTCGTCGTGCAGCCAGGGCAGCACGCCGCCCAGCCACATCAGCAGCGGATTGCCGACGTCGAACACCGTCGGCTCGTATCCCCGGGCCCGAAGCCAGCCCTGCGCGCGCTCGCGCGCCGACGGGGCGGCTTCGGCGGAGACCCCGTCCGCGCCCGCGTCGACCCCGCTCCACGCCAGCGCCAGCAACTCGGCCAGCCACTGGTTGCAGTTCTGGTAGCGTGTCGCCCAGGCATGGGCGTTGGCGCTGTAGGTCGCCCCCAGCAGCGCGAGCGCCGAGCGCGGCTCGAGCGCGGCCTTCTCGAGCGCGGCCGCCGCCTCCTGAGGCAGCAGCACCATCGACAGCCGCCCGAGCGACGGGTCGGCGCCGCCGAACAGGAAGCCGGCGAGACCCTGGTCGAACAGCCTCGGCCGGCGCTCGTCGCAGTCGTAGTAGAGCTGGCGCACCGACCACGGCGAGTTGGGGCTCGCGCGCAGGCTCACCCCGGCGTGCGAGTAGCGTTCGCCGAAGCGCTGCAGGTCCAGCCCGGCGCGCGCCACCAGCGCGACGCGCTGACCCGACGCCTCGAGTTCGCCCCGTGCCACGACGGCAAAGCGCAGCAGCCGGTCCTGCTGGCGCGCGTCGAGGTCGGCCGGCGCGTCGCAGTGACGCAGCACGCCCGCGTGCGCTGCGGGCCCGCCCGTCCCCAGCCCCGCCGCAGCCGCGAAGACGAGCGCGGCGCCCCGCCGCCGCACCGGTCAGAGCACGACCGGACGCGAGGGCAGCTCGCGCATCCAGTCGTCGGCGACGACGAGGAAGAAGGCCTCGCGCGTGCCGGCGTGCGCGAACTCGGTGCCGTAGGGCCGGGTGCGTGCCAGCACCGTGTCGCCGGCGGCGAGGCCGGCGCGCTGGAAGGCCGGCTGCGGCAGCGTGAAGGCGACGCGCCCGCCGGCCCCTTCGAGCGCCTGCAGCGTGAGGCGCAGCTGCCCGGGCTGGCCGGGCAGCTCGGCGACGTCGAGGATGCGGTAGGGCCCCTCGGCGACACCCCCGGCCTTGCTCGAGCTGTCGCTCGAGGTCTCGAGCGAGGCCGAACTCGCCGACGACGCCGACGAGCCGCCGGCGGCGGACGACAGCGACACGCTCTCGGCCGCGGCGGGCGAGGCCAGGACCACGGCGGCCAGAGCGACTGCGAAAACTCGAAGGGCTAGCGGCATCCCCACTCCACGCAATTCGTCGACGACCGGAGGATAACCCCGACCGCGCCGAGCGTTACGCGACCCAGCCGCCGCTGACCGGGAACACCTGGCCGACGAAGCACGCCGCGGCATCGCTGGCCAGGTAGGCCGCGAACAGCGCGTCCTCGTCGCCGCTCACGAGCCGGCCGAGCGGCACCTCGCGACGCAGGCGCTCCTGGAACGCGGGCAGGGCCTGAACCTCGGGCGGAAAGTAGGTCGGGTTGTCGACGAAGTTCTGCGCGATCGCATTGACCTGCACGTTCTCGCGCGCCAGCTCGACGCCGACGGCGCGCACCCACGCCAGCTGGGCGCCGCGCGCCGCGCTGTAGCTGCTGGCACGCTTCATCCCGCGCAGCGCCGACGCGCTGCCCATCACGACGACCCTGCCGCCGCCGCGGGCCCGCATCCCGGGCAGCGCGGCGCGCAGCAGCCGCGGCAGCGGGTCGACCAGGTGGCCGAAGACATGGCGCCACTCGTCGTCGGACACCTCGGCCGCCGGGGTCGTCGGCGCGGGCACCGCGAGATGCGCGACCAGCACGTCGATCGCCCCCGCGTCGGCGACGATGCGCGCCGGCAGGTCCGGCGCGTCGCCGGGCGCCCTCGGGTCGCCCACGACGTCGGCGCCCAGGGCGCTGAAGACGCGCGCGAGCGCCGGGCCCATGAAGTCGCCGCACTGCGTGATCAGCACGCGCCGGCCCGCGAGATCGATCGCTTGCATGCCGCGAGCGTAGCGCAGCGGCGCTGCGGCCTGCGGGCCCGGGCGGCAGAATCGGACCGGCGCACGGCCCAGCGTCGTGTAACCGGACGCCGCCCCCCGACGACATGCCCCCGGAACCCGGGACCGCCGACGACTTCGAGTCGGGCCTGAAGCCGCTGTGGCTGCGTGCGCAGGCCGGCGACGAGGCCGCCTACCGCGAGTGCCTCGGGCGGCTCGCGGTGCGCCTGCGCGGCTACTTGCGCCGGCGCATGCAGAGCCTTCCCGACGACCTGGAGGATCTGGTGCAGGAAACCCTTCTCGCGCTGCACCTGCAGCGCGGCACCTACGACCCGGACGTCGCCGTCAGCGCCTGGGCGCTGGCGATCGCGCGCCACAAGCTGGTCGACCTGTGGCGCCGGCGCGGCCGGCGCGACGCGCTGCACGACGCGATCGACGACGTCGACGAGTCGCTGCTCGTCGCGGTCCCGCAGGAGGCCGACACCCAGCGCGACCTCGGGCGCCTGCTCGAAGAACTGCCCGCCGCACAGCGCACCGCGATCGTGCTGACCAAGATCGAGGGACTGTCGGTGGCCGAGGCGTCGCGCCGCACCGGGGCCTCGGAATCGGCGATCAAGGTCCAGGTGCATCGCGGGCTGAAGAAGCTCGCGGCCCTCGTGCGCGAGGGCTGACGCATGCAAGGCTGCCGCAGGCGGATGCGATGAAGACCGAGTCGCTGATCGAGATGCTGGCACGCGGGGCCGGCGCGGCGCCGAAGGCCGTGGTCGAGCGGCGCGTCTGGCCGCTGGCCGCGCTCGGCCTCGTCGTCAGCGCGTTCGCCGGCGTCGTCGTCCTCGGCGTCGTGCCGATCTCGGTGCTGGCGCAGGGCGCGTGGTGGCTCAAGTTCGGCTACGCGGTCGCGCTCGTCGCCGCCGGCGGCTGGCTGACCGTGCGCCTGGCGCGTCCGGTGCAGAGCCTCGGGGCACCCCAGGTGCTGCTGCTGGCCGCGCTGGCGGCCATGGGGGCACTCGGCCTGTGGCAGTGGGCCGCGGCGACGCCCGGTCAGCGTCTCGCCGACCTGCTCGGCCACAGCTGGTCGACCTGCCCGCGCAACGTGGTGCTGCTGTCGTTCCCGCCCATGGCGGCGGCGTTCTGGGCGCTGCGCGGGCTGGCGCCGACGCGACCTCGGCTGGCCGGCGCGGCCGCCGGGCTGCTCGCCGGGGCGCTCGGCGCCGCTGCGTATTCCCTGTCCTGCGACGAGTTGGCGATGAGCTTCGTGGCCGTCTGGTACACGCTGGGCATCGCCGCGGCCACCGCGCTGGGCGCGCTGCTTGGCCCGCGGCTGCTGCGCTGGTGAGTCGACGCGCCCCGGGGCCTCAGAAGACCGCGTGGTCGCCGAGTTCGGCGCTCGCCTCGCCGCGCAGAATCCGCACGTAGTGGTCCTGCAGCGTGCGGCTGCCGAACGAGGGCGTCGCTTCGGCGTCGTAGCGGCCGCTGACCGGGTCCAGCACGAGCATCGACTCGGTGGCGTAGTAGCGCCCGATGCGCGCGAACTCCGCCTTGTCGGCCAGTGCCGGCACGACACGCCCCGCGGCCGACAGCGTTGCGACGATCGCGTCGAGCAGGCGCACCGGCACCTGCCGGAACCGGGGCGGCCTGCCGAGCAGCGCGAACAGCATCTCGCCCTGCTCGCGCGGGGTGATCGCCGGTCCCGGGCCGCCGATCGGCAGCACGCGGCCCTGGCGCGCGGGGTCGTCGAGGCAACCGGCGAGATACTCGCCGAGGTCGTCGTCCGCGATCGGCTTGCAGGCGGTAAGGCGGCCGTCGCCGAAGACGAGGAAGGGCTGGCCGCGGCGCACGCGCTCGACCTGCCCAGACAGCGACTTGAAGAAGGCCGTCGGCCGCACGACGGACCAGCCGATCCCGGCCGACTGCAACTCGCGCTCGAAGGCGAGCTTGGCCTGCTGGAAGGCGAGGAGCGGCTTCTGCACGCAGATCGCCGACAGCAGCACGAACTGCGACGCGCCCGCGGCCCGCGCCGCGACCAGCAGCTGCCTTTGGGCGAGATGGTCGACCGCCCAGGCGTCGCGCGGCGCGCCGGTGCGCGACGCGAGGCAGGAGACGACGGCGTCGAAGCTCTCGCCCCGGAAGCCGTCGCGCGACAGCGACGCGGCATCGCAGACCTCGCCCAGCCGCAACTCGGCACCGGCAAGGATCCGCGCCATGTCGGCGGCGGCCAGCCGGCCACCCGCGCCGGCGCGGGGCCGCACGAGGCAGACGACCTCGTGGCCGCGCCGCAGCAGCGCGCGCACCGTCGCCTGGCCGATCGTGCCGGTGGCGCCGGCGACGAAGATGCGACGACGACCGGTCATCGGGAATCCGGCGGCGGCGACGCCGCGTCGCGTCGCGCCGCCATCACCTGCGCGACGCGCGCGTGCACGACGCCGCGGCGCAGCAGGAACAGCGGCAGGAACGCGAGCAGCGCGCCGGCGACGACCAGCGGCACCGGGGCCTGCTGCAGCCCGGCGGACCAGGCGCGCGCCGCCAGCGCCAGCGCAGCGAGCGTGACGGCCCACGCCACGAGCATCCGCGGGTGGGTCGTCGCGCGCTCGGCCGCGTCCTCGACGACGCGTGCGCGCTCGCGCGGCGACAGGCCCTCGAGCTCGGCGAAGCGGTACCAGGGCGGTACGAAGGTCGCCAGGTCGAAACGCTCGCGCCGGTCTGCCATCGGTGTCTCCCATCGATCGGTCGTCGACGCTGCCACAGCCGCGACGCGTCGCGCTTGACGGCGATCAGGCCTGCCCGCGCAAAGGACGTGCCGGCGCAGGCCCGAACCCCGACCTGTAACCTCCGGGACGGCTGCGCCGACTGGCGCGACACCGGCCCGCGGCGGCCCGGCCCGCACCCTCCACGAGAACCGACCGATGGACACGTATTACACGACACAGCACCTGGCCGACTTCGGCCGCATCGCCGAAGGCAGCCCCGAACTGGGGCGCAAGTTCTTCGACTACTACGGCAGCGTCTTCGCCGACGGCGCGCTCACCGCGCGCGAGAAGAGCCTGATCGCGCTCGCCGTCGCGCACGCGGTGCAGTGCCCGTACTGCATCGACGCCTACACGCAGGACTGCCAGCAGAAGGGCGCCGACCTCGAGCAGATGACCGAGGCGCTGCACGTCGCGGTGGCGATCCGCGGCGGCGCCTCGCTGGTGCACGGCATGCAGATGCGCGAGCGGGCCAAGCAGCTCGGGATGTGATGGACACGGCCGTCCTTCCGATCCCGCTGCGCGCGGTCGCCGCCGACCTGGACGCCGACGACGGCACGCCGCGCGCCACCGCGTCGCTGCGCCGCCGCCGCCTGCCGCTGGCCGCGGCCGCCGAGCAGCGCCGCGTCCTCGAGGCGCTGCCTCTGCAGCGCGACGGGCGCGCGGTCGACTTCGATGCCTTCGTCGGCGGCGCGCTGCGGCCGGCAGGGCTCGAGATCTTCCAGGTCAACCTCGGCAAGCTGTGCAACATGACCTGCGCGCACTGCCACGTCGATGCCGGCCCGGACCGCACCGACGCGATGATGTCCGACGAGGTCGTCGACCAGGTCATCGCGGCGATCCGTCGCAGCGGCGCGCACACCGTGGACCTGACGGGCGGCGCGCCGGAACTGCACCCGCGCTTCCGCGACCTGGTCGACGCGGCGGTCGCCGCCGGCAAGCACGTGATGGACCGCTGCAACCTGACCGTGCTGCTGCTGCGCCGCCATGCCGGTCTCGTCGAGTGGCTGGCCGAGCGCGGCGTCGAGATCGTTGCGTCGCTGCCGCACCACCGCCGTCCGAACACCGACGCCCAGCGCGGCGATGGCGTGCACGAGCGCTCGATCGAGGCGCTTCGCCTTCTGAACGCCGCGGGCTACGGCCGCGGCGACCCGAAGCGACGGCTGACGCTGGTGTCGAACCCGGCCGGCGCGTTTCTCGGCGCATCGCAGGCCAGCGCCGAGCGCGAATGGAAGGCCGCGCTCGAGCGCCAGCACGGCGTGCGATTCGACCGGCTGTTCGTGCTCAACAACATGCCGATCTCGCGCTTCCTCGAGTGGCTGCTCGACAGCGGCAACCTCGAGGGCTACATGGAACGGCTGGTCAACGCGTTCAACCCGGCCGCGATCTCCGGCCTGATGTGCCGCAACACGCTGTCGGTGGGCTGGGACGGGCGGCTCTACGACTGCGACTTCAACCAGATGCTCGAGCTGGAGCTGGCGCCGGGCGCCGGATCGCACATCGCCGGCTTCGACGAGGCGGGCTGGATGAGCCGCCGCATCGTCACCGCGCGCCACTGCTTCGGCTGCACCGCCGGCGCCGGAAGCTCCTGCGGCGGGCAGACGGCCTGACCCGCGGCAGCGGCCTCGCCCCCCGGGATGCGGGGGACGGCGCACGAGGCACTTTCACGCCTCGGTCATCTGGGAGCGGCAGCCTCCGCCTTCCTTCTTTCACCCGAGCCCATGCCGCCATGCCCTCGTCGCCCTTCCGTCTCCGCCTGATCGCCCTCGCCCTGGGAGCCGCCTTCGCGCTGCCGGCCGTCGCCGATTCCGGCCGCGATCGCACGTTCGAGCTCTCGGTGATCCACAGCAACGACGGCGAGTCGAGGCTGATCAACGCCGGCGGCTCCCAGACGCAGTACGGCGGCGTGGCGCGCTTCGCCACGCTGGTGCGCGACCTGCGCGCGCAGTCGCGCGACTGCGACGCGCGGCGCGGCGCGGTCGTCATCTCGAGCGGCGACAACTTCCTCGCCGGCGCGCAGTTCAGCGCCAGCCTGAAGCGGCCGGCCGGAGAGCCCTACTACGACACGCTCGCGCTCGACCTCATCGGCTACACCGCGAGCGCGGTCGGCAACCACGAGTTCGACTTCGGCCCCGACGTGGCCGCGCGCTTCATCGGCGGCTTCTCGGTGCGGACGCCGTTCGTCAGCGCCAACCTGGACGTGCGCGACGAGCCGGCGCTGCGCGCGCTCACGCGCGAGCGCCGCCTCGTGCGCAGCACCGTCGCGGTCGAGTGCGGTCGGCGCATCGGCATCGTCGGCGCGACGACGCCGCTGCTGCCGGCCATCTCGAGCCCGCGCAACGTGAAGGTCGACCCCGACCTCGTCGGCACCGTGCAGGCCGAGATCGACCGCCTGAAGAAGCGCGGCGTCGAGATCGTGATCCTCACCAGCCACCTGCAGAGCGTGGCCGAGGATCTCGCGCTGGTGCCGCAGCTGCGCGGCGTCGACATCGCGATCTCGGGCGGCGGCTCGGACCTGCTCAACACGGCCGCACCGAACACGCGGCCGCTGGTGCCCGGCGACAGCACGCTCACGTCGATCACCTACACCGTCCCGGGAGGCGCCCCGGTGACGATCGACGGCCCGACCTACCCGATCGAGATCGCCGACGCCGACGGCCGGAAGGTGCGCGTCGTCACCACCGACGGCAACTACAAGTACGCCGGCCGGCTCGTGGCGACCTTCGACCGCGCGGGCGAGATCGTCGGTGTCGACCTGTCGCGCAGCGGCCCGTACCGCGTGAGCGGCAATCCGGCCGACCCCGACGTCGCGGCGCCGGCGGCCGACGTGCAGTCGGCGGTCGTCGACCCGGTCGCCGCGGAGGTCGCGGCGCTCGCCGCGAACGTCATCGCCAGCACCCAGGTCCCGCTCGACGCGCGCAATGCCAACCTGCGCACCCGCGAGACCAATCTCGGCAACCTGATGGCGGACGCGATGCTCGTGCGCGCCGCCGTCCTCGCGCCCGGCTTCGGCGCGCCGGTGCCGGTGGTCGCGATCCAGAACAGCGGCGGCATCCGCGGCAACACGCTGTACTTCGACGCGTCGGTCTCGCCTCCGCTGCCGGTCGCCAGCCCGAGCGAACCCCGCAGCTTCACCGAGCTCAACACCTTCGACATCGCCGCCTTCCCCAACTTCGTCTCGGTGGTGCCCGACGTGCCGCGAGCGCAGTTCAAGGAGATTCTCGAGAACGCCGTCTCGCGCTTCCCGACCGCCGACGGCCGCTTCCCGCAGGTGGCCGGAATGTGCATGGTGTTCGACCCCGCCGGCACCGCGCAGGTCACGCAGAACGACGGCACCGTGACGAGCCCGGGCACCCGGGTCCGCGAGGTGCGGCTGGCGGACGGCACGCTGGTGGTGCAGGCCGGCACCGTGCTGCCGGGGGCCGGCATCGCGGTCGTGACGAACGACTTCTCGGCGCGCGGGGGCGACCAGTATCCGTTCCGCGGCCTGCCCTTCACGACGCTGGGCCGCACGTACCAGCAGACGCTGTCCGACTACGTCACGATCGACCTCGGCAGTGCGATCACGGTGACGCAGTATCCGGGGGCCGCCGACGTGGCCAGCGGCTCGCCCACCGGGACCGGCGCGGCCACCCGCATCAAGCGCGTGCTCGATCCCCTGAATCCGCCGGTCTGCCCCTGAAGGCACAAGGGCCGGACGCCCCGAAGAGCGTCCGGCCCGTTGCTGCGCGCGCCCGGCCGCCGGCCGGGCCGTCGCGGCGGCTCAGTGCAGTCGCGGCAGCATCGCGCAGCGGTGCTCGAACGCGGCGCAGTCGCGCTGGCGGCGCACGAAGTCGTCGTGATCGATCGCGCCGGCGAGGTGCTGGTCGCGCTCGTCCATCGCCTGCTCGGCCAGCCAGCGGCCGAGCATCCGGGCGCCGTCGGCGAAGAACGTGAAGGCGGTGGCGGTACGGACGGCTTGCAGGCTGGCGGTGGTCATCTCGGGTTCCTCGTCGGTGGGGTGGATGCGATGGACCTCACTGTACGGACCGCCGGGCGGGCCGCCGAGTGAGGATGGCGCCGTCCGCGAGTGACCTATTCACACCCCGCCGTGGCGCGGCGGGAATAATCCGGCGCATGAACGACGTCGCCGACGACCCCGACGAGCATCTGCCCCCGGCCCTGGTCGAGCAGCTGGCGCGGCGTGGCGGCGTGCGCAGCTTTCCGGCCCAGGCGATCCTGGTCAATGAAGGCGACACGACGCGGTCGGTCTACATCGTCCTTTCCGGGCGCCTCAAGGTCTACTCGGGCGACGAGAGCGGGCGCGAGATCGTGCTCACCGAACTCGGACCGGGGCAGTACTTCGGCGAGCTCTCGCTCGACGGCGAGCCGCGCTCGGCATCGGTCAAGACACTCGAGCCTGCGCGCTGCTGCATCGTGCAGCCGGACGACTGGGAGGCCTTCCTGGCCGAGCACCCGCCCTTCGCGGCGCATGTCGCCCGCAGACTCGTGCGCCAGGTGCGCCGGCTGACGGCACAGGTGCGGGCGCTGGCGCTGCAGGACGTCTATCGCCGCGTCGCCACGCTGCTCGAGCAGTCGAGCGAGACGGAGGGCGCGCATCGCGTCCTGCGTCACCGCCTGACCCAGCAGGACATCGCCGACCGCGTCGGGGCGTCGCGCGAGATGGTCAACCGCGTGATGAAGGAGCTGACGACCGGCGGCTACGTGGCGCTCGACGGACAGCGCCAGATGCGGCTGCTCAAGCCGCTGCCGGCGCGCTGGTAGAGGGCGCGCTCGCCGTGCGGGACACCGCTGCGGGTGCCCGGAGCGCCGGTCCCGCGACACCGGCGCTCCGCGGCGGCGGGGTTCGCCCCGGGTGCCTGCGATGAAGCCCCTGCCGCGCGGCGCGGTGCTGTGGATCATCCCCTCGGTCTACTTCGTCTTCGTCAGCGCCGAGTTCGCGCTGATGACGCATCTGGCGCTGGAGGCGACGGCCGCCGGCCGTTCCGCGCTGGCCGTCGGGCTGCTCGCCACCGCGCTGTGGAGCGGCATCCTGCTGTCGAGCACGCTGGCGCATCGCCTCGTGCAGCGGCGCGGCCATGCCGCGGTCCTGGTCGGTGCCACCGTGCTCGCGCTCGCGGCGACGTCGTCGATGGCCCTGCACAGCCGCTTCGGCGGCTGGCTCGCCGGGGCCTTCGCGCTCGGCCTCGCCGGCGGGCAGGTGTGGGTGGCCGGCGAGGCCTGGCTCGCCGAGGCCGCGCCGGCCGACCGGCGCGGCTTCTTCGTCGGGATCTTCGAGACGGCCGTCGGCCTCGGCCTGATGACCGGGCCGGCGCTGCTGCCGCTGCTGCGCGGCGCGGGCATCGACGTCGCGACGACCTCGGCCGCGATGATGGCGCTCGCGCTCGCCGCCAGCACGCTGCTGGTGCGCGTCCCGGCGCCGGCCGCGCCAGCGCCCGACGTCGGCGGCCGCACCGCGCCCGGTGGCGCGGGCTGGCGCTCGATCGCGCTCCCACTGATCGGCATCGCCCTGCTCAGCGGGCTGATGGAGGCCGGGGTCTCCGCGTTGCTGCCGTCGATCTCGATGCGCATGGGCCAGTCGCTGGAGGCCGCCGCCTGGCTCGGCGCGGTCATCGGCGCCGGCAGCGCGCTGCTGCAGCCGCCAGCGGGCCATCTTGCGGACCGCATCGGCACGCGCCGCGCCACGCTGGCCGCCTGGGCGATCGTGCTCGCCGCCAACCTGGCGCTCTGGTCGGTCGCGGAGGCGCCGGGCCTCGCGCTGTGGGCCGTCGGCTTCACGCTCGGCGGCGTCGGCGGCGCGGTCTATACGCTGATGATCGTCGAGCTGGGCCACCGCCTCACCGGCCCCGCGCTGGTGCGGGCGGTCGCGCTTCTGGTCACCGGCTACTCGCTGGGCACCGCGGCCGGCCCCGCGCTGGGGGGTGCGTCATTCGATGCCGGCGGGCTGCAGGCGATGGCTGCCGCGCTGGCGGCACTGAGCGCCGCCGGCCTCGCGGTCAGCTGGCGGACCCTGGCCAGCGCCGGGGTCGGCGCCGGTGATCGATGATCGCCGCGCGGCTCCGTCCGGCCACGACGCTTCCCGAAGCCCGATGCATCCCGCCCGCCCCGCACGACCCTGGCAGCTGAGGCTGCTGGGCGGCTTCGGCCTGGAGCGCGACGGGCAGCGGCTGACGCGGCTGCCGAGCCGCGCGGCGCTGCTGCTGCTCGCGCGGCTGGCGCTTCAGCCGGGGCGCGACCACGGCCGCGAGGAGCTGGCCGACTGGCTCTGGCCGACAGCCGATGCCGCCACGGGCCGCGCCCGCCTGCGGCAGACGCTGAGCGTGCTGCGCGCGGCGCTCGAGCGCGGCGAAGCCGTGCCCGGCCAGGTGATCGAGGCGGACCGCAGCGCGCTGCGGCTGGTGGCAGGCGCGCTGGTCTGCGATGCGTGGGACTTCGAGCAGGCGGCCCGGCGGGGCGACCTCGCCGCCGCGGCAGCCGCCCATGGCGGCGACCTGCTTCCGGGCCACTACGACCCGTGGATCCACGAGGAGCGACTGCGGCTGCGCGCGCTCGCCGAGCGCGCGGGGCTGGATCCGGACCGGCCGACGGCGCGCGCCTCGGCGCCGCATCCCGACGCCCGCGACGACCCCGCGGCCGCGCAGCGCAAGCCGGCGCAGGCGCGCGGTCGCCACGATGCGCTGCCGCGCTATCTCACGCGCTGGGTCGGCGGCCCGCGCGGGCCCGAGGCACTGGCGGCGGAGGCCGCGGCATCGCCGCTGGTGGTGGTGCGCGGCGCGGGGGGCCTCGGGAAGACGCGGCTGGCGGTCGAGGCCGCGCGGCGGCTGCTGGACGACGGCGTGGTCGACACCGCCTGCTTCGTCGCCTGGGCCGGCTGCGTGACCGCGGGTCAGGCGGCGCAGCGGCTGAGGCTCGCGCTGGCGCTCGCGCCCGATGCGCGCGACGACGACGGTGCCGCGTCCACCGCCGACGCGGTGGCCGTCGTGCTCGCCGGGCGCGAGGCGCTGCTCGTGCTCGACAACGCCGAGCAGTTGACCTCCGAGGCGCTGGCGCTGGTGCCCGCGCTGCTCCGCCGGCTGCCGGCACTGCGCGTCGTCCTGACGACGCGCCGGTCGATCGACCTGCCCGGAGCGCGCGAGTGGCTGCCGGCACCGCTGCCCGCCGGGGCTCCCGGCGCGCCGGCGGTCGAGCTCTTCGTCGAGCGTGCCCGCGACGCCCGACCCGACTTCCGGCTCCACGAGGGTAACGCGGCCGCCGTGTCGGAGGTGGTCGAGCGGCTCGGCGGGCTGCCTCTGGCCATCGAACTGGCGGCGGCGCGGGTGCGCACGCTGCCGCCGGCGCGCCTGGCCACGCTGTTGCGCAGCGCGGGGGCGTCGCGCTGGCACGGCCTCGCGCGCCGCGGCGCCGCGGCGGTCGACACGGCCCGGCATGCATCGATCCGTGCCGTCGTCGACGCGAGCGTCGGGCTGCTGACGCCTCGCGCGCGGGCGCTGCTGCGGCGACTGGCCTGCGTGCCGGCGGACTGCTGCGGCGCGCTCGCCGAACTGGCCGCCACGGCGGACGGGCTGGCGACGGCCGAGCAGGCGCGCAGCGCGCTCGACGAGCTGGCCGGCGACAGCCTGCTCGCCCCGGCCGCGGACGAGGACCTCGATCGCTGGTGGGCGCTGCCCGAGCCGGTGCGCGACCTCGTGCTCGAGGACGTCGGCGCCGCCGAACGCGCGGCGTCGAACGCCGCCTGGCGCGCAGCGCTGCGCGCCTGGGCGCCGACGCTGGCCCCGGAGTGGCCGCTCGACCGTGTCGCGCTGGTGCTGCCGCTGCTGCTCGCGGTGCTCGACGAGGCGGCATCGCCACCCGCCGAGGAGGTGCTCGAGTTGATGCTCGCCTTTGCGCCGGCGTGGCAGGAGCGCAGCCCGCCGGCGGGCGCGCTGGCCGCGCTGCAGTCGGCGCTCGCACAGGCCGAGGTGGATGCCGATGCAGATGCCGCGGGGCGCGCCGGCCCGCCGCGCGAGGACGCGGGACGCGAGGCTCCGGACAGGCGACGGCCACCGCCGCGCGACCGCGGGGCCGACCTGCGGCCGCGGGCGCACGCGCTGGCGGCAGCGCTCGACCTGGTCGCGGGGCAGCGGGATCGGGCACGCGTGCACGCCGCCGCGGTCGAGGCGGCGCTGCCCGCCGCGCCGCAGGCGCGCGCGCAGGCGCTGCTGGTGCTGGCGCGCGTGGCCTGGCGCGCCGACGCCGACGCGACGCGGGCACGCCGGCACTTGGCCGACGCACGGGCCCTCGCGGCCGATGCGCCGGGGCTCGCCGCCGCGTTGCTGAGTTTCGAGGCCACGTTGGCCAACGAGGCGGACCGCGACGCCGCCGCGGCCGGGCGCGCCTACCGGCAGGCGCTGCGCCTGCTGGCGGCCGAGCCCGGCGCCCACGGCCACGTGCGCCGCGGCCTGCGCTACAACCTGGCGATCACCGACGTGTATGCGGGCCGCGCAGCCCCGGCGCTGCAGGAACTCCGGGCGCTCGCCGACGAGGCACGCGCCGCCGGCGACCGCCATCTGCTGGCGCAGGCGCTCAATGCCCGCGGCAGCGCGCTGGATCTGCTGGGGCGGCCCGACGACGCCGAGGCGGCGACCCGCGAGTCGCTCGCCGAGGCCTGGGCGGCGCTGGAGACCGAGAACGCGCTGTACGCGCTGTGGAACCTCGGCCCGCTCGCGCTGGCGCGCGGCGATGCCGAGCGCGCCGCGCGGCTGATGGCCTTCGCCGACCGGTTCTGGCGCACGCACTTCGGCGCGCTGTCGCCGAGCGACGCGCGCGACGTCGCGCGCACCCGGCGCCGCTGCCGCCGGCGCCTGGGCCGCGTGGACGGGCAGCGCTGCTGGAACGAGGGCGCGGCGCTGCCGCTGGCGGCGGCCGTGGCGCTGGCGCTGGGCCGCGCGTGAGCCGGCCGCGGCGGCCTCAGGCCGCTCCGAGCCGACGCCGCCGCGCCATCCAGCCGAGCGCGGCCATCCCGGCGGCGAGCATCGCGCCGGTGCCCGGCTCGGGGATCGGCGCCAGGAAGCCGTCGGCCACGATGCTCAGGTTGTCGACCGCGTAGGTCGCGCCCGGCACGAAGCCGTTGTGGATGTAGCTCGACAGCGTGAGCCGCACGTCGCGCGTCTCGGTGGTCTCGTCCAGCGTGATCCAGTTTCCGGCGTCCAGGTACTGCAGGGCCAGCCGGTCGCCGCTGCGCGACAGCCGCACGGTGCCGCCATCGACGAGCGGTGCGAACGGGCCGAACTTGCAGCAGGCGCCGGCCGCGGCGGCGTACAGGTACTGCTCCTGCGCGTATCCTATCCCCGAGCCGAATGCCGGTTCGTCGCCGACCGGGGTGACGCCCAGCCCGAAGCGGTCGCCGCCGCCGTAGGTCGACGACCAGGCCGAGACGTCGTAATCCATGCGCACGTCGAAGTCGCCCTGCAGCAGCGGCGTGAAGGTCAGCAGCGCCGCGGCGGAATTCGCGCGCACGAAGACGAGCCTGCCGTCGTCGACGAACCAGCCGTTGTCGGCATCGTCCATCGTCCACAGCGCCGGGTTCAGGCCGCCGGAGAACTCCTCCAGGTACGAAGCCGCATGTACGGCGGCCGCAGCGGTGGTCAAGGCGGCCGCCACGGCGACGCGGCGCAGCGTCGCGCGGGACGGGTGCGGAAACAGGGGGCGGGGCATCGTCGTCTCCGGGTGACTGGGCGACGTCACTGTGGCCGCGCACCGTTCGTCAAACGTTCGCCGACGAGGGGTCACCGGGCCCCGCATTCGCGGGGGATGGGCCGCACCCGGCTGGCTGCCCGGCGCCGCCTCAGCCCATCGCCAGCCGCACCGGCACGCGCCGCCGCCCGAGCGCCGGCGGCTCGGCGGCGAAGCGCCCCGCGACCGCCGTGCCGCAGTGCGTGCAGCGCCCGCCCGCGTCGAGGGCATAGCCGAGGATGCGGTGCCAGTCGCGCTCGATCAGCGCATGCCCGCAGCCCGGGCAGGCGGTCGTGCCGCCCTCCGCATCGTGCACGTTGCCGGTGTAGACGTGGCGCAGGCCGTTGCCCAGCGCGATCGCCCGCGCGCGCCGCAGCGTCGAGAGCGGCGTGCGCTCGACGTCCGTCATCTTGTAGTCGGGGTGGAAGGCGCTGAAGTGCAGCGGCACGTCGCGGCCGAGGTGGTCGGCGATCCAGCGCGTCATCGCGCCGAGCTCGGCGTCGCCGTCGTTGTGCCCGGGAATGAGCAGCGTGGTGATCTCGAGCCAGCAGTGCGTCTCGTGGACGATGTGCTGCAGCGTGTCGAGCACCGGGGCGAGGTGCGCGCCGGTCTGCCGGAAGTAGAAGTCGTCGGTGAATCCCTTCAGGTCGACGTTCGCGGCGTCCATCCTCGCGAAGAACTCGCGCCGCGGCGCGGCGTGGATGTAGCCGGCCGTCACCGCGATCGTCTGCACGCCCAGCGCGTGGCAGGCGTCGGCGGTGTCCATCGCGTACTCGGCGAAGATCACCGGGTCGTTGTACGTGAACGCCACGCTGCGGCAGCCGGTCTCGGCCGCCGCCTCGGCGATGCCTGCAGGCGAGGCCTGGTCCATCAGCCGGTCCATCTCGCGGCTCTTGCTGATGTCCCAGTTCTGGCAGAACTTGCACGCCAGGTTGCAGCCTGCGGTGCCGAACGAGAGCACCGCCGACCCCGGGTAGAAGTGGTTGAGCGGCTTCTTCTCGATCGGGTCGATCGCGAAGCCCGAGCTGCGGCCGTAGGTCGTCAGCACCATCGCGTCGCCTTCGCGGGCGCGCACGAAGCACAGGCCGCGCTGGCCGTCGTGCAGACGGCAGTCGCGCGGGCACAGGTCGCACTGCAGCCGGCCGTCGGGCAGCGCGTGCCACCAGCGCGCCGGGACCGTCCCGCCCGGCAGGGCGTCGCGCGCGCCCATCAGTGCGTCTCCTTCGCGGCGGCTTCGCCGGTCTCGATGTCCTCGACGTACTTGCGCACGCGGTAGCGCGCCAGGCGCAGGTCGTCGGCCCAGAAATCGGCCGGCAGCCCGGCCTTGCGCTTGAGCGCGCGCAGGAACTCGCCCGGCTCCGGCAGCTGCTCCCAGACCTGCGGCAGGAAGGTCGCGCGGCGGCCCCGCCACTCCAGGATCACGCCGTCGACGCCCGGGCGCAGTTCGCGGTGCGCGTGGCGCTCGCTCGCGACGGCGAGCGGCCGCGCCGGGTCGAGCACCGACACCTCGATCTCGAGCGCGTCGACCTCCTCGATCGCGAGCGGCGCGAAGCGCGGGTCCTCGAAGGCCGCGGCCCGCGCGTGGACGCGCACGTCGTCGTCGAGAGCCCGTCGCGCCTCGAGCGTCCCGATGCAGCCGCGCAGTTCACCACCGCGCCGCAGCGTGACGAAGGTGGCCGCGCGTTCGTCGAGCGCCGGATGGTGCGGCTCGGGGCCCGCGGCCAGCCCGAGGCCCGCGGCGATCGCGTTGCGCGCCCGCGCCAGCAGCGCAGGTCCGAGACCCGTCTCGTCGCGGCCGTCCCGCGCCGCCGCCTCCGCCCCGGCCGGCGCCGCGGGCTCGAACACCACCGCGGCGTAGCCCACGACGCGACGGCGGTCGCCGGCGGTGTCGCCCGAGTTGCGCAGGTCGAGCAGCCTCGGCACGAGACCGTGCCGCCGCGCCGCGATCAGCGCACCGGCCAGCGGCGTCGCACCGCAGGCATCCTCGTGGTCGATGCGCGGATCGAGCCGCAGCACGCGATCGACGGTCGCGCGGTCGCGCGCCTGCGCCGACGCGTAGGGCAGGAAGTGCGAAAGGTCGGAGCTGATCACGATCACCGTCTCGTCGCCGCCCCACAGCCGCTCGAGCACCTCGGCGACCTCCAGCGGGTCGACGTGGCCGACGGCCAACGGCACCAGCGTGAACTCGCCCAGCACCCGCTGCAGGAAGGGCAGCTGCACTTCCAGCGCGTGCTCCTCGGCATGCACGAGGTCGCTGGCCACGACCTGCGGCAGCCCCGCCAGCGCGGCGAGCGCCGCGCGGTCGACCGGCACGCGCCCGAGCGGCGTCTCGAACGCCGCCGCCTGAGGCATCGCCAGGCCGCGCACCGCCACGCGGTGAGTCGGGCCGAGCAGCACGACGCGCCGCACCCGCCCACGTGCCGGTCGCAGCCGAGCATAGGCCTGCCCCGCGATCGGCCCCGAGTAGACGAAGCCCGCATGCGGGACCAGCACCAGCTTGGGTACCGGCCCGGCCGACGCGGCGCCGGCGAGATGGCTGTCGACGTCGGCGATCAACTGCTCGCGGTCGCCCGCGTAGAAGCGGCCCGCCATCGCGGCCGGACGGATGGCCGCGGGACTCGCGGAAGCATGCATGGACGTCTCCTGCGGCGGGTCGGTTCGATGTGAGTGCGTAAGGCGCCCGCCTGCCTGCGGAGTTGCGCGCACCGGGCGCCGGTTCAAGAGCCGCGAATGGAGCGAACACCCCAGATGCAGCCAGCTTCGACCGCCGCACCGCGGTCCGGGTTGACTGCCGTCAAGGCTGCGGCCGCCGCTGGCGCCAGACTGCCCGGATCACCGGCCGGCGGCCATGCCCGCCGTGATCGCAGGAGAGGCATCGTGCGCATCGGCGTCCCGAAGGAAGTCAAGGTCCACGAGTACCGGGTCGGCATGACGCCGGCCTCGGTGCGCGAGGCGGTGACCCGGGGCCATGCTGTGCTGGTCGAGACGCAGGCCGGTGCCGGCATCGGCGCCGGCGACGATGCCTACCGGCAGGCCGGTGCAGAGATCGCGGCCGGCGCGGCCGAGGTCTGGGCACGCTCCGAGCTGATCGTCAAGGTCAAGGAGCCGCAGCCCGCCGAGCGCCGGCAGCTGCGTCCGGACCAGGTGCTGTTCACCTACCTGCACCTCGCGCCGGATCCGGCCCAGGCCAGCGACCTGATCGCGAGCGGCGCCGCGTGCATCGCGTACGAGACGGTCACCGCGCCGGGCGGCGGGCTGCCGCTGCTCGCGCCGATGAGCGAGGTGGCCGGCCGGCTCGCGGTGCAGGCCGGCGCGCGCTGCCTCGAGAAGTCCGCCGGCGGCATGGGCGTGCTGCTCGGCGGCGTGCCGGGCGTCGCGCCGGCGCGCGTCGTGATCCTCGGCGCCGGCGTGGTCGGGACGAACGCCGCGCAGATGGCGGTCGGCACCGGGGCGCAGGTCGTCGTGATCGACACCTCGGCCGACGCGCTGCGCCGCATCGACGCGATGCTGGGCGGGCGCGCGATGACGGTGTTCTCGAACCGCGACAACGTCGAGCGCGAGGTGCTCGCCGCGGACCTCGTGATCTCCGGCGTGCTGGTGCCGGGCGCGGCGGCGCCGAAGCTGGTCACCCGGGCGATGCTCGCGCGCATGAAGCCGGGCGCGGTGATCGTCGACGTCGCGATCGACCAGGGCGGCAGCACCGAGACCAGCCGACCGACGACCCACGCCGAACCGACCTACGTCGTCGACGGCGTGGTGCACTACATGGTCGCCAACATGCCGGGCGCGGTGCCGCGCACCTCGGCCGATGCGCTCAACCACGCGACACTGCCGTTCACCCTCGCCCTCGCCGGCAAGGGCTGGCGCCGCGCGCTGCGCGACGACCCCCATCTGCGCGCGGGCCTGAACATCGCCGCCGGACGGGTGACGCACCCCGCGGTCGCCGCGGCGCTCGGGCTCGGCCATGCGGCGGCCGCCGACGTGATCGGCTGAACGCTGCGACGCACGGCCACGGCCAGCCCCGAGCCCACGAGGAGACGAGCGCCATGACGAACCCCGCCGCGATCGCCTACTTCTCGATGGAGATCGCGCTGGCCGACGAGATCCCGACCTACAGCGGCGGCCTCGGCGTGCTGGCCGGCGACACCGTCCGATCGGCCGCCGACGGCGGCGTGCCGATGATCGCCGTCTCGCTGGCGCACCGGCAGGGCTACGGCCGACAGCACCTCGATGCGCGCGGGCAGCAGACCGAGTCGCCGATGCCGTGGCGCCCCGAGGAGCGGCTGGCCGAGGAGCCCGCGCGCGTGCGGATGAGCCTCGAGGGCCGGGTCGTCACCGTGCGGGCCTGGCGTCACGAGGTGACGGGCCAGGCCGGCAGCGTCGTCCCCGTGCTGCTGCTCGACACCGACCTGCCCGAGAACGCCGAGCCGGACCGCCGCATCACCGACCACCTCTACGGCGGCGACGAGCGCTACCGGCTGCGGCAGGAGGCCGTCCTCGGCATCGGCGGCGTGCGCATGCTGCGCGCCCTCGGCCACGGCGCGCTGCGGCGCTTTCACATGAACGAGGGCCACGCCGCGCTGCTGGTGCTGGAGCTCGGCTTCGAGGAGATGCAGCGCCGCGGGCAGGTCGTCGTGACGCGCGAGATCGCGCAGGCGGTGCGGCCGCAGTGCGTCTTCACGACGCACACCCCGGTGCGCGCCGGCCACGACCAGTTTCCGCTGCGGCTGGTGCGCGAGGTCATCACGACCTACGGCGACGCGTTCAACGAGCGCGCGATCGAGTTCTGCCTCGACAACGTGCTGAACATGACCTACCTGGCGCTGGACAACAGCCACTACGTCAACGGCGTGGCCAAGCGGCACGGCGAGGTGTCGCGCCACATGTTCGGGCAGTACAAGATCGACTCGATCACCAACGGCGTGCACGCGGGCTTCTGGACGGCGCCGTCGATCCAGGCGCTGTTCGACCGCCACATCACGGCATGGCGGTCGGACAACGCGAGCCTGCGCTACGCGCTGGGCATCGCGAACCACGAGCTGTGGGCCGCGCACGAGAAGGCCAAGGACGCGCTGGTGGCGCTCGTCAACGAGCGCACCGGCGCGAGCTTCTTCCGCCACGTGTTCACGATCGGCTTCGCGCGTCGGGCCACCGCCTACAAGCGCGGCGACCTGCTGTTCCACGACCTGCAGCGCCTGGTCGCGCTGAACCGCGCCGCGGGTCCGATCCAGATCGTCTACGCCGGCAAGGCGCACCCGCGCGACGAGGGCGGCAAGGACCTGATCCGGCGCATCTTCGCGCACATCGAGGCGCTGCGCGGGCAGGTCGCGGTCGCGTACCTCGAGGATTACGACATGGCGCTGGCGCGCACGATGGTCGGCGGCGTCGACCTCTGGCTCAACACCCCGCAGCCGCCGCTCGAGGCCTCCGGCACCAGCGGGATGAAGGCGGCGATGAACGGCGTGCCGCAGCTGTCGATGCTGGACGGCTGGTGGGTCGAGGGTTGCATCGAGGGCGTGACCGGCTGGGCCATCGGCAGCGACGGCGCGGCCGACGGGAACGGCCAGGCCGACGACCGGGCGGCCGACGCGCAGTCGCTCTACAACAAGCTCGAGACGGTGATCCTGCCGCTGTACTACCGCGACCAGGACCGCTACGTCGACGTCATGAAGGCTGCCATCGCGCTGAACGGATCGTTCTTCAACACCGAGCGCATGGTCGACCAGTACGTGCGCAAGGCGTACTTCGGTTGACGGCGCGGCCGGGCGCGACCCGCGCACGGCCCTGTCAGCCGCGCGGCTGCAGCGCGATGATCGCCATGCCGGCCAGGCAGACCGCGCCGCCGACCAGGTCCCACCGGGTCGGCGCGATGCCGTCGACCTGCCACAGCCACAGCAGCGCGACGACGACGTAGACGCCGCCGTACGCGGCATAGGTGCGGCCGGCCGCGCTCGGGTGCAGCGTGAGCAGCCACGCGAACGCACCCAGCGCCAGCGCGGCCGGCGCCAGCAGCCACGGCGAGCGCCCCTGCGTCAGCACCAGCCAAGGCAGGTAGCAGCCGACGATCTCCATCACGGCCGTGACGAAGAAGAGCCCGGTGACGCGAAGGAGTTCGAGCATCGTCGGCAGCGGACGCCGCCGCGCCCGTGCACGGCCGGTCGCCCGACGGGCGCGAGGATACGCCGACGCGCCACGCCCGCCCCGCCGCACCCGGGGCCGCGGCCCAGCCACGTCACCCGACGCGTCGCGGCAGAGGGGGGTCGCGGCGGGCGATCGACCTCGGGTGCTGCTCGGGTGCTATTCTGACCGTGGGGGGACCAACAGCCTGCCCGCGCCGATCAGCGAGGGGCGCGGCAGACCGTACCGCAATCGCACCTGGGAACACGATGGAAAAGATGCTCGCGGCCGTCGGCTCGCTGCTCTACGGCATGCGCTTCCTGATGCTCTTCTTCTACGTGGGGCTGGTGACGATCATCATCGGGATCCTCGGCAAGTTCCTGCTCGAGACCTACAGGCTGCTCGCCACCCTGCTGTTCGGCAGCCTCGAGAAGATCGAGCTGATCATCAAGGTCCTCGAACTGGTCGACATGACCATGGTCGCGCAGCTGGTCTGGGTGGTCGCGTTGGCCGGCGTCTCGCTCTTCGTCACCACCGGGCACTTCGACTCGAAGGACATGAAGAAGCCCGACTGGCTGGATCACGTCAACACCTACAACCTGAAGCTGAAGCTGGCGTTCGCGATCATCTCGATCTCGGGCGTGCATGCCCTCAAGACCTACCTGAGCGGCGACCTCAGCCTCGAGAACATGCAGGTCCTGACCCTGGTCGCGGTGATCCACTTCACCTTCGTGCTCTCGGCGATCGGCATCTCGTTCGCCGAGCGGCTCACGAGGGAGAAGCCGTGAGCCGGGGCCTCGGTCGTTGATCCCCAGGCCCGCCGGTCACTCCACCGTCACGCTCTTCGCCAGGTTCCTCGGCTTGTCGACGTCCGTCCCGCGCGCGCAGGCGGTGTGGTAGG
>JALORQ010000083.1 GCA_025458805.1 Rubrivivax sp.
AGGTAGGCCACGAGCGCATTGCCGATCACGCGGCGCGAGAACGGGTGGCCGTAGGCCGCGTCCTCCCACTCGCGGCTGAGGTTCCAGTCGTCGCTGATGTCGTGGTCGTCGAACATCATCGCCACCGGCAGGTGCGCCAGGACCCGGCGCACGGCCGCCAGGCCGGCCGCGAACTCGTCGATCGCGGTGCGCTCGCGCGCGTAGCGGGCCGCCGTGCGGGCGTCCAGGCCCGGCGGCGGCGTCAGGTCCAGGCCGCGCCAGGGCACCGGCGACCAGACCAGCAGGTACATCGCCAGCATCTCGCCCAGCGTGACGAGGTGGTTGAGCGCATGGTCCGAGGTGAAGACCGGCTTGCGCACGCCGCCGAAGACCACGTCCGCCAGGGCCGCGCCACCGTGCATGCGCGGCAGGATGGACAACCGGCGGTAGTAGCCGCGCGGGTCCCGGTACAGGTCCGCCGCGCAGGCGATGCCGCCGGCCGCGGCGCCTGGCAGCGCCTCGTCCGGAAGACCCAGCCGCGCCACGAGCGAGTGGATGGCCCGCAGCATCGGGCCCGCCACGTCGTCGCAATAGACCTGGTCGCCGCTGAGCACCAGCGCCGAGGGCCAGACGGGCGCGCCCTCGTCGGCCGCAAGGGCGTTGCCCGGAGCAGCGGCGCAGGTCTGCAGGTACGCGTCGGCGCGCACCAGCCCGTCGCCGCCGGCGTGGTGGGGCTTGCGGCAAGACCCGTGCAGCAGCGCCGCCACCTGGGGCTGGAACACGAAGCCCGGGGTGTCGCGTCCCGGGTAGTGCAGCTCGGGTCCGGTGACGTCGATCCACGCGGATTCATCATCGTCGGCCGGTGACAGCCAGAGTCGGTACCCGGTCCAGTGTCCGACCGGCAGGTCTTCGTCGAGCTCGAGTTCGAGCAGCAGCAGGTGCAGGCGCACGCCACCGCGCAGGGGGCGCAGCCGCACGCGTGGCGCGATCCTGCGGCCGTCGTGCAGGTGCAGCTCGGCGCGCACGCCCACCGCGCGGGAGGCGGCCAGCCAGATCGCGATCCGGCGCGGCTGAACGCGCCGCAGCAGCGGGCCGGCGAGCACCAGGTCGAGCGGATCGCCGGGGAGGACCTGCATGGCGGCGCATTCTGGCGGCGGGCGCCGGTACGCGGCTGGAGCCGCGGTGATGGCCTGTGCGCGGATCGCTCTTTCGTGACGCGCTCGAAGAAGCGGCGGGAACCGGCCGGTGTGCGCCCTGTGCGTCGGTGCGGATCGTCCGCTATGGACTGCTTGCCCTCGCCAGCCGGCTGGCGAGGGTGAGAGCCGGTCGCGACGACCATCGCCAGCGTGCCGATGATCATCGTGGGCGGTGCGCCGTCGGCGCACTGGATCGCCGCGGCGAGGCACAGGTGGTACGGCAGGTTGCCGACCCGCGCGAGCTTGGCGGCCTCGGTCCAGTCGGCGCGCGTCAGTTCGACGATGCACACGCGGTCCAGCCAGGTCAGCGGTGGCGCGATGAGTCCGAAGGCGAGGTCGTGGCCGAAGGACAGCATCCCCGGGGGCACTCGGGCAGCAGCAGCGGGGCGACGAAGACGAGGCCCCAGGGCGGGCCGGCGGCCAGAGCGAAGGCGGTCCCGACGGTCAGTCCGGAGGTGTCGGCCATCCCGCGAGCGTGCCTTCGCGGCGTCGCGTCCCCGTGACCCCGGGCCGATCCTGTATGCAAAGATGGGGGGTGTGCCGGTGACGCGTGCCGCCCGCTGGCCTTCCGGCCCTGCGGGTGCCGATCAATCCGTCGCCAGGGTGAACCCGTGAAGGAGCCTCTCCGACCCGATCCCGTCCGCGAGATGCCGTTGCGCATCGGCGGGGTGCTGCTGGACGAGGCGGACAGCGAGCAGACGCGCCGCGAGAAGCTGGCCCGCATCGTCCTCGACGAGATGTACCAGTTCGTCGGCCTGCTCGACGCAGAGGGCCGCGTGCTCGAGATCAACCGGGCGGCGCTGCGCGGTGCCGGCCTGCGGCTCGAGGACATCCGGGGCACGCCGTTCTGGCAGGCGCGCTGGTTCCAGGTCTCGCAGGAGAACGTCGCCGCGACGCAGGACTACGTGCGGCGGGCCCGCGCGGGCGAGTTCATCCGCTGCGACATGGAGGTCTATGGCGAGGCGGCCGGTGACCACACGATCGTCGTCGACTTCTCGCTGCTGCCCGTCAAGGACGAGGCCGGCCGCGTCGTGCTGCTGCTGGCCGAGGGGCGCAACATCAGCGCCAAGAAGCAGGTCGAGGCGGAGCTGGCGCGTCGGAATGCCGAGCTGCAGCGCCTGCTGGACCGCATCACCGAGCTCGACCAGCTCAAGAGCGACTTCTTCGCCAACGTCAGCCACGAGCTGCGCACGCCGCTGACGCTGATCCTCGGCCCGACCGAGGAACTGCTGGCCGCGGCCGACAACCTGTCCGAGCGCCAGCGCGACCAGCTGCGCGTGGTGCAGCGCAGCGCCCACGCGCTGCTCAGGCACGTCGGCGACCTGCTCGACCTGGCGCGGCTGGACTCGGGCAAGACGCCGATGCACTACGCGCCCTGCGACCTTGCCGTCGTCGTGCGCGCCGCCGCCGAGGAGTTCCACGCGGTGGCTCCGGCCCGGCGCATCGCTTATCGCGTCGACGTGCCGGACGGGATGACGGCCCAGGTGGATCCCGAGAAGATCGAGCGCGTGCTGCTGAACCTGCTGTCCAACGCCTTCAAGTTCACGCCGTCCGGCGGCCGCATCCTCTGCCGCCTCGCGCGTTCCGACGACGGGCGCGCGCTGTTGAGCGTCCAGGACTCCGGCCCCGGCGTGCCGCCCGGGTCGGAGCAGGCGATCTTCGAGCGCTTCCGCCAGGTCCAGCAGGGCACGACCCGCGAGCACGGCGGCACCGGCCTGGGCCTGGCGATCGCGAAGGAGTTCGTCGACCTGCACCGCGGCGCCATCAGCGTGAGCCCGGCGCCGGGCGGCGGCGCGCTGTTCCAGGTCGAGATCCCCCTGGAGGCGCCTGCAGGCACCGAGCTGACGCCGCCGCATCCGGCCCGTCCGGATGAAAGCCGGAAAGCGGCCCCGGCGGTGCTGGCGGGCCTGGTGGCCGGGCCCGACGACGCGCCGTCCAGCGTGGCGGAGCCCGACCTGCCGTCGCGGCCCCGCGTGCTGCTCGTCGAGGACAACCCGGACGTCAGCCGCTTCGTCCGCGAGGCGCTCGGCGCCGAGTTCCGCGTCGCGACCGTCGACGACGGCGCGAAGGCGCTCGAAAGGCTCGTGGCGCAGCCGCCCGACCTGCTGATCACCGACCTCATGCTGCCGGGCCTGGGCGGTGACCGGCTCGTCGAGGCGATGCGTGCCCGCGTCGGGCTGCAGGACCTCCCTGTGCTCGTGCTGTCCGCGCGCGGCGACACGGCGCTGCGCTCGAGGCTGCTCAGCGAATCGGTCCAGGACTACCTGACCAAGCCGTTCTCGGCCCCCGAGCTGCGCGCGCGGGTGCGCAACCTCGTGTCGGTCAAGCTGGCGCGCGACCAGATGCAGCGCGCGCTCGAGACCCAGGGACGCGACCTCACGCAGCTGACGCGCACGCTGATCGCCAACCAGGGCGCGCTGAAGGAGTCGGAGCAGCGCTGGTGGGCGATCTACGAGCACTCGCCGGTCGGCATCGCGCTGATCGACGGCGACGACCTCGTGCGCACGGCCAACCCGGCGTTTCGCCGGATGCTGGGCTATGGCGCCGAGGAGATCCGCGGATGCTCGCTGGAGCGCCTGACGCTGGTCGAGGACCGGGCGGCGATGCGCAGGCGCATCGCCGCCCTGCGCAGCGGCGAGAGCCGCGAGGTCCGCATGCAGCGCCGCTTCCACCGCCGCGACGGCAGCGTCGTCTGGGCCAACGCCAGCGTTGCGCCGATCCCGCCGTCCGGCACGGCGGAGCCGATGCTGGTGCTGGTCACCGAGGACATCACCGAGCAGAAGCGCGCCGAGGACTCGCTGGCGCGCACGCGCAGCGAACTGGCGCGGGTCGGCCGCGCGAGCTCGCTGGGCGAGCTGGCGGCGTCGATCGCGCACGAGGTCAACCAGCCGCTGGCCGCGGTCGCGGCCAACGGGCACGCCTGCCTGCGCTGGCTCGATGCCCGCCCGCCGAACGAGCACGAGGTGCGGCTGGCCGTCGAGCGCATCATCCGCGACGCGAACCGGGCCGGCGACGTGATCGCGCGCATCCGCAACTTCCTTCGGCGCGTCGAGCCGACGCGCCAGGGCCGGCCCATCCGCACGGTCATCGACGAGGTGCTGGGCATGATCCGCGCCGAGGCGCACGGCCAGGGCGTCGCGCTGCAGGTCCAGCTCGACGACGGCCTGCCGCCCGTCGCCGGCGATGCCGTGCAGCTGCAGCAGGTGGTGCTGAACCTGGTGATGAACGCGCTCGAGTCGATCGCGCGCGCGGGCCGCGCGCAGAACAGCGTGACCATCGGCACCTGCCGGCACGACGAGTCCGCGCTTCGTGTCGACGTGCGCGACTCGGGGGGCGGCCTCGACGCGGACGCGCCCGACAGGATCTTCGAGGCTTTCTACACGACGAAGCCCGAAGGCATGGGCATGGGCCTGGCGATCGCCCACTCGATCGTCGAGGCGCATGGCGGCCGGCTCTGGGTGACGCCGAACGCGGATGCCGGCGTCACGTTCCACTTCACGGTCCCGTTCGAAACCACGGTGGCGGGCGATGACGGCTGAGCGCGCGACGGTCTACGTCGTCGACGACGACCAGTCGGTGCGCGAGGCGCTCAGCAGCCTGATCCGATCGGTCGGACTGCAGGTCGAGACCTTCGCGTCGGCCGACGCGTTTCTCGCGTCGCCGGCCTGGCGCACCGGCGGACCGTCCTGCCTGGTGCTCGACGTGCGGATGCCCGGGATGAGCGGGCTCGAGCTGCAGCGCGAGCTGAACGCGGCGGCGTCGCCGATCCCGGTCATCTTCATCACCGGGCACGGCGACATCCCGATGACCGTGCGCGCGATGAAGGCCGGCGCGGTGGAGTTTCTGCCGAAGCCGTTTCGCGAGCAGGATCTGCTCGATGCGATCCGCGTGGCCGTCGAGCGCTCGCAGGCCGCGCGCGTCGAGTTCCTGGCAGGCGCCGAGCTGCGCGCGCGCTATCGCAGCCTGTCGTCGCGCGAGCGCGAGGTTCTGGCACTGGTCCTGCAGGGTCTGAGGAACAAGCAGGCCGCCGACCGGCTGGGCATCAGCGAGGTGACGGTCAAGGTGCACCGCCACCACGTGATGGAGAAGATGAAGGCGTCGTCGCTGCCGGCCCTGCTGTCGATGCTGCGCCGCATCGGCGTCGAGGGCGAGCTGGGCCTGGACGCGGCGGGGCCTCCGATCCCCCGGGAGCGATAAACCAAAGTGCAATTGCGGCGCGACCCCCGGCGCCGCACCATCCGTCGCACACCGACCCGAGCGGCGCACCCACCGACCGGTGAGTGTCCGGACCGCCGGGCGGCCACGACAGGAGACATGCACGATGGCGCTTCTCGAACGCCAGGAGTGGTACGACCTCGCGCGCACCACGAACTGGACCCCCACGTACGTCCCGGAGTCGGCGCTGTTCCCCGAGCTGATGACCGGGGCGCAGGGCGTGCCGATGGAGAACTGGGACTCGTACGACGAGCCCTACAAGACCTCCTATCCCGAGTACGTCCGCATCCAGCGCGAGAAGGATGCCGGCGCCTACTCGGTGAAGGCCGCGCTCGAGCGCAGCCGGATGTTCGAGGAGGCCGATCCCGGCTGGCTGTCGATCCTGAAGTCGCACTACGGCGCCATCGCGCTCGGCGAGTACGCCGCGATGAGCGCCGAGGCGCGCATGACCCGCTTCGGCCGCGCGCCGGGCATGCGCAACATGGCGACCTTCGGGATGATGGACGAGAACCGCCACGCGCAGCTGCAGCTGTACTTCCCGCACGGCTACTGCGCGAAGGACCGGCAGTTCGACTGGGCGCACAAGGCTTACCACACCAACGAGTGGGGCGCGATCGCGGCGCGCCACACCTTCGACGACCTGTTCCTGGCGCGCAGCGCGACGGACATCGCGGTGATGCTGACCTTCGCGTTCGAGACCGGCTTCACGAACATGCAGTTCCTCGGCCTCGCCGCCGATGCCGCGGAGGCCGGCGACTTCACGTTCGCGAGCCTGATCTCCAGCATCCAGACCGACGAGTCGCGCCATGCGCAGATCGGCGGCCCGGCGCTGCAGATCCTGCTTGCCAACGGACGCAAGGCCGAGGCGCAGAAGCTGGTCGACGTCGCGATCGCGCGCGCCT
Organism: Rubrivivax sp.; assembly: GCA_025458805.1. GTDB lineage: Bacteria > Pseudomonadota > Gammaproteobacteria > Burkholderiales > Burkholderiaceae_C > Rubrivivax. The sequence continues at coordinate 6,293 of JALORQ010000083.1, forward strand.
GGCGGCTGTTCAGCCTGCTGACCGGCACCGCGATGGACTACGCGACCCCGCTCGCGCACCGCAAGCAGTCGTTCAAGGAGTTCATGCGCGAGTGGATCGTCGGCCAGTTCGAGCGCACGCTGATCGATCTCGGCCTGGACCTGCCCTGGTACTGGCAGCAGATGATCGACGAGTTCGACTACCAGCACCACGCGTACCAGATGGGCATCTGGTTCTGGCGCCCCACGCTGTGGTGGAACCCGGCCGCCGGCGTGACCCCCGACTGCCGCGACTGGCTCGAGGAGAAGTACCCCGGCTGGAACGATACCTTCGGCAAGGCCTGGGACGTGATCATCGACAACCTGCTGGCCGGCCGCACCGAACTCACGCTGCCCGAGACGCTGCCCATCGTCTGCAACATGAGCCAGATCCCGATCTGCGCGATCCCGGGCGACAGGTGGAACGTGAAGGACTACCCGCTCGACTACCAGGGGCGCACCTACCACTTCAACTCCGAGATCGACCGCTGGGTCTTCCAGCAGGACCCGGCGCGCTACCGCGACCACCTGTCGCTGGTGGACCGCTTCCTCGCCGGCCACATCCACCCGCCCAACCTGATGGGCGCGCTGCAGTACATGAACCTGGCCCCCGGCGAGATGGGCGACGACGCGCACCAGTACGCCTGGGTGGCCGCCTACCGCGACAAGCGCTACGAGAAGAAGGCGGCCTGAGCCGCCGTCCGAGGAGACCGACATGGCCTTGTTTCCCGTGATTTCCAACTTCCAGTACGACTTCGTCCTGCAGCTCGTACCCGTCGACAGCGAGAACACGATGGACGAGGTGGCCGCCGCCGCCGCGTACCACTCGGTCGGGCGCCGCGTCGCGCCGCAGCCGGGCAAGGTGGTGCGCGTGCGCCGGCAGGGCGCCACCAGCTTCTATCCGCGCACGGCGAAGCTCTCGGAGACCGACATCAAGCCGATGGAGTCGCTCGAGTTCATCTTCTGCGACAGCTGAGGTCGACCATGGCTTACCAACGCGCATGCACCCTCGACGACGTCTGGGAAGGCGAGATGGCCGAGGTCGACGTCGGCGGGCACGTCGTGCTGCTGGTCGGGCTGAAGGACGGCGAGGTCCGCGCCTTCCAGGGCATGTGCCCGCACCAGGACATCCCGCTGTGCGAGGGCCGCTTCGACGGCCGCACGCTGATGTGCCGGGCCCACCAGTGGACCTTCGACGCGCGCACCGGCAGCGGCATCAACCCGGGCGACTGCCGGCTCGCCCGATACCCGGTGAAGGTCGACGGCGACGACGTGCTCGTCGACGTCGAGGGCGTGCAGCCGCTGTTCGCCCACACGTGAACGAGAAGACCAGGAGACACCGATGAGCAACGACAGGACGGCCGAGGCCTACCGAAACAACCGGGTCGGCCCCGTGCTGCGCGCGAGCAGCATCACCGCCGGCGTGATCGAGGCCGCCGAAGAGGACAACCCCGGCAAGGACATCCGGGTCGACGACAAGATCGCCTACGTGCGCATCGACTGCGAGGGCGAACTGATCCTGCGCCGCGCCACGCTCGAGCAGGCGCTCGGGCGGCCCTTCCGGATGTCGGAACTGGAGGTCAACCTCGGTTCGTTCGCGGGCCGCATCGAGACGGCGGACGACTACGTCCGCTTCTACTACGAGAAGACGCTCTGAACGGAGACGACGATGGCCCAACCCGACGTGCTCAAGCCCCTGAAGACGTGGAGCCACCTGGCTTCGCGCCGCCGCAAGCCGAGCGAGTACGAGATCGTCTCGACGAACCTCCACTTCTCGACCGACAACCCCGAGGCGCCATTCGAGCTCGACCCGAACTTCGAGATGGCGCGCTGGTTCAAGCAGCATCGCAACGCGTCGCCGCTGCAGCATCCCGACTGGAACGCCTTCCGCGACCCGGACGAGATGGTCTACCGCACCTACAACATGCAGCAGGACGGGCAGGAGACCTATGTCTACGGTCTGTTCGACCAGTTCTCGGCGCGCGGGCACGACGCGATGCTCGAGGCGACCTGGGTGGGCAGCCTGGCCCGCCTGTACGCGCCGGCGCGCTACCTGTTCCACACGTTGCAGATGGGCTCGGCCTACCTGTCGCAGATGGCGCCGGCGTCGACCATCTCGAACTGCGCGACCTACCAGACGGCCGACTCGCTGCGCTGGCTGACGCACACGGCCTACCGGACGAAGGAACTGTCGAAGACCTTCCCCGACCTCGGGCTCGGCCGCGACGAGCGCCGGTACTGGGAGGACGACCCGGCGTGGCAGGGCTGGCGCGAGCTCGTCGAGCGCGCCCTCGTGGCCTGGGACTGGGGCGAAAGCTTCGTCGCCTTCAACCTGGTGATCCGGCCCGCGGTCGACGAGGCGGTGCTGCGCGCCCTCGGCCACGCCGCGCGGCACAACGGCGACACGCTGCTGGGCCTGCTCACCGATGCGCAGCTCGCCGATTCGCAGCGCCACCGCCGCTGGGCGGCCGAACTGGTGCGCTTCGCCCGCGAGCATCCGGCCAACCGCGAGGTGCTGGACGGCTGGATGCGCCGCTGGGCGCCGCTGGCCGACCGCGCCATCGCCGCCTACGGCGCCGCGCTGCCCGATGGCGCGAGCGCGGTCGAGCGCGCCCGCGACGCTGCCCGGCAGTTCCGCGAAGGCCTGATGTCATGAACGCGCGGGGCGACCTGCCGCCCCGCCTGCACCGCATCGAGGTCGAGGGCGGCTCCGCCTTCGAGGTGGACAGCGGGGAGGACACCCTGCTGCGCGGCGCGCTGCGCGCGGGGCTGGCCTTCCCCTACGAGTGCAGCGTGGGCGGCTGCGGCAGCTGCCGGTTCGAGCTGCTCGACGGCGAGGTGCGCACGCTGTGGGCCGACGCACCCGGCCTGTCGGCGCGCGATCGCGCGCGCGGCAGGCGGCTGGCTTGCCAGTCGCAGCCGCTCGGCGACTGCCGCATCCGCGTGCGCGTCGACGCGGCCGCCCCGTCGGTCGGCATGGTTCCCCGTCGGATGCAAGGAATGCTGGCGTCGCGGCGCGACCTGACGCCCGACATGGCCGAGTTCGCCTTCCGCGTGCCCCCGGGCGCCGGCTTCCTGCCGGGCCAGTACGCCGTGCTCCACCTTCCCGGCGTGGTGGGCGTGCGGGCGTACTCGATGTCGAACCTGGCGGGCGAGGAAGGCACGTGGCGCTTCATCGTGCGGCGCGTGCCCGACGGCCGCGGCAGCACGACGCTGTTCGATCGCACCGGCGTGGGCAGCTGCGTCGAGCTGGACGGCCCGTACGGCCACGCCCACCTGCGTCCCGGCGACCGCGATGTCGTGTGCGTAGCCGGCGGATCGGGCCTCGGACCGATGCTGTCCGTGGCGCGGGGCGTGCTGGCGGAGGGTGGCGCCCGCCGCGTGCACTTCTTCCTGGGCCTCCGCACCCAGCACGATCTCGGCGCGCGCGACGAGATCGCCACGCTCGTCGGGCCGCGGCTGCAGGCGACGACCGTGCTGTCGGCGCCGTTGCCCGGGCTGCCCTGGGACGGTCCGGCTGGCTTCGTCCATGCGGCACTCGCAGCCCTGCCGGGTGGCGTCAGCGACGCCTGCGACTACTACTTCGCCGGCCCGCCACCGATGGTCGAGGCGCTGCAGGACCTGCTCGTGATCCAGGCGCGCGTGCCGCACGGGCAGATCCACTTCGACCGCTTCGTCTGAGCGATCACGCGCCGGTTCCCCGGCGGGTCCCGGGGGTGCCTGGCGGCGTCGGCTGAGGCGCTCATGCCGTCGCGGAGCGCCAGGGCGCCCGGCGGTCGTGGCGGCTGTGCCAGCGTCGGCGAGATCGAGCGACGACCCGAGGGCCGACTACCGCCGACCAACCCCGGCCCTGAGCCAGGGCACGTCGCGTTCGCGCGCGTGGGAACATCGACGACCCTCCGGTCCTGCGCAGCAAGGTCAGGAGAGCAGGTGGTGGCGTGATGGCGCGCCGGACGTCGATGTCTGGCGTCATCTGGCGGTGGGCAGGCGGTCCAGGCAGAATGCATTGCAAGTGCAATGCACTTCCTGCCGACGATGAAATCCGCCTCCCTGCCGTCGCCTCGCGTCGAGCCCGAGCTGCGCGAAGCCGCCGAGAGCGTGCTCCAGGACGGCGAGACGCTGTCGGGCTTCATCGCGGCCTCGTTGCGGGAGACGATCCAGCGCCGCCGAGTCCGTGCCGAGTTCGTCGCGCGGGGGCTGGCCTCCCGCGAGGAAGCGAAGCGCACGGGGTGACCATCCTGGCCGTGCGCCACCAGCTCGAGGACGACTACCACTGACGGCGCGATCGAGACATGCGGAATGCCGACTCGATCGTCATTCCAGGTTCTGCGCCTGCTCCCGCATCTGCTCGATCGCCACCTTCATCTCGACCGCGATGCCAGTCAGCTCCAGCGCGGCCGACTTGCTGCCCAGCGTGTTCGCCTCGCGCTGCAGCTCCTGGATCAGGAACTCGAGCCGCTTGCCCAGTTCGCCACCGGTGGCCAGCAGGCGCTCGATCTCGTCGAGGTGCGAGGCCAGGCGCGAGAGTTCCTCGGCGACGTCGATGCGGATGGCGAACGATGCGGCCTCGGCGAGGGCGCGCTCGTGCAGTGCAGCCGCAGGGATGCCGCTCGTGGCCGCGCCGGCCGCGGCGAGTGCCTCGTTCCAGCGCTCGACGAAGCGCTGCTGCTGTCTCTCGACGACCGCCGGCACCAGTGGCAGCGCGCGCTGTGCCAGGGCACGCAGCGAGGCGACGCGCTCTTGCAGCATGGCCGCCAGCCGTGCGCCCTCACGCTCGCGCGCGTCGCGCAGCGCGTCGACGCAGCGCGCGGTGGCCTCCAGCGCCGCCGCCTCGAGGCCCTCGGAAGGGGCCGCCGTACGGCACCACTGCAGCACCTCGTTGACGGAGAAGCCGCGGGCCTGCGGCAGCCATCCCTGGACCGTGCCCTCGAGCCGGGCGATGCGGTGGAGCTGATCGGGCCCCGGCATCGGCATCGGCGCGGCCCCGTCGCGCGGCAGGCTGCAGCGAAGCTCGACCTTGCCGCGCCGCAACGCCTTGCCGAGCAGCTCGCGCAGCGCCGGTTCGCTGGTGCGCAATTCGTCCGGCAGCCGCAGCGACAGATCCAGGAAGCGCCCGTTGACCGACCGCAGCTCGACCCCCACGACATCGTCTGGGGCCGTCGCCCCGGCCCGCGGGGCCGACGCGGAGGCATAACCCGTCATGCTATAAACAGGCATCGCGCGGCCCTTTCCGATCGCCAAGGATTATGTCAAAGCCCAAGCCCGCCCCGCTGCCCGCGGGGACCGCGGTCGGCGGCTACAGGATCGAGAAGAAGCTGGCCGCCGGCGGCTTCGGCGTCGTCTACCTGGCCCAGGGCGGTGACGGCCAGATGGTCGCCATCAAGGAGTATCTCCCCGCCTCGCTGGCCGAGCGCAGCCCGGGCGAACTCACTCCGCGTGTCAAGCCCGACAAGCAGCCGCTGTACCGACTGGGCTTGAAGAGCTTCTTCGAGGAAGGCCGCAGCCTCGCGCAGATCAGCCACCCGAGCGTGGTCTCGGTGCTGAACTTCTTCCGCGAGAACGAGACCGTCTACATGGTGATGAACTACCTGCAGGGCGACAC
>JALORQ010000225.1 GCA_025458805.1 Rubrivivax sp.
GTGGTGGTGGTGGTGGTGATCGTCGGCCGCGGTCAGGAATTCCGGGTCGATGTCGAGCTTCGCGTTGAGGTTGAAGCCCTTGAGGTCGAACACCTCGGCGATCGGCACCTCGCCGAAGTGCACGGTGCGCTGGGGAGCGCGCGGGTTCATGTGCTTGAGGCGGTGGATCAGCGCGTCGACCTCGTCCTTCGCCACGAGGTCGGTCTTGCTGATGAAGATCTGGTCGGCGAAACCGATCTGGCGCCGGGCCTCCTGACGCTGGTCGAGCTGGGCCTCGGCGTGCTTGGCGTCGACGAGCGTCAGGATCGAGTCGAGCAGGTAGCTCTCGGCGATCTCGTCGTCCATGAAGAAGGTCTGCGCGACCGGGCCCGGGTCGGCCAGGCCGGTGGTCTCGATCACGACGCGGTCGAACTGCAGTTCCCCCTTGCGCTTCTTCGCGGCCAGGTCGGCCAGCGTCGAGCGCAGGTCCTCGCGGATCGTGCAGCAGACGCAGCCGTTGCTCATCTGGATGATCTGCTCCTCGGTGTCGACGCGCAGGATGTCGTTGTCGATGTTCTCCTCGCCGAACTCGTTCTCGATGACGGCGATCTTCTGGCCGTGGGCCTCGGTCAGCACGCGCTTGAGCAGCGTCGTCTTGCCGGAACCGAGGAACCCCGTGAGGATGGTGGCGGGAATGAGTGACATGGTCTGGACCGGGCAGGGGCAGGTGGGGGTCGAGTCGGCGCCGTTCGGACGCGGCCATGCGGGGCGCCACGGGCGCGGTCGACGCCAGCGACGCAGCGGCCGTCAGGTGCGGGCGCAGGAATGTGTTGCAAGGGGGGCGGCGTGTCAAGCCGGCCCGCCGCGGCCATGACAGCGTGTCCCCGGCGGGACGTGGGGTATTCTTCGCGCGTCGTCACTGCAGACACCGTCCGTGTCCGACCCCCACCCTGCGCGCTCGCCCCGGGCGCCAGCCGGCGCGAGCGCCGACAAGCGCACGCTGCTCACCCGGCTCGTCGAATTCGTCTCGCCCGGCCCCGACAGCCGCGAGGAGTTCATCCGCACGCTGGCCACCGCCGAGCAGCGCGAGCTGATCGAGCCCGAGTCGCGGCTGATGCTCGAGAACATCGTGCGCATGGCCGACATGACGGCCGGCGACGTGATGGTCGCGGCGCCGCGCATGGACCGCCTCGACATCGACGCCCCCTACGACGAGCTGCTCGCGGTGGTCATCGAGACCAGCCACTCGCGGTTTCCGGTCTACGAGGGCGAGCGCGACAACATCATCGGCATCCTGCTCGCCAAGGACCTGCTCAAGCTGCAGCGCGCGCCCGGCCTCAACCTGCGCACGCTGCTGAGGCCGGCCGTCTTCGTGCCCGAGAGCAAGCGGCTCAACGAACTGCTGCGCGACTTCCGCAGCAACCGCAACCACCTGGCGATCGTGATCGACGAGTTCGGCAGCACCGCCGGGCTGATCACCATCGAGGACGTGCTCGAGGAGATCGTCGGCGAGATCGAGGACGAGTTCGACCACGACGACCGCGAGACCGGCATCGTGACGCTGGCCGACGGCAGCACGCGCGTGACCGGGGACGCCGGGATCGCCGCCGTCAACGAGGCGTTCGGCGTGGCGTTGCCGGAAGACGAGTTCGACACCATCGGCGGCCTGGTCGCTCAGCACCTCGGTCGCGTGCCGCGGCGCGGCGAGGCGGTCGAGATCGGCGGCCTGCGCTTCGCGGTCATGCTCACGCGCGGTGGCGCGGTGCGCTGGTTCCGTGTCACGCGCGTGCCGGCGCAGGCCGGCGCCGGGGGCGACGGCGGCTGATGCGGCCGGGCGCCGCGCCGGGCGGCGCCCGATGAGCCTCGTGCGTCGCCTCGAGCCGGCGGCGCTGGCGGCCGCCGGCGCGCTGCAGACCCTCGCCTTCGTCGAGCCCGCGCGGGCCTGGTGGCTGCCGGTGCTGGCGATCGCGGCGCTGGTCTGGCGGCTCGATCGCGCCGACCGCGCTCGCCGCGCGCTGTGGCTGGGCTGGTGCTTCGGCACCGGCTGGCTGGTCGCAGGCACCTGGTGGCTCTTCGTCAGCATGCACCGCTACGGCGGCCTGCCGGCGCCGCTCGCCGCGGCCGCGGTGCTGGCGCTCGCCGCCTCGCTGTCGGTGTACCTCGCGTTCGCCGCCGCGGCCTACCGGCGCTGGCGCCGAGGCCAACCATGGCGCGACGCGGCGCTGTTCGCCGCGCTGTGGCTGCTCGCCGAGCTGGCGCGCGGCGTGATCTTCACCGGGTTCCCGTGGGTCGCGAGCGGCTATTCGCAGGTCGATGCGCCGCTCGCCGCCCTCGCGCCGTGGGTCGGGGTCTACGGCATCGGCGCGCTGCTCGCCTTCGCCGCGGCGCTGCTGGCCGGCGCGCTGGCCGGTGCCGGTGGGGCGGCGCTGGCCGACGGCGTGCCGATGCGGCGCCGGCGCTCTGCCGTGGCGGCGGCCGCGGCCGTCGCCGTGCTGGCGCTGCCCGGCACCGTCGGCCCCGGCGAGCACACGACCCCGGCCGGACGCATCGGCGTCACGCTGCTGCAGACGAACATCGCGCAGGACGAGAAGTTCGCGTTCGACCGCATGCCCGAGACACTGGCCTGGCTCGCGCAGGCGCTGTCCGAGGCGCGCGGGCCGCTGGTCGTCGCGCCGGAGACCGCCGTGCCCCTGCTGCCGGCGCAGCTCGAAGACTTCGTCCCGGGCTACTGGCCGGCGCTGCGGGCCGCCTTCGCCGACGGGCGCCGTGCCGCGCTCGTCGGCGTGCCGCTGGGCGATGCCGAGCGCGGCTACACCAACTCGGTGGCCGGCTTCGGCGCAGCCGCCGACTACCGCTACGACAAGTGGCACCTGGTGCCGTTCGGCGAGTTCGTGCCGCCGGGATTCCGCTGGTTCACCGAGATGATGGACATCCCGCTGGGTGACTTCGCGCGCGGCCTGCGCGAGCCGCCGCCGTTCGTCGCGCTCGGCCAGCGCATCGCGCCGAACATCTGCTACGAGGACCTGTTCGGCGAGGAGCTGGCGCGGCGCTTCCGCGACCCGTCCCGTGCGCCGACGCTGCTGGCCAACGTCAGCAACATCGGCTGGTTCGGCGACACGGTGGCGGTGCCCCAGCACCTGCACATCTCGAGGATGCGCGCGCTCGAGCTGCAGCGGCCGATGGTGCGCGCGACCAACACCGGCGCGACCGCGATCATCGACCACCGCGGACGCGTCGCCGCGATGCTGCCGCCGTTCACCCGCGGCATGCTCGACGGCCAAGTCGAGGGCCGCGAAGGGCTCACGCCCTACGCCCGCTGGGCGTCGCGGTTCGGACTCTGGCCGCTGCTCGTCGCGGCGGTCGGCATCGCGCTCGTCGCTGCGCGACCGGTCCGCGCGCGGGCCGCTACGTAGAATCCCGCGCATCCCGCCGTCTTCGTGCGCCCGCGCCGGCGCCGCGTCATGCTCACCTTCCAGCAGATCATCCTGAAGCTCCAGTCGTACTGGGACGCTCAGGGCTGCGCGCTGCTGCAGCCCTACGACATGGAGGTCGGCGCTGGCACCAGCCACACCGCGACCTTCCTGCGCGCGCTCGGCCCCGAGCCCTGGAAGGCGGCCTACGTGCAGCCGAGCCGCCGACCGAAGGACGGCCGCTACGGCGACAACCCGAACCGGCTGCAGCACTACTACCAGTACCAGGTGGTGCTCAAGCCGGCGCCGGCCGACATCCTCGAGCTCTACCTCGGCAGCCTCGAGGCGCTGGGTTTCGACCTGCGCGCCAACGACGTGCGCTTCGTCGAGGACGACTGGGAGAACCCCACGCTCGGCGCCTGGGGCCTGGGCTGGGAGGTCTGGCTCAACGGCATGGAGGTGACGCAGTTCACCTACTTCCAGCAGGTGGGCGGCATCGACTGCGCTGGGAGGTCTGGCTCAACGGCATGGAGGTCACGCAGTTCACCTACTTCCAGCAGGTCGGCGGCATCGACTGCCGGCCCATCACCGGCGAGATCACCTACGGGCTGGAGCGGCTGGCGATGTACCTGCAGGGCGTGGAGAACGTGTTCGACCTGCGCTGGACCGACACGCTTAGCTACCGCGATGTCTACCACCAGAACGAGGTCGAGCAGAGCACCTACAACTTCGAGCACAGCGACGTCGAGTTCCTGCTCGGCGCCTTCGGCGCGCACGAAGGTCAGGCGCGCCACCTGATGACGCAGCAGCTCGCGCTGCCGGCCTACGAGCAGGTGCTGAAGGCCGCGCACACCTTCAACCTGCTGGACGCCCGCGGCGCCATCAGCGTCACCGAGCGCGCGGCCTACATCGGCCGCATCCGCAACCTGGCGCGCAGCGTGGCGCAGAGCTACCTCGACAGCCGTGCCCGCCTGGGCTTCCCGATGGCCCCGCGTGCCTGGGCCGACGAGACGCTGGCGGCGCTGGCCGCGAAGAAGGCGGCTTGACATGGCGATCGTTGCCAACCTGCTCGTCGAACTGCTCGTCGAGGAACTGCCGCCGAAGGCGTTGAAGGCGCTCGGCGAAGCCTTTGCCACGCTGCTGACCGAGGCCCTGCAGGCGCAGGGCCTGGCGCCGTCGGGCGCGGTGGTGACGCCTTATGCCTCGCCGCGCCGGCTGGCCGTGCACGTCGGCGACGTCGCCGCCCGCGCCGCCGACCGCTCGGTGTCGCACAAGCTGATGCCGGTGGCGGTGGCGCTGGACGCCGCCGGCGCGCCGACCCCCGCGCTGCTCAAGAAGCTGGCGGCGCTGGGCGCCGACGCCACGGCCGTGCCCTCGCTGACGCGGCGCCCGGACGGCAGGGCCGAGGCCTTGTTCCTCGACCTCCCGGTGCCCGGCGCGACGCTGGCCCAGGGGCTGCAGCAGGCGCTGGACCACGCCATCGCCAGGCTGCCGATCCCGAAGGTGATGAGCTACCAGCTCGAGCGCGGCGAGGGCGCCGACTTCCAGCCCGGCTGGAGCAGCGTGCGCTTCGTGCGCCCGGTGCACGGCCTGGTGGCGCTGCACGGCGCGGCGGTGGTGCCGGTGACGGCCCTCGGCCTGCACGCCGGCCGCACGACCCGCGGCCACCGCTTCGAGGCCGCGAGCGCCGAGATCACGCTGCGTGACGCCGACCACTATGCCGCGCAGTTGCGCGACGAGGGCGCCGTCATCGCCAGCTTCGCCGAGCGCCGCGCCGAGATCGTGCGCCAGCTCGCCGCCGCCGCGGCCGTGGAAGGGGCGACACCGATCGACGACGAGGCGCTGCTCGACGAGGTCACGGCGCTGGTGGAGCGGCCGAACGTGCTGGCCTGCGGCTTCGAGCCGGCGTTCCTGGCCGTGCCGCAGGAGTGCCTGATCCTGACGATGAAGGCCAACCAGAAGTACTTCCCGCTGCTC
>JALORQ010000226.1 GCA_025458805.1 Rubrivivax sp.
TTCGTCGGCCTCGATGCGCTCGCGCAGGTCGCGCAGGTGCAGGTCCAGCGTCAGCGCGCCCAGCAGCAGCGGAACGGCCGCCGCCGACACCAGCGTGAGCACGAGCGCGCCGAGGTGCTCGACGTAAGCCGAGGCGATCTGCGTGGACAGCTCGGCGGCGGCGAGCACCAGCGACTGCCCCGCGGCCAGCCCGGCACCCAGCAGCGCGGCCCCGGCCGCGCGCCACAGGCGCCGCTGCCGGCCGGCCCGCCCCGGCCCCAGCCACGCGATCCACCAGCCCGCGCCGATGCCGGCCATCGAAACCGCAGCCGCCGTGCCCAGCGTGCCCCAGCGCCAGCGGACCCCGGGAAGCGGGCCGATGGCCTCGATGAGCAGCGCGGCTGCCGCCACCAGCCCGCCGCCGAGCAGGGCAGCCGCGGTGAGCACCGACGCAGGGCCGAGGCGCCAGCCCGGGAGGATCAGCGCGGCCGCGGCGGCGAGCGCCACGGCCCATCCCGCGGCCAGCGCGAGCGGATCGAACCCGATCGGAAAGGCGATCGCTTCGCTGCGCAGCGCCAGCTCCATCGCCGCGTAGCCTCCGGTGCCGACCGCCAGCACGGCCAGCGCCAGCAGCCACGCCCGCGCCGACGGCTGCGCCTGCCGACGCGCCAGCCGCACGAGACCGATCGACAGGTGCCCGACGAGCCATGCGATCAGCACGGACAGCATCCACAGCAGTGGCGAGGTCTGGGGAAGTGCGTTGGCGCCGAGTTCGTCCATCGGGGTGAGCGTCGGCGCGTCGCGCCGGCCTGCGGCGCCGGATTGTCGACGCTGCGCGATGCATCGACACCCCGCGATCGGGGTGGGCAGGCGCGTCAGGGATCACGCCTGCGGACGCGCAGCCCTGCCGGTGCGGTCAGTGCAGCACGACCGGGTGCTGGGCCAGTGCGGCGAAGCCGGCGATGAAGTCGTCGAAGACCTCGGCGTCGGGCTGCTCATCGGGGCCGGCGTCGATCAGCGACTGCACGCCTCGACGGAAGCGCTCGGCCAGCTCGCCGTCGATGAAGATCTCGCGCCGCCCGCGCTTGTCGACGATCTCGTAGCCGCCGCGCACCGCGTCGCCAGGAGCCGAGCCTTCGGCCGGCACCTCGATGCGCACGACTGCGAAGCTGTCCGAGTTGTAGAGCATGTGCATGCGCGGGCCACCTCCTGTGGCGGCAGGTGGGGTGCGCGGCCGGGCTTTCAAGGCGATGCGCGCGCCGGTGCGTCGCGGTGCCTCAGGGCAGTGTCAACGTGCGCAGCTCGAAGTCGGTGGACTCGCCGTTCTCGGGTGTCGCCAGCCGCAGGCGCACAGGCAAGTGGTGGCGCGCGGGGTCCAGCCAGAAGTCGACCTCCGTGTCGTAAGGCTTGCGCGGCGTGCGCCGCAGGTGCAGCGCGCGCTCGACCGCTCCACCGGGCAGCACCAGGCGCTGCGTCCCGACGACGTCGAAGCGCCAGACCCCCCCGTCGCCCCGCGAGCCGACGACGAACATCTCGATCTGGCTGCCCGCGGTCCAACGCCCCGGGTCGGCGGCCGCGATCGCGGCCACCTGGAGCAGCCACGACAGCCTGTCCTGAGTGCCCGGGACCAGCGGATAGGTGACCTGGGGGCCCGAGAAGCTGACGAGACCGCGGTCGCGCTGGAAGTTCGCGGCGCGCACCTCGCGTTGCCGTCTCTGGTCGACGAAGCGCAGCGGCGCGAGCCCGGCACCGTCGAAGCCGCCGCTGCTGGTCTGCCCGATCCACAGCACGCCGAACGAGCGGCCCTCCAGCCGCAGCTCGTAGCGGTCGGGCCCCGGCTGCCACGACAGACGGGCCTCGCCCGGCACCGGGCCGCGGCGCAGGTCGAAGCCGATCGTCGCGGCGGGCGGCACGCGGGTCGGATAGGTGGGTAGCGCGGGCGTGTTTGCGGACGCCGCCGCCGATGCCGCCCCGGCGGCCGGCACCGCGGCCAGCGCGACCGTCGCCAGAACGGGCACCGCGTCCGCGCGCGAGGCCTCCTGCATCGTGTCGGGCGAGGGCGCGGAAGCGCGCGACGCGGCGGCGTCGAGGCGCGTCTCGGCGTCGTCGCGCTTCGCCTCCGGCGCGCCACCGGGGCGTGCCGCGCCGGCTGGCGCACGCGGCACCGCGGCCGCAGGCCGCGTGCCCGCCGCGGCCTGCATCGCCGCAGGAGCGGCCACTTCGTGCGGTGCGCTCGATTCGCGCCCCCCCGGCTGCAGCCCCGGGGCGGCGGCAGGCGGGCTGGGTGCCTCGACCACGGTGACGCGGCCGGTCGCGGCCTCGGCCCGGGCCGGCGGCAGGGCGACCAGGGTCACCGAAGCGGCCGTCCGTGGCGCTGCGGCGGGCTGTGGCCAGGCCGCCAGCACCATCAGGTGCAGCGCGACCGCCGCCCCCGCGGCAGCGGCCGCCGGTGCGGTGATTCGAGATCGCCGCGGCGCTGCCGTCGTCGTCATCCGACAATCGTGCCACGTCATGGTCAGGTCTCCGCCACCGTCCCGCCCCGCCCTCGCGGCATGCCCCGGGCGCCTCGCCTCGGCGATCGCCACCGGGTGTCCCGCGGCGCGCGGCCGCCGGTCCGCGTGCGCCGGAGCACGCTCCCGATGAGCGACGGGCTGCCGGGCTGGCTCAAGGTCGCGACCGTCTGGCTGCTTCTCGGCAGCGTCGTCTTCCTGGGCGTGCGCGGCTGGCAGCATCACGAGGCGCGCACGCGCTTCGTCGTCGGCGACGGTCGCATCGAGATCCGGCGCGCTGCCGACGGGCACTTCCACTGGCGCGGGACGATCGCGGGCCATCCGGTCGAATTCCTCGTCGACACCGGCGCGACGCGCAGCGCGCTGCCGCAGTCGCTCGCGGAGCGGCTCGGCCTGCCGGTGGTCGGCAGCGTGACCACCCAGACGGCTGGCGGACCGGCGAGTGGCGACCTCGTGCGGGCGGACGTCGTGCTCGACGGCGGCGTGCGTGCCGACGCGCTGCGCATGGTGGCCTTGCCGGCGCTGCCGACGCCGCTGCTCGGGATGGACCTGCTGGGGCGCATGCACTGGCGGCAGTCGCCCGGCATGCTGGAGATCGACCTGCAGCCCGCGCGCGAGCCGTAGCGCGTCGGGGAAGACCCTCGACGGACCGCGGCGGCGGCGCGGAAGCCGGCGCGCCGCGTCCGCGGCGCGTTAACCTCGCACGAGTGGAGGACCGCTCGCGCGGCGACCGGCCCCGGGCGGCGCGAGGCGTCGGACGGGGGCTGCCGGCGACGAGACCCCGAATGCGAGGAGACCCGATGACCGACACGAATGCGCTCGGCAAGCTGGTGCCGGGCTTCGACTTCCTGCAGGGGCTGGTCAAGAGCGCGGGCGCCGCGCTGCCCGGCATGGGGCAGTGGATCGCGCCGACGCTCGACCCGGACGAGCTCGACAAGCGCATCGAGCAGTTGCGCACGGTGCAGTTCTGGCTCGAGCAGAACGCACGGTTGATCGCCACGTCGATCCAGGCCCTCGAGGTGCAGCGCCTGACGCTGACGACGCTGCGCACGATGAACCTGCCGCTGGCCGACATCCGCGAATCGATGACGATGCGGACCCCGGCTCCGGGTCCGGCGGAGCCGGCGTCCGAGCCTGCGCACCGCAGCGTGGCGAGCGAGTCGACCGCCGCGCCCGCGGCCCCGACCGAGGCTCCCGCGTCGCCGGCCGCCGATCCGATGCAGTGGTGGTCGGCGCTGACGCAGCAGTTCGCCCAGATCGCGACGCACGCGCTGAAGGACGGCGCAGCCGATGCGGCGCGCGGTCTCGCCACCGCGATGGGCGCGGCGATGCCCGCGTCGGGCGCCGTGCAGGCGTCGCCCGAGCCCGCCGACGCGGGTCGGGCACGCAAGCCGCCG
>JALORQ010000227.1 GCA_025458805.1 Rubrivivax sp.
GGCAAGGACCTGCTGACCGCCCACACCGGCATGAACGTCAGCGAGCAGGAGTACATGGCCGCGATGGACGACATCGTCGGCGCGCTGCGCGGCAACGACGTCGACGAGCGGACCCAGGCCGATGTCGTCGCGATCCTGTACTCGCTGAAGTCGCAGGTGATCCGCGTCTGAGGCCGAGGGCGGCGGCCCCGCGCCGCGCGGGTGCGCCGCCCGTCGATCGACCGGGGCCGCGGCCGTGTCGTCGTGGGACAATGCCCGGGCCCCGCACCGACCGCCGCCGTCCCGCACGGCCCCTGCTCCGATGACCCTCTCCCACGGTCCGCAGACCCTCGCGATCCCCGGCCCGTCGATCGTCCCCGAGCGCGTGCTGCGCGCGATGCACCGGGCCTCGCCCAACATCTACACCGGCGAGCTCGTCGAGCTGACCCGCTCGCTCGTGCCCGACCTCAGGCGCGTCGCGCGCACGGAGCAGCGGGTCGCGATGTACATCGGCAACGGCCACACCGCCTGGGAGGCGGCGCTCGCGAACACGCACTCGCGCGGCGACCGCGTGCTGGTGCCGCTGACCGGCGCGTTCGGGCGCGGCTGGATCGAGATGGCCGAGGGGCTCGGCCTGCGGGTCGAGACGATCGACTTCGGCACCGCGTCGCCGGTCGACGCCGCACGCGTCGGCGAGCGGCTGCGCGCCGATCGGGCGCACGAGATCCGCTCGGTGCTGGTGGTGCACGTCGACACCTCGACGTCGCTGCGCTCCGACCTCGCCGCGATCCGCCGCGAGATCGACGCGGCGGGTCATCCGGCGCTGCTGCAGGTCGACGCGATCGCGTCGCTCGGCTGCGACCGCATCGAGATGGACGCCTGGGGCATCGACGTGCTGCTCGCCGGCTCGCAGAAGGGCCTGATGCTGCCGCCCGGCATGGCCTTCGTGTTCTTCGGCGAGCGCGCCGACCGCGCCCGCGAGCGGGCCGGCTGCGTGACCCGCCACCTCGACTGGCGCCCGCGCGCCGAGCCGCCGACGCCCTCGCACCGCTTCAACGGCACCGCGCCGACGCACCACCTGCACGGGCTGCGCGAGTCGCTCGACATGATCCTGGAAGAAGGCGTCGAGGCGGTCTGGGCGCGCCACGAGACGCTCGCGCGCGCCGTCTGGGCGGCGTTCGAGACCTGGGAGCGGCCGGGCGGCGTTCGGCTCAACGTGCGCGAGCGCGCGCACCGCAGCCACGCGGTCACCGCGCTCGAGCTGCCGGGCCACGGCACGCGGCTGCGCGACTGGACCGAGCGGCACGCGGGGCTCACGCTGGGCATCGGGATCGGCATGGCGCCGCCCGACGACCCGCGCTGGCACGACTTCTTCCGCGTCGGCCACATGGGCCACCTGAGCGCGCACTCGCTGATGGGCACGCTCGGCTGCATCGGCGCGGGGCTCAAGGCGATCGGCGTGCCGCACGGCGACGGCGGGCTCGAGGCCGCGGCGGCGGTCGTCGCCGGGAGCTGACCCCGGGGCGCTCAGGCCCCGACCCGCTGCCCGGTCGCCGGATCGAACCAGTGCAGGTGCTGCGGGCGGACCGCCATGCGCACCACGTCGCCGCGCCGCGGGGGCGCCAGCGTGCCCTCGATGCGCAACGTGAACGTCGCGTCGCCCAGCCTGCCGTGGACCAGGCGCTCCGCGCCCAGCATCTCCACCATGTCGACCTCCAGCGGCCAGGCGCCCCCGGGGTCCGGTGCCGCGTGTTCCGGACGCACCCCGAGGGTCAGCGCGCCGGTGCGAGGCGCGGGGACGGGCAGCGGCAGCAGCCGGCCGTCGACGGCGAACCCCGTCCCCTCGACGACACCCTGCATCAGGTTCATCGGCGGGGAGCCGATGAAGCCGGCCACGAAGATGCTGGCCGGGCTGCCGTAGACCTGCTCCGGCGTGCCGATCTGCTCGATGCGGCCCGCGTTCATCACGATCATCCGTTCGGCCAGCGTCATCGCCTCGACCTGGTCGTGCGTGACGAACAGGCTGGTGACGCCGAGCTCGGCGTGCAGCTTCCGGATCTCGAGCCGCGTCTGGGCCCGCAGCTTGGCGTCGAGGTTGGACAGCGGCTCGTCGAACAGGAACACCTGCGGCTGCCGCACGATGGCGCGACCCATGGCCACGCGCTGGCGCTGGCCGCCCGACAGCTGGCGCGGCTTGCGATCGAGCAGGTGCGACAGCTCCAGCGTCCTGGCGGCCTTCTCGACCCGCTCCCTGACCTCGGCTTCCGGCAGCCTGCGGATGCGCAGCCCGTACGCCATGTTGTCGAAGACCTTGAAGTGGGGATACAGCGCGTAGTTCTGGAACACCATCGCGATGTCGCGCTCGCTGGGCTCGATGTCGTTGACCACGCGCCCGCCGATGGCGATCTCGCCGCCGCTGACCGCCTCCAGGCCCGCGACCATGCGCAGCAGCGTGCTCTTGCCGCAGCCGCTCGGGCCGACGATGACCACGAACTCCCCGTCGGGGATCTCGGCGTCCACGCCGTGGATCACCTGGTTGGCCGAAGCCCCGCTGCCGTAGCGCTTGACCACCCGGCGCAGGCTGATGGATGCCATCGTGTCGGTCCTTCCCCGTCGCGAACCTATTTCTCGCTGTCGACCAGGCCCTTGACGAACCAGCGCCGCATCAGCACCACCACCAGGGCCGGCGGCAGCACCGCCAGCAGCGTGGTCCCCATCACCTGCGGCCAGTCGGTGGTGGCGTCGCCGGTGCCGATCATCTTGGTGATGCCCACGACGATGGTGTCGAGCCGGTTGTCGGTGGTGATCAGCAGCGGCCACAGGTACTGGTTCCACCCGTAGATGAACAGGATCACCGACAGCGCCGCGATGTTGGTCGCCGACAGCGGCAGGACCACGTCCCTGAAGAAGCGCATCGGGCCGGCGCCGTCGACGCGCGCGGCCTCGACCAGCTCGTCGGGGATGGTGAGGAAGAACTGGCGGAACAGCAGCGTGCCGGTGGCGCTGGCGATCAGCGGCAGCGTCAGGCCGGTCATCGTGTTGATGAGCCCGAGGTCGCTGACGACCTCGTAGGTCGGCAGGATGCGCACCTCCACCGGCAGCATCAGCGTGAGGAAGATGACCCAGAAGGCCGCCATCCGCCCGGGGAAGCTGAAGAACACGATCGCGTAGGCCGACAGCAGGCTGAGCGCGATCTTCCCCGCGGTGATGATCAGCGCCATCAGCAGGCTGTTCCACATCATCCGCCACACCGGCGGGCTGAGGTACGTGCCCTTCATGCCCTCCAGCAGGATGGCGCGGTAGTTGTCCGGGCCGTGCGCGCCGGGCAGCACGGGCATCGGTGCCTGCGCCACGTCGGGCGCGGTCAGCGTGCTGGCCACGAAGGCGATGTACAGCGGGAAGGCCGTGACGGCGAGCCCCACCCACAGCACGGCATGCGCCAGCCAGGCCATGCCCGGGCGCAGCGGATCGGCGGTCGCGGCGGCGCCGCTCATCCGTAGTGCACCCGGCGCTCGACGAACCGGAACTGCAGCACCGTCAGCGCCACCACGAGCACCATCAGCACCACGCTCTGCGCGGCGCTGCCTCCCAGGTCGAGGTTGTGGACGCCGTCCTTGTAGACCTTGTAGACCAGCGTCTCGGTGGCCGCGGCCGGTCCGCCCTGCGTGACGGCGCTGATGACGCCGAAGGTGTCGAAGAAAGCGTACACCAGCCCGACGACCAGCAGGAAGAAGGTGGTCGGCGACAGCAGCGGGAAGACGATGGTCCAGAAGCGACGCAACGGCCGCGCGCCGTCGATGGCGGCGGCCTCCAGCAGGCTCTTCGGGATGCTCTGCAGCCCGGCGAGGAAGAACAGGAAGTTGTAGGCCACCTGTTTCCAGGCCGA
>JALORQ010000084.1 GCA_025458805.1 Rubrivivax sp.
AGCACGCGGCTCTGCGCATTGCTGCGGTAGAGCAGCGCGATCTCGCTGCGCGCCAGGCCGCCGCGGTGCAGCGCTTCGATCTCCTCGAGCAGCCACTGCGCCTCGGCATAGTCGCTCGTGGCTTCATGGACGCGGATCGGCTCGCCCGGGCCGGCGTCGGTGCGCAGGTTCTTGCCCAGCCGGTGCACGTTGTGCGCGATCAGCGCATTCGCGGCATCGAGGATGTGGCCGAACGAGCGGTAGTTCTGCTCGAGCTTGACGACCCGCCGGACGCGGTACTCGCGCTCGAAGTCGGCCATGTTGCCGACGCGCGCGCCGCGAAAGGCGTAGATGCTCTGGTCGTCGTCGCCGACCGCGAACACGCCCTGCGGCTCGACCGGCGCGCCGGCCGCATCCCCTGCGCGGGCGGGCGGCGGCGCGAACATCTTCAGCCACGCGTACTGCAGCCGGTTGGTGTCCTGGAACTCGTCGACCAGCACGTGGCGGAAGCGCCGGCGGTAGTGCTAAGTCGACCACGCCCTCGCGCGCGCACTGCGCCTCGTAGGCCTCGTAGACCTCGACCAGCCGCCGCGTGTGCTCGTCGCGCACCGCGACGTCGCGCGGCCGCCGGCCCTCCTCCTTCTCGCCGGCGATGAACCAGGCGACCTGCTTCGGGACGAAGCGCTCCTCGTCGAGATTCATCGCCTTGACGACGCGCTTGACCGCGCCGACCTGGTCGGCCGCGTCGAGGATCTGGAAGGCCTGCGGCAGCCCGGCCAGCTTCCAGTGCGCGCGCAGGAAGCGGTTGCACAGGCCGTGGAAGGTGCCGATCCACATGCCGCGCACGCTCACCGGCAACATCGCCGACAGCCGGGTCAGCATCTCTTTGGCTGCCTTGTTGGTGAAGGTGACGGCGAGCACGCCACCGGGCGAGACCTGTCCGGTGGCCATCAGCCAGGCGATGCGCGTCGTCAGCACGCGCGTCTTGCCCGACCCGGCGCCGGCGAGGATCAGCGCCGGCTCGGCGGGCAGCGTCACCGCGGCGAGCTGCTCCGGATTCAGGTTCTCGAGCAGTCGGGAGTCGGCGGGCAGCATGCCGGGCATTCTAGGGACGCCACCTGCGCGCTCCCCCGGCGCGCCGGCCCGCCGACGTCAGGCCGGCGGCACGTCCAGCGAGATCAGCGTCATCGGGCTGGTCTCGGAGTAGCGGCGGCCGCTGGCCAGCGGCGCCGGGACCGCGCTGCGGCCGGCCAGCCAGTTCGCGAAGGCCTCCGCCGCCATCGGACGGCTGACCAGGTAGCCCTGGATCTCGTCGCAGCCCAGCGACTCGAGGAATGCCGCCTGCTCGTCGGTCTCGACGCCCTCGGCGACCACCTTCATCTGCAGGCTGTGGCCCATCGCGACGATGGCGGCGGCGATCGCGCAATCCTCATCGTGATGCGGCAGTTCGCAGACGAACGAGCGGTCGATCTTCAGCGTGTCGATGTCGAGCCGCTTGAGGTAGCTGAGCGAGGACACGCCGGTGCCGAAGTCGTCCATCGCGATGCGCACCCCTACCGCCTTGAGCGTGGACATGGCCCCGCCGTTGGCCGCGTGGTCGTCGGCGACAGCGCGCTCGGTGAGCTCGAGCTCGAGCCGGTGCGGCGCGATGCCGGTCTCGCGCAGCGTGTCGACGATGTACTGCCCGAGGTAGGGCTGACGGAACTGCCGCGCCGAGATGTTGACCGCGAGCCCGAGCGCCGGCAGGCCGGCGGCGTCCCAGGCCGCGAGGGTTTCGCACGCGGTGCGCAGGATCCATGCCCCCACCGGCAGAATCAGCGCGCTGTTCTCCAGCGCGTCGATGAAGCGGCCGGTCGGGACCATGCCGCGGCCCGGCTGGTGCCAGCGCAGCAGCGCCTCCACGCCCGTGATCTCGCCGCCGGGGAGCGCGGCCTTGGGCTGGTAGTGGAGCGCGAACTCCCGGCGCTCCAGTGCGTGGCGCAACGCCTGCTCGAGCGCGAGCCGGGCCGCGATCTCGGCGCTCATCTGCGCGTCGTAGAAGCAGTGCACGCCGCGGCCCATCGCCTTGGCGCGGTACATCGCCATGTCGGTGTGACGGACGAGCCCGTCGAGGTCGGAGTCGTCGTCGGGGTAGAGCGTGACGCCGATGCTGCCGCTGATGTGCACCTCGGTGCCGAGCAGCCGCCACGGCCGTTCGATGGCCTCGAGGATGCGGCGCGCCAGCGCATCGGCTCCTTCGACGCCGCCGACCTGCTCGGCGATCACCGTGAACTCGTCTCCGCCCAGCCGCGAGACCGTGATGCGGTCGTCCGCGTCGCGCACGCCGACCGCGTCGCCGGCGCGCAATGAGACGCGCAGCGTCTCGGCGACATGCCTGAGCAGCTGGTCGCCCATGTCGTGCCCGAGGCTGTCGTTGATGTCCTTGAACTGATCGAGGTCGATGAACATCAGCGCGAGCGACCGCCCGGCGCGCCGCGCGCGCGCCATCGCCTTGTCGAGCCGGTCCCGGAACAGCGTGCGGTTCGGCAGGCCCGTGAGGCCGTCGTAGTTCGCGAGGTACGTGAGCCGTTCCTGCGCCAGCCGCCGGTCGGTGATGTCGCGCACGATGATGATCAGCGCCGGTGCCTGGTCGAGCTCGGTCCGGCTGACGGTGAGCTCGACCGGAAACGCCCCGCCGTCGCGGCGCCGCGCGCTCGTCTCCCACTGGCCGGGGGTGAAGCCCTCTACCGACGGGCCGGGCGTGCCCTCGCGCGGCGCCAGCCAGTCGCCGACGGGCAGCCCGACGATCCCCTCGGCCGGCGCGCCGAACATGGCCGCCGCAGTGCCGCTGCACAGCCGCACGCGACCCCCGCCGTCGCAGACCAGCAGGCCGAAGTCCGACTTCTCGAAGATGTGCAGCAACTGCGCGGCACCCGATGCCGGCCGCGGCCCGTCGCCGGCGGCATCGGCGCCTGCAAGCGCCTGCCAGCCATCGCGCAGCCGGCGGATCATCGCGAATTGCGGCCTTGCCCTCGGCGGGCCGGTCGGCACTGGGGGGTGCACTCCATCATCGGCATTTCGGACGCTGAGGCCCGGACTTGAGCGGCATTGGCGGTCGGCGGCGTACACTTGCGCACCGGCCGCGGGCGTGAGCCCCGGCCGGTTTTTCGTGGGCCGCGCAGCGGCCGGAGGCGCGCGATGGAGATCTTCGACTACGACAACATCCTGCTGCTGCCGCGCAAGTGCCGCGTCGACAGCCGCAGCGAGTGCGACACCTCGGTCGAGTTCGGCGGCCGCCGCTTCGCGCTGCCGGTGGTGCCGGCCAACATGAAGACGGTCATCGACGAGCCGATCGCCGAGACGCTGGCGCGCAGCGGCCACTTCTACGTGATGCACCGCTTCGACCTCGACGGCGTCACGTTCGCGCACCGCATGCGCGACAAGGGCCTGTTCGTCAGCCTGAGCTCCGGCGTCAAGCCGCACGACTTCGAGGCCATCGACCGCCTCGCGGCCGACGGCGTCGGCGCCGACTACGTCACGATCGACATCGCGCACGGCCACGCCGAGAGCGTGCGCAAGACCATCGAGCACATCAAGACGAAGCTGCCGAAGGCCTTCGTCATCGCCGGCAATGTGGCCACGCCCGAGGCGGTGATCGACCTCGAGAACTGGGGCGCCGACGCGACCAAGGTCGGCGTGGGCCCGGGCAAGGTCTGCATCACCAAGCTGAAGACCGGCTTCGGCACCGGCGGCTGGCAGCTCAGTGCGCTCAAGTGGTGTGCCCGCGTCGCGGCCAAGCCCATCATCGCCGACGGCGGCATCCGCCACCACGGCGACATCGCCAAGAGCGTGCGCTTCGGCGCCGCGATGGTGATGATCGGCAGCCTGTTCGCCGGCCACGAGGAGAGCCCGGGCCAGACGGTCGAGGTCGACGGCAAGCTGTACAAGGAGTACTACGGCTCGGCCTCGGACTTCAACAAGGGCGAGTACAAGCACGTCGAGGGCAAGCGCATCCTCGAGCCGATCAAGGGGCGGCTGGCCGACACGCTGCGCGAGATGCGCGAGGACCTGCAGAGCAGCATCAGTTACGCCGGCGGGCGCGTGCTGGCCGACCTGAAGAAGGTCAACTACGTGATCCTGGGCGGCGAGAACGCCGGCGAGCATCTGTTCATGTGAGGGGTGCCGGGGGCGGTTTCGACCCCAGCCCGCCGGCCCGGATTCCCCGACGCTGCCCGACGCCCCGCCGCGGGTGTCTCGCGCTTCGCATCCCGGAAGCTGCCGCTCGTGACCGCCGGCGGCCGACCGAAGGCGGCGACGGCCGGCCCGTGCCGGAACCGGCGACGCATGGCACGCCGGCCGGGCGCCACCCGGGGCCCGCCGGGGCGCCCGGGCCGGCGCGCCTAACGCCCGGCCTTGGCGGCATCGCGCAAGGCCTTCTCGGCCGCCAGCGCGGCGTCGAGTTCGGCCTCGGTGATGCGCTTCAGGGCGCAGAAGTTAGCGCGCGACAGCGTCGTCTGCTCGTAGGCGCGCAGCAGGGCCAGGCGCTCGCGCCGGGCCGGATCGACAGGTCCGACATGCGCCACGGTCGCCTGCTCGCGCGCCCCGCGCCCGCCGGCTGCATCGCCGGCGGCGCGAGGCGGGCGCGGGCCGGCGCCCGTACCCTGCACAGGACCGTTCATCGGGCCGCGCCCGGGGCGACCCTCCCGTGGCGGACGGGCCTGGCCCTTTGGCTGGCCGGGTGGGCCGGGCGGTCCGGGCTGCCCCGCGGCGCTGTCGTGCCGCGCGCCCTGCGCGCCGGTATGGGCTGGGCGTACATCCTCCGGTTCACGCGGGTGCGGCTGCCGCGCGCCGCGGGCGGCGCCTGGCGGGCCGCCGCTGCCCGCGCGGGCCGGCGTCATCCCGCGTGCAGCGCGCGCCGCAGCGCGGCCGGCCTCGCGCCTGGCCTCGACGATCGCGCGCCGGCGCGCCAGTTCCGCCTCGGCGGCGGCCAGGTGCTCGTCGGCCACCGGGCCGGCCTCGGCACCGTCGAGGTCGTAGCGGGTCTTCGTGCCCAGCAAGGCGCGCAGGTAGGGCGTGCTGGTGGTGTGGCGATGCAGGAACACCGAGAGCGCGCGCTTGCCGAACGCGCCCGGGGCGCGCTGCTGGATGTCGGCCTGGATGCGCAGCTTGATGGGCTTGACCACGCCGGCGCCGAACAGAGCGGGGAAGGCCTCGGCCAGCCGTGCGGCCGTCTCGGCGGGGCTGGGCTCGGCGCGCGTGGGCGGAGTAACGGCGTCGGCGGTGCCCGCGGCTCGGGGATCCGGCGTCGCGGCCGCCGCGGCGTCGCCAGGCTCGACCTCGAGCTCGAGTTCGGCCGCGGGCACGTCGGGCGCCGACGTCGGGGCGGGCGGGTGCGTGGCCGAAGGGTGCGACACCGGGTCGGTGTCGTCGGGCAGGGGCGGGTCGTGCGTCATGACCGGGCCCGGCTGGCAAAAGAGGCGGGCGGCGTGGGCGGAAGGCGGCGATTGTGGCGGCTGGCGCGCCGGCTGCGAAGCAGGGCCTCGGCGCGGCGATGCGACATCGCGCGAGCTCGGAGTCGACCATCGAGCACATCGAGACGGCGCTGCTGCCGGCTCTCGTGATCGCCGACAACGTCGCCATGCTCGAGGCGGTGGTCGACCTCGCGGACCGCGACACCGACCCGACCAAGGTCGGCTCCGGCCCGGGCGAGGTCGGCAGCCCCGAGACCGGTGGACGACGGGCGGCCGGCGCCGCGGATGGCGCGGGCCCGATCGTCAGGATCGACGGCCGGCAGGCGGCTGTTCACGTGACACCGCGCGCGTCACTCGTCGTCGGTCGTGTTGCCGCCGTCGCGGTACCAGCCGTCGGACACGCCGGGCAGGTCCGGGGCGCGCCAGACGCTGATCCAGCGGCCGCGAAACTTCTGCACCAACTCGGGATGCGCGCCACCGGCATGGACGAGCGCGGCGCGGCTGGTGAGGACGACCCATCCGTCGGGATGGGCGGCAGCCCATTCGAGCAGCGGCTCGCGGCCGTTCACTACCTCGAGCGGGCGCTCGAGGCGGCCGAGAAACTGGAACTGCCCGTGGTACTTGCCCGAGTGCGCCACCGGCTGCCCCGCCTGCTGCGCGAGAGCGAGCCGCTGCGCGGTGGGGTGCAGGTCGAAGTTGTCGAAGGCGGCGCGACCGAATCCGGCGTAGATGCCGAGCACGGCCAGCACCGCCGCCGCGGCGATCGCGGCGGCCGCGTGCCACGCCTCGCGCCGGGAGGCGACTGCGACGAGCAGCGCGCCGAGGACGAGCGCCCCGGCGCTCCAGCCGACCGTCGCGCGCTCGCCGGCCTCGACGAGGTGCATGACGCGCGGATGTCGCGTGAGGGCCATCAGCAGCGTCGCCATCGCCGCCAGCAGCAGGGCGACGGTCCAGGCCTCCCAGCGCCGCACGCCGCCGCGCAGCGAGGCGAGCGCGCTCGCGGCGAGGAAGGCGAACGCCAGGATCTCGGGCAGCAGGTATTGCACCTGCTTGCCTCGGAAGGCCGAGAACGCGATCAGGACCGGCAGCGACCACGCCAGCACGAAGCGCACGCCGGGCGCCGGTGCGCCGAGGGCCAGCGCGGCGAGGCCGCGCCAGACGGCCGGGAAGAACAGCCACGGCAGCATCAGCAGCGGCAGCATCGGCAGGTACCACCAGAACGGCCGCAGGTGATGCGTCGTCGTCGCGATGCGGTCGATCGACTGGCTGACGAAGATCTCGCGGCCGAAGGCCGCGCCCCCGGCCAGCGCACTGGGCACGGCCCAGGCAAGCGCGATCGCCGCCCCGAGGACGACCGCGACCGCCAGGCCCCCGTACCATGCGGCGTGACCGCCGCGCGGCGAGCCCGGAAGGCGGTCGCGCCATGCCGGCGCGAGCAGCGCCGCCGGCAGCACGTGCAGCAGCGCCACCGGACCCTTGGTCAGCGTGCCCAGGCCGAGCGCGAGCCCGGCCAGGCACCACGCGCGCCAGCCGCCCCCGGCCGCGGCCCACACGACGGCGCGCAGACCGAGGAGCACGAAGAACGCGAGCATCGTGTCGAACATCACCGCACCGGTGAAGCCCATCCAGAAGAGCGCGCTCGCGGTGATCCACACCGTCATCGCGACGACGTCGTCGCGCTGCGGCGCCAGCGCGCGCGCCAGCGAGGCCGCGAGTGCGAGCGCCGCGGCGGCGAACAGGCCAGTCATCAGCCGCGGCCACCATTCGTTGACGCCGAAGGCGCTCCAGCCGAGGTTGACGAGCCAGAACAGCAGCGGCGGCTTGTGCCCGTACAAGGCGCCATTGAGCGTCAGCGACACCCAGTCGCCCGACAGCCGCATCTCCCACGCGACGGTGAGGTAGCGCGTCTCGTCGACCGGCGTGATCGGGCGCAGCGCGATCGCCGCGGCGACGAGCAGCGCGCAGGCGAGGAGCGCCGGCGGCAGGGCGAGGCGCCGCAGGTTGCCGGTCACTGCTGGAGCGCGCCGCCGGATCCCGTCAGCCCGCGCCGCCGGCGCGCGGGGCCTCGAGCGCGGGCGCCTCCCGGCGGATCAGCCAGAGGTTGCGCAGGTAGATGACGAGCCCCACCGCCTGGCCGAAGATGAACACCGGGTCGCCGCGGTGGATCGCATAGGCGAGCAGCGTGGCGCCGCCGCCGAGGCTGAAGTACCAGAAGGCGACCGGCACGACGCTGCGCCGCAGACGCTCGCTCTTCAGCCACTGGATGACGAAGCGCGCCGAGAAGAGCGCCTGGCCGGCGAAACCGACCGCGAGCCAGAAGGGATCGTGTTCCATGCGCAGCCCTGACAGTGCGAGAACGGAGCCGGCGCCGCGGCCGGGGCGGGGTCAGGCGGCGATGCGCTCGCGCGGCGCGGCCGGCGCGGCGGTGGCGCGCAGGCGCGCCACCTCCTCGACCGTCGTCATCCGCATGCGGCGCCGCAGCCACATCACGCCGGCCAGGTCGACGATGCCGACCCACAGACGGTTCGCGACCCCGTAGTGCGAGCGGCCGCGCGTCCGCGGGCGATGGCCGACCGGCACCGAGATCACCCGCCCGCCCTGCCGCAGCACCAGCGCGGGCAGGAAGCGATGCAGGTGGTCGAAGAACGGCAGCGCCAGGAAGGTCGCGCGCTCGAACATCTTCAGGCCGCAGCCGGTGTCGGGGGTGCCGTCGCCCAGCAGCCGGCCGCGCACGCCGTTGGCCAACCGCGACGAGAGACGGCGCAGCCAGCTGTCGTGCCGGCGGGCTCGCCATCCGGCCAGCATCAGGGCACCGTGGTCGGCTGCGGCCTCGGCCTGCCAGCGCTCCCACAGCCGAGGGATGTCGGCCGGATCGTTCTGTCCGTCGCCGTCGAGCGTGGCCACCAGCGGCGCGCGGGCATGGCGCACGCCCGTCGCGAGCGCGGTGCTCTGTCCACAGTTCTGCCGGTGGCGCAGCACCCGCAGCCGCGGCAGGCGGGCCATCGCCCCGATCAGCCGCTCGGGCGTGCCGTCGTCGCTCGCGTCGTCGACGACGACGACCTCGAAGTCGATGCGCCCCTCGAGCGCGGCGTGGATCTCGGCGAGCAGCGGCTCGACGTTGTCCTGCTCGTCGTGCACCGGCACGACGACGGTCAGGGTCGGGACCGCGGCGATCGCAAGGGACATGACTTCGGTGCGTGTGGAGTCGGCCCGTCAGGCTAACCCGCCAACCATTAACGGCGGCTTAAGCGGCCGGGCGCGGGCCCGCGGGTGCGATCTCCCGGCGCGCCCCGGCAGCCCGGGCGTCGGCATCGGCCACCTACAATGGAACGATCCCCTCGCCTCGCGATCGGCCGTGCTGCGACCTGCGTCGCGCCGCGCCCTGCCCTTCCCATGCCCGAACTCGCCAAGTCCTTCGAGCCCGCCGCCATCGAGGCGCGCTGGGCGCCGGTCATCGAGTCGCCCGCCGTCAGCGCCCCGACGCTCGACCCGTCGCGGCCCTCGTTCTGCATCCAGCTGCCACCGCCCAACGTCACCGGCACGCTGCACATGGGGCACGCGTTCAACCAGACGATCATGGACGCGCTCACCCGCTGGCACCGGATGCAGGGCGACAACACCCTGTGGCTGCCGGGCACCGACCACGCGGGCATCGCGACGCAGATCGTCGTCGAGCGCCAGCTGCAGGAGGCCGGCCGCACGCGGCACGACCTCGGGCGCGCCGCCTTCGTCGACCGCGTCTGGGAGTGGAAGGCGGCCAGCGGCGCGACGATCACGCGCCAGATGCGGCGCCTCGGCGCCAGCGTCGACTGGAGCCGCGAGTACTTCACGATGGACGAGAAGCTCTCGGCCGTCGTCACCGAGACCTTCGTGCGCCTTTACGACGAGGGCCTGATCTACCGCGGCGAGCGGCTCGTGAGCTGGGACCCGGTGCTCAAGAGCGCGGTCTCCGACCTCGAGGTCGAGAGCGAGGAGGAGGACGGCTTCCTCTGGCACATCCGCTACCCGCTGGTCGATCCGGACGGCCGCCTGAAGGCCGCCACCGGGCTCGATTCGCTGGTCGTCGCCACGACGCGGCCCGAGACCATGCTCGGCGACACCGCGGTGATGGTGCACCCCGACGACGAGCGCTACGCCGAGCTCGTCGGCCAGACCGTCCGGCTGCCCCTGTGCGACCGCGAGATCCCGGTCATCGCCGACGCCTACGTCGACCGCGAGTTCGGCACCGGGGTGGTCAAGGTCACGCCGGCGCACGACGCCAACGACTATGCGGTCGGACAGCGCCACGGCCTGCCGTCGATTGGCGTGCTCGACCTCGACGCGAAGGTCAACGACCAGGCGCCCGAGGCCTATCGCGGACTCGACCGCTTCGAGGCCCGCAAGCGCGTCATCGCCGACCTCGACGTGCTGGGTCTGCTCGTCGAGACCCGCAAGCACCGCCTGATGGTGCCGCGCTGCGCCCGCACCGGGCAGATCGTCGAGCCGATGCTCACGCACCAGTGGTTCGTCGCCATGCGCAAGCCGGGCGCCGACGGCCAGTCGATCGCGCAGCGCGCGATCGAGGTCGTCGACCGCGGCGAGGTCCGCTTCGTCCCCGGGCAGTGGATCAACACCTACCACCACTGGATGAACAACATCCAGGACTGGTGCATCAGCCGCCAGCTCTGGTGGGGCCACCAGATCCCGGCCTGGTACGGCAGCGGCGGCGAGATCTTCGTCGCCCGCAACGAGGCCGAGGCACGCGAGCGCGCGTCGGCCGCCGGCTACACCGGCCCGCTCGAGCGCGACCCGGACGTCCTCGACACCTGGTACTCGTCGGCGCTGGTGCCGTTCAGCACGCTGGGCTGGCCGGCGAAGACCGTCGAGCAGGATCTCTTCCTGCCCTCCAGCGTGCTCGTCACCGGCTTCGACATCATCTTCTTCTGGGTCGCCCGGATGATCATGATGACGACGCACTTCACCGGCAAGGTGCCGTTCCGCGACGTCTAGAAGATGAGCAAGTCCGAGGGCAACGTGCTCGACCCGGTCGACCTGATCGACGGCATCGGCCTGCACGAGCTGCTGGCCAAGCGCACGACCGGGCTGCGCAAGCCCGAGACCGCGCCGCGTATCCGCAAGGAGACCGAGAAGGAGTTCCCGCAAGGGATCCCGGCCTTCGGCGCCGATGCGCTGCGCTTCACGATGGCGAGCTACGCGAGCCTGGGGCGCAACGTCAACTTCGACACCAAGCGCTGCGAGGGCTACCGCAACTTCTGCAACAAGCTCTGGAACGCGACCCGCTTCGTGCTGATGCACTGCGACGGGCAGGACTGCGGTCTGAAGGAACACACGAAGGCCGAGTGCCAGCCCGGCGGCCCGGCCCATGGCTACCTGCGCTTCAGCGCCGCCGACCGCTGGATCACCGGCGAGCTGCAGCGCGTCGAGGCGGCGGTCGCCGAGGGCTTCGCCGACTACCGCATCGACCACGTGGCCAACGCGATCTACGCCTTCGTCTGGGACGAGTACTGCGACTGGTACCTCGAGATCGCCAAGGTGCAGCTCGCGCGCGGCAGCGAGGCCGAGCAGCGCGCGACGCGGCGCACGCTGATCCGCGTGCTCGAGACCGTGCTGCGGCTGCTGCACCCGATCACGCCCTTCGTGACCGCCGAGCTGTGGGACACGGTGGCGGTGGTCGCCGGCCGCAAGGCGCCGGGCAGCGACGCGACCGTCGCCACCGCGCCCTACCCGCAGGCCCAGCTCGAGCGCGTCGATGCGGCGGCCGACGCCTGGGTCGCGCAGTTGAAGGGGCTCGTCGTCGCCTGCCGGCAGCTGCGCAGCGAGATGGCCTTGTCACCCGGCGAGCGGGTGCCGCTGCTCGTCACCGGCGACCCCGCCTTCGTCGCCGAGGCGACGCCGCTGCTGCAGGCGCTGGCGCGACTGTCCGAGGTGCGCGTGCTCGACGACGAGGCCTTCGCCTCGGCGACGCGGCTGGCGCCGGTCGCGGTGCAGGGCGCGGTGCGGGTGGCGCTGCACGTCGAGATCGACGCCGACGCCGAGCGGGCGCGCCTCGCGCGCGAGATCGCCCGGCTCGAGGGCGAGGTGGCGAAGGCCGAGGCCCGCCTCGGCAACGCGAGCTTCGTCGAGCGCGCGCCGGCCGCGGTGGTGGCGCAGGAGCGCGAGCGCGCGACGGGGTTCAGGCAGGCCCTGGAACGCCTGCGTGCCCAGCACGATCGTCTGTCGGCTCCGGCGTGAGCGCGGCCCCGGGCGGCGGGGCGAGGATCTCGTCGATGCGGCGCGCGACGGCCCAGGCACCGCGGCGCCGCGCCTCGATCGTGGTGCTGGCCACGCGCGGGGTGACCTGCAGCGCCGGCGCATCGTGCAACGGGCGCCCCGCGTCGAGCATGCCCGGCTCCATGCTGTCGAACCATGCCGCCGCCATGCGGCCGCTGACCAGCGCGTCGGCGAGCGCCGCCTCGTCGAACAGGCTCGAGTGCGACAGGCTCACCATCACCTGGTTGGGCTTGCCCTCGGCCAGGAAGCGCTCGCCGAACAGCCCGCGGTAGCGCGAGAAGTAGGTCAGCAGCACCGCGACGCCGTCGCTCTCGCGCATGAGCGCGCGCAGCCCCATCGGCGCGACCTGCCAGCGCTGCCACAGCGGATCGCTGGCGTGCAGCGCGGGGTCGTACCCGACGACGCGGCTGCCGAATGCGCCGAGCAGCGCCGCGAGCGGCCGCGCGGCAGGCGTCATGCCGACGATGCCGACGGTGGCGCCGTCCAGTTCACGGCCCGCGAGCAGCCCGTCGGGCGCCAGCACCGGCACGCGACGCAGCAGCTGCAGCAGCGCGCCGACGACGAACTCGGCCTCGGCGCCCGCACTCGCGGTCACCGGGCGCACGACCTCGATCCCGAGCTGCGCGCAGGCCTCGAGGTCGATGTTCTCGGGGCCCGACGACAGCCGGCCCACGACCCGCAGCGACGGCGCCGCCGCGAGCGTCTCGGCGTCGAGCGCCACGGCCGGCGGCACGATGACCGCGCGCACCGTCGCCACCGCACGGCGGAACTCGCGCGCGTCGTGCGCCAGCTCCGGCGCGCAGTGCAGCGCATGGCGCGCCTCGAGCCACTGCAGCACCTCGGGATCCAGCGGTTCGACGACGAGAAGATCCATGAAGATGCGGCATCGTGCCTTGTCGTCGGTATCGGCCTGCGTGCCACAATCCTTGAGCAAGGACGATTGTAGGAACCCTGTATGCAGGTCCAGAAAGCCATCTTCCCGGTCGCCGGGCTCGGCACGCGCTTCCTGCCGGCCACCAAGGCGCAGCCGAAGGAGATGCTGCCGGTGGTCGACAAGCCGCTGATCCAGTATGCGGTCGAGGAGGCCTACGCCGCCGGCGTGCGCGAGATGATCTTCGTCACCGGCCGCCACAAGCGGCCGATCGAGGACCACTTCGACATGACCTTCGAGCTCGAGGTCGCGCTCGAGCAGTCGCGCAAGCAGGAGCTGCTCGACGTCGTGCGCAGCGTCAAGCCCGACGACATGGAGTGCATCTACGTGCGCCAGGCCCAGGCGCTCGGCCTGGGGCACGCGGTGCTGTGCGGGCAGCGACTGGTCGGCAACGCGCCGTTCGCGGTGCTTCTGGCCGACGACCTGATGGTCGGCGACCCGCCGGTGCTGGCTCAGATGGTCGAGCAGTTCGCCGAGTGGCGGGCCTCGATCCTGGCCGTGCAGGAAGTGCCGGCCGAGCACACGCGCCGCTACGGCATCGTCGCCGGCACCATGGTCAACGACCGGCTGATGGACATCAGCCGCATCGTCGAGAAGCCCGCGCCGGAGGAAGCGCCCTCGCGCTGGGGCGTGGCCGGCCGGTACATCCTGACGCCGGGGGTCTTCCACGAGATCGCGACCCAGCCGCGCGGCGTCGGCGGCGAGATCCAGCTCACCGACGGAATCGCCTCGCTGCTGCGGCGCGAGAAGGTGTTCGCCTACCGCTACGAAGGCAAGCGGTACGACTGCGGCAGCAAGGAAGGCTTCCTCGAAGCCAACGTCGAGCTGGCGCTGCAGCACCCTCAGCTGGGCGCCGACTTCCGCGCCTACCTGCGCAACCTCGAGCTGTAGCCGCGAGCTGCCGCGGCGCGTCCTCAGCGCCTGCGCAGCACGTGCACGAACTCGCTGGCGAGCGTCTGCTGCTCGACGAGCTCGTTGCCGGTCTGGCGGGCGAAGGCCTGGAAGTCGCGCACCGATCCGGGATCGGTGGACAGCACCTTCAGCAGGTCGCCGCTGGCCATGTCGGCGAGCGCCTTCTTCGCCTTCAGGATGGGCAGCGGGCAGTTGAGGCCGCGGGTGTCGAGTTCCTTGGTCGCTTCCATACCGCCGGAGTTTAGCGGCGCGCCGGCAGATCGACGAAGACAGGGTCGTGTCCGCGGGCGCGCAGCCAGTCGGCGAGCGCGAATCCGGTCCCCGCGGGCCAGCAGCGCACCTCGGCCGGCGCGAACAGGCGGTACTCGGCCAGTTCGGGGGAGAGCCGCACCTCGCCGTGCGCCCGCGCGTGGTACGCGACGATGAGCTGGTTCATGCGCTGGAAGTCGTAGACGCCGACCAGCGACAGCGACTCGACCTCGAGCGAGGTCTCCTCGGCGATCTCGCGCCGCATCCCCGACTCGGGCGTCTCGCCGGCCTCCATGAAGCCGGTGACGAGCGCGAACAGCCGGCCGCTCCACGCCGCGTTGCGGGCCAGCAGCAGCCGGCCATCGCGGTCGGTGCACTCGATGATCGCGGCCAGCACCGGTACCGGGTTGTTCCAGTGTGTCCAGCCGCAGGCCGGGCAGCGCAGCCGCTCGCGCAGACCGCCGTCCTCCTCGGCGGCGATGCGCGCCAGTGGAGTCGCGCAGTGCGTGCAGAACCGGACGTCGTGTGCCGCGGCCACCGAGGTCCTCAGGCGGGAAAGACCCCGGTCGACAGGTAGCGGTCGCCGCGGTCGCAGACGATGAAGACGATGGTCGCGTTCTCGACCTGCGCGGCGACCTGCAGCGCGACCCGGCAGGCGCCGGCCGCCGAGATGCCGCAGAACAGCCCCTCCTCGCGCGCGAGCCGTCGCGCCATCTCCTCGGCGTCGGCCTGCGAGACGTAGATCAGCTCGTCGACGCGCTGCGGCTCGTAGATCTTCGGCAGGTAGGCCTCGGGCCACTTGCGGATGCCGGGGATGCGCGATCCCTCGGCCGGCTGCGCGCCGACGATGCGCACGTCCGGGTTGCGCTCCTTCAGGAAGCGCGACACGCCGGTGATCGTCCCGGTGGTGCCCATCGCGCTGACGAAATGCGTGACTCGCCCGGCCGTGTCGGCCCAGATCTCCGGGCCGGTGGTCTCGTAGTGCACGCGCGGGTTGTCGGCGTTCGCGAACTGGTCCAGCACCCGCCCCTTGCCATCGCGCTGCATCTGCTCGGCCAGGTCGCGCGCGTACTCCATGCCGCCGGTGCGCGGCGTGAGGATCAGCTCGGCGCCGAACGCCTTCATCGTCTGCGCGCGCTCGACCGACAGGTCCTCCGGCATGATCAGCACCATGCGGTAGCCGCGGATCGCCGCCGCCATCGCCAGCGCGATGCCGGTGTTGCCGCTGGTCGCCTCGATCAGGGTGTCGCCGGGACGGATCTCGCCGCGCTCCTCGGCGCGGCGGATCATGCTGATCGCCGGCCGGTCCTTGACGCTGCCGGCCGGGTTGTGGCCCTCGAGCTTGCCGAGGATGACGTTGCCCCGGCGGCCGTTGTCCGCCCCGGGCACGCGCTGCAGCCGCACGAGCGGCGTGCCGCCGATGGCTTCCTCGAGGGTCTTGTAGGCCGGCGCCGCGGCCGGGTTCGCATCGTGCGACATGCGGGGCTCCCGAATCGGGCGCGATTGTCTCGCAGCGCACGGCGCCGCCCGCGACCGCTGATGGATAATCCGCGGCCTCTGCCGTCGGCGCCGATGGCGGCCAGGGCAGGCCCGCGTGACGAAATCGGTAGACGTAGCGGACTCAAAATCCGCCGCCGCAAGGCGTGCCAGTTCGAGTCTGGCCGCGGGCACCAGCAGGGCCGACCGGCCCGTCCCCCCGACCCCCAGCCCATGCCGCCGATCCCCCCCGCGACCCAGGCCCTGATGCTGCTCTGCACGGCGATGTTCTGCCTGCAGGTGTTCGTTCCGCTGGAGCCCTGGTTCGCGCTGTGGCCGCTCGACACGGGCCGCTTCATGCCCTGGCAGCCGCTCAGCTACGCGCTGCTGCACGGCGGGCTGTTCCACCTGTTCTTCAACATGCTCGGGCTGTGGATGTTCGGCTCGGAGCTCGAGCGCCTGTGGGGCGCGCGCCGCTACCTGCAGTTCCTGCTCGCCGGGGTGCTGGCAGCGGCAGCGGTGCAGCTGCTGTTCACGGCCATCGTGAGTTCGCCGGTGCCGACCGTGGGGGCCTCGGGCGGGCTGTTCGCGCTGCTGCTCGCGTTCGGCATGCTGTTCCCGAACCGGATCATCATGCCGCTGTTCCCGCCGATCCCGATGAAGGCGCGCACCTTCGTCATCGTCTTCGGCGCGCTCGAGCTGGGACTGGGGCTGTATGGCGGCGGCGGCGTCGCGCACTTCGCGCACCTGGGCGGCATGGTCGGCGGCTTCCTGATGATCCGCTACTGGCGCCGACAGGCGCCCTTCGCGCGCCGCCGGCGCTGACCCCGGGCGCGCGCCGAGGCCGGGATAACCCCTCGCCGCGGTCGCCGGCGACGCTCGGCGATGCTGTCGCATCGGAACGGCAGACGGTCGCCGTCCGGGAGCCCAACATGCCGCTTCGTGCCGCCTTGCGCCTGCTCGCGGGCCTCGCCGCCTCGTGCCTCGTCGCTGCAGGCGCCGCCGCCTCGACGCTGTCGGTCGAGGCCCAGTCGCGGCTGCTCGAGCGCGCCCACCGCGCGGTGGTCGGGCTCGAGATCCGCGCGGTCGACGGCGCACGCACCGAGGCCACGCTCGGCAGCGAACGCGAAGGCTCGGGTGTGGTGATCGGCGCCGACGGGCTGGTGCTGACCATCGGCTACCTGGTGCTCGAAGCCGAGGAGGTGATGATCGTCGACGACGCCGGTCGCCGCCTGCCGGCGCGGGTGGTCGGCGTCGACGTGACCAGCGGGCTCGGCCTCGTGCAGTCGCTCGTCCCGCTGCGGGTGGATCCCGCACCGATGCAGCGCGGCGGCGCGGTCGACGGCGACGAGCCTCTGATGTTCGTCAGCGGCGGCAGCGAAGGCGACGTCGCGGTCACGCGCGTCGTCGCGCAACGCGCGTTCTCGGGGATGTGGGAGTACCACCTCGACCGGGCCTTCTTCACGCACCCGCCGCGGCGCGACCACAGCGGGGCCGGGTTGTTCAACGCACGCGGCGAGCTGGTCGGCATCGGCTCGCTCGTGGTGAACGACGCGCTCGGCGGCGACGGCCCGCGGCTGCCGGGCAACATGTTCGTCCCGGTCGAGCCGCTCGCGCCGCTGCTCGCCGAGCTGCGCGCGACCGGCCGCGCGCCCTGGGTGGAACGCGCCTGGATCGGCATCAACTGCGTCGAGCGCGAGGGCGCGCTGCGCATCACGCGGGTCAGCGACGACAGCCCGGCCGACGTCGCCGGCCTGCAGGCGGGCGACCGCATCGTCGCGATCGACGGCGTCGACGTGACGCGCCTCGAGCAGCTCTGGAAGCGGCTGTGGGCCGGCTCGCCGGCCGAGCGCGAGGTGCGCCTCGAGATCGAGCGCGAAGGCGAGCGGCAGACCGTCAGCGTGTTCGCGGTCGACCGCGCCAAGGCGCTGCGTCGGGCCGAGGGTGTCTGAGCGCCGCGGCGCGTGCCCGGCCGTTCAGCCTCCGCCCGTCCCCGCGAGCCCGGCGAGCAGGCCAACGCGCACCGTCGGGTAGCGCAGCGCCAGCCGAAGCTCGCGATGCAGCCGCCGGTTGTCGAGGCGGCGCGATTCGCTCATGAAGCTCAGCAGCATCGGCGCCAGTCTCGTCGCCGCCTCGGCGCGCGTGATGCGCGGCGGGCGCGGCAGGCCGCACAGGTCGGCGGCGAGGTCGAAGTAGTCGCCCATGCGCAGGTCGGTGTCGTCGCTGGCGTGCACCACGCGCTGCGGGCGGCCGCGCACGAGCGCGGCAATGCAGGCGCGCGCCAGGTCTTCGGCGTGGATGTGGTTGGTGTGGACGTCGTCCTCGGCCACGAGCACCGGCGTGCCGCGCAACAGCCGCTCGCGCGGGTGGCCGCCGGGACGGTCCGCGGCATAGATGCCGGGGATGCGCAGGATCGTCACGCAGGCCCCGGTGGCGCGGCCGTACCAGCGGCAGCGCGCCTCGGCGTCGACCCGACGCCGCGCCCGGTCGGTCGCCGGTCGCGGCGCGCGCGTCTCGTCGAAGCGTGCGCCCCCGGCATCGCCGTAGACCCCCGTCGTGCTGCCGTACACCAGACGCTGCACGCGGCCGCCGCGCGCGAGCGCGGCGAGAAGCGCGCGCGTGCGCGGGTCGGTGTCGCCCTGCGAAGGCGGGGGGGCGAGGTGCAGCACGGCATCGGCGACGCACGCGATGCGCCCGAGCGTGGCCGGGTCGTCGAGGTCACCCACCAGAGGCAGCGCGCCGGCCGCCCGAAGCTCGGGCACGCGCGCCGGCGACGAGGTCAGCGCCAGCACGCGCCAGCGCGGCACGAGGAGGCGCAGCACGCGCATCCCGACGTCGCCGCAGCCGACGATCAGCAGCGTCGGTCGGCGTCGGCGGGCGACCAGGGCAATCGAGGGGAACATGGAGGGGAAACGGCCGGCGCGTCGCCATCGCGGGCATCGGCACTCGGCCGGCCGCGCCGGCGGCCGGCAGGCACAATGCCGTCCGAGTGTACGAGGACGGTCCGCCGCGATGAGCTTCCAGGTCACCCTCCAGCCTGCCGCGCGCAGCTTCGCCGTCGAGCGCGACGAACCCATCCTCGCCGCGGCCATCCGCCAGGGCATCGGCCTGCCGTACGGCTGTCGCGACGGCGCCTGCGGCTCGTGCAAGAGCCGCCTGCTCGAGGGCCGGGTCATCCACGGCGCCCACCAGACCAAGGCGCTCTCGCCGGAGGAGGAAGAGGCGGGCCTCATCCTGACCTGCTGCGCGACGCCGCAGACCGACTGCGTCGTCGAGGCACGCAGCGTGCCGGGCGCCGGCGACTTCCCGGTGCTGAAGATGCCGTGCCGCGTGATGGCGATCGCGCGACCGGCCCCCGACGTCGCGGTGCTCACGCTGCAGCTGCCCGCCAACCAGGTGTTCCAGTACCGCGCCGGGCAGTACGTCGAGTTCATCCTGCAGGGCGGCCTGCGCCGCAGCTACAGCATGGCCAATGCGCCGCACCGGCTGGGCAGCCCGCCGGCGATCGAGCTGCACGTGCGGCACATGCCGGGCGGTC
Organism: Rubrivivax sp.; assembly: GCA_025458805.1. Lineage (GTDB taxonomy): Bacteria > Pseudomonadota > Gammaproteobacteria > Burkholderiales > Burkholderiaceae_C > Rubrivivax. The sequence continues at coordinate 18,806 of JALORQ010000084.1, forward strand.
GCTTCACCGACCACGTGTTCGGCGCGATGAAGGAGAAGGAGATCCTGCGCCTTGAGGGCCCGTTCGGCAGCTTCTTCCTGCGCGAGGAGTCGACCAAGCCCCTCGTTCTGCTGGCCAGCGGCACCGGCTTCGCGCCGATCAAGGCCATCGTCGAGCACATGCGGCACAAGGCCATCGACCGCCCGGCGGTGCTGTACTGGGGCGCGCGCCGCCGCGCCGACCTGTACCAGCACGACTGGTGCCTGCAGGCGGCGGCCGAGATGCCGAGCCTGCGCTACGTGCCCGTGCTGTCGGACGCCACTGCAGAGGATGCCTGGGACGGCCGCACCGGCTTCGTGCACCGCGCGGTGATGGCCGACCTGCCCGACCTGTCGGGCCACCAGGTCTACGCCTGCGGCGCACCGGTGATGGTCGACGCGGCGCAGCGCGACTTCGTCGCATCGTGCGGACTGCCGGCCGACGAGTTCTACGCCGACAGCTTCACCTCCGAAGCGGACAAGCACCCCGCGCCGTAGGCGCGGGGTGCTTGCGGCGAGGACTCATGCCGGCGCAGTCGGCGTGAGCCGTAGCCACAGGCGGGTGGGCAGTCCGTCGCTGCTTGCGGCGAAGACTCATGCCGGAGCAGCCGGCGTGAGTCGGATCCACGAGCGGGTCGGCGGTCCACCGCCGCATGCCGGCTGCGCCCCCCGGGGGCAGCTCACTGCCCCAGGTACGCCGCCCGCACCTTCGGATCGTCGAGAAGCGACTTCGCCTCGCCCTCCATCGTGACCAGGCCCGAGTCCATCACGTAGCCGCGGTCGGCGAGCCCGAGCGCGCGCGCGGCGTTCTGCTCGACCAGCAGCACCGTGGTGCCGCGCGAGTGGATGTCGGCGACGACCTCGAAGATCTTGTCGACCATGATCGGCGACAGCCCCATGCTCGGCTCGTCGAGCAGCAGCACCTTGGGGCGCGCCATCAGCGCGCGGCCCATCGCCAGCATCTGCTGCTCGCCGCCGCTCATCGTGCCGGCGAGCTGGTTGCGGCGCTCCTTGAGGCGCGGGAAGAGCGCGAACACCTTGTCGATGTCGGCGTCGATCTCCTTGTCGTCGCGCACGAAGGCGCCCATCTGCAGGTTCTCGGTGATCGTCATGCGCGTGAACGTGCCGCGGCCCTCGGGCACCATCACCAGGCCCTGGCGCACCAGGTCCCACGCGCCCTGCCCCTTGATGCTGCGGCCCATGTACTCGATGTCGCCCGCGGCCACCGGCTGCGTGCCGGTGATGGCCTTCAGCGTGGTCGTCTTGCCGGCGCCGTTGGCGCCGATCAGGCTCACGAGCTCGCCCGCCCGCACCTCGAAGCTCACCCCCTTGACGGCCTGGATGCCGCCATAGGCGACCTTCAGATCCTTGACCTTCATCATCGTCGCACTCATGTCCACTCCAAGGCGATGTCGTCCGAGCGGACGACGCGCCGCCGGCTCTGCCGAGGCGCTGGCGTCGCCCCCTCGAGGGGGAGCGCCGGAGGCGCTTCGGGGGTGATCAATGTCCGCCGGCGCCCAGGTAGGCCTCGATCACCTTCTCGTTGCGCTGGACCTCGGCCGGCGTGCCCTCGGCGATCTGCTTGCCGTAGTCGAGCACCGTGACCCGGTCGCACAGACCCATCACCAGCTTCACGTCGTGCTCGATGAGCAGGATCGTGCGGCCGTCGTTGCGGATGCGGTCGATCAGCTCGCGCAGCACGGTCTTCTCGGTCGCGTTCATGCCGGCCGCGGGCTCGTCGAGCGCGATGAGCTTGGGGTCGGTGGCCAGTGCGCGCGCGATCTCGAGCCGCCGCTGGTCGCCGTAGCTCAGCGTGCGCGCCTTGTACTCGGCGTAGCGGCCGATGCCGACGTAGTCCAGCAGTTCGTGCGCGCGCGCGGCGATCGCCGCCTCCTCGGCCTTGAACCCGGCCGTGCGCAGGATCGCCCCGACCAGGCCCGAGGTCGTGCGCACGTGGCGTCCGACCATCACGTTCTCGAGCGCGGTCATCTCCGGGAACAGCCGGATGTTCTGGAAGGTGCGCGCGATGCCGGCCTTCGCCACCTCGTGCACCGCGGCCGGCCGGTAGGGGGCACCGCCGAGCTCGAAGGTGCCCGAGTCGGGGGTGTAGAGCCCGGTGATGACGTTGAAGAAGGTCGTCTTGCCGGCGCCGTTCGGGCCGATCAGCCCGTAGACCTGGCCGCGCCGGATCGTGACCCCGACGTCGGACAGCGCCTGCAGGCCGCCGAAGCGCTTGCTCACGCCCCGCACGTCGAGCACGGTGTCGGTCATCGCACGCCCCTCAGCGCACCGGCGTCGGTGCGGCCCTGCCGTGCTCCGGCGAAGGCCACAGCCCGCGCGGCCGCAGCAGCATGATCGAGATCATCGCCAGCGCGATCAGCAGTTGGCGCAGGATGGCGGCGTCGATGCGGCCGCCGGTGAGGTTCTGCAGGTCGATCGCGGTGGTCACGTAGCGCAGGACCTCGGGCAGCGCGGCCAGCATCAGCGCCCCGAGGATCACGCCGGGGATGTGGCCGATGCCGCCGAGCACGACCATGGCGACGATCATCACGCTCTCCATCAGGCTGAAGGACTCGGGGCTGATGAAGCCCTGGAACGCCGCGAACATCGAGCCCGAGATGCCGCCGAAGGTGGCGCCCATGCCGAACGCGAGCAGCTTCATGTTGCGCGTGTTGATGCCCATCGCCTTGGCCGCGATCTCGTCCTCGCGGATCGCCATCCAGGCGCGTCCGATGCGCGACCGCTCGAGCCGGTGGCAGACGACGACGCTGGCGACCACCAGCGCGAGGAACAGGTAGTAGTACAGCGTGACCGACGCGATGCGGTAGTCGCCGATCATCAGCGGCCTGCCGAAGTCGAGTCCGAACAGCGTCATCGAGTCGATGCGGTCCAGCCCGCGCGGCCCGTTGGTGATGTTGACCGGGTGCTCGAGGTTGTTCATGAACACGCGGATGATCTCGCCGAAGCCGAGCGTCACGATCGCGAGGTAGTCGCCGCGCAGCTTGAGCACCGGCAGGCCGAGCAGCACCCCCGCGATCGCGGCGAGGAATGCAGCCAGCGGGACCACGCATCAGCGCGAACATGTAGGCGCCGACCGCGTAGAACGCGACGTAGCCCAGGTCCAGAAGGCCGGCGTAGCCGACCACGATGTTGAGCCCGAGCGCGAGCAGCACGTACAGCAGCGCGAGCGCCATGATGCGCACCCAGCCCTGGCCGAAGTACTGCGCGACCAGCGGCAGCGCCGTCAGAGCCAGAGCCGCCAGGAGGAAGACGGTGATCTTCTTGCCCTGCATCGCCGTCCCCTCAGGCGCGGTCGGCGACGCGCTCGCCGAGCAGCCCCTGCGGCCTGAGCGTCAGCACGAGGATCAGCGCGATGAAGGCGAAGATGTCGGCATAGTGGCTGCCGAGCACGCCGCCGGTGATCTCGCCCAGGTAGCCGGCGCCGATCGCCTCGACGAGGCCGAGCAGCAGCGCCCCGACGACCGCTCCGGCCAGGTTGCCGATGCCGCCGAGCACCGCGGCGCAGAAGGCCTTCAGGCCCGGCAGGAAGCCCATCGAGTGCTGCACCGTGCCGTAGTTGGCCGCCCACATCACGCCCGCCACGGCGGCGAGCGCGGCGCCGATGATGAACGTCGCCGAGATCACCATGTCGGGCTTGACGCCCATCAGCGCCGCGACGCGCGGGTTCTCGGCGGTGGCGCGCATCGCGCGGCCGAGCTTGGTCTTGTTGACGAGGAACATCAGCGACGCCAGCACCACCGCGGTGACGCCCAGGATCAGGCACTGCGTGACGCTGATGACCGGCCCGCCGAGGTCGATCGGCTCGGTCGGCAGCAGCAGCGGATAGGGCTTGGGATTCGGCTTCCAGATGATCATCGCGACGGTCTGCAGCAGCAGGCTCATCCCCATCGCGGTGATCAGCGGCGCCAGCCGCGGTGCGCTGCGCAGCGGCCGGTAGGCGACCTTCTCGATGCTGAAGTTGAGCAGCGCGCAGATCACCACCGCGCAGAGCAACGAGATCAGCATCATCAGCCACCCAGGCAGGCCGCTGGCCGCGAGCAGCGTGACGACGGTCCAGCTCGTCAGCGCACCCACCATCAGCACCTCGCCGTGCGCGAAGTTGATGAGCCCGATGATCCCGTACACCATCGTGTAGCCGAGCGCGACGAGGGCATACATGCTGCCGAGCACCAGACCGTTGATGATCTGCTGCAAGAAGATGTCCATGGCGACTGCCTCCTGTGGGCCCGCGGCCGGCGCGCCGGGCACCGTCCCGGCGGCAGCCCGACCCGGGCGTCCGCCGGCCTGCAAGCAACTTTCTCGCCTCGCCCGAGGGCGGGTGCCCGGGTGCCGAGTGGGCGCGGATTGTAGGAGGGGGTCGTCGTCGTCGCCGCGCGGGTTTTCCGCCGCAACGCCGTGGCACCGGGAGGCAACGCTCAGCCGGTGCCGCGCCCGGCGGCGTCGCGCGCCCGCCATTCGGCGAGCCGCTCGGCGATGCGCTGCTCGAGGCCGCGCGGCTGCGGCACGTAGAAGGGGCCCGCCTGCAGGCCGTCGGGCAGGTAGCGCTCGCCGGCGGCGTAGGCATCGGCCTCGCCGTGGGCGTAGCGGTAGCCGGCCCCGTGGCCCAGCGTCTTCATCAGCCGGGTCGGCGCATTGCGCAGGTGCATCGGCACCGGCCGGCTGCCGTCGCGGCGCACGAGATCGCGCACGGCGCCCCAGGCGGTGTAGACCGCATTCGACTTCGGCGCCACCGCCAGGTAGACGGCCGCCTCGGCAAGCGCCAGCTCGCCCTCGGGCGACCCGAGACGTTCGTAGACCGCCGCGGCGTCGAGCGCGACGGCGAGCGCGCGCGGGTCGGCCAGCCCGATGTCCTCGCAGGCCATCCGGATCAGCCGCCGAGCGGCGTACCGCGGGTCGGCGCCGCCGTCGAGCAGGCGCGCGAGCCAGTACAGCGTCGCGTCCGGATCGCTGCCGCGCACGGACTTGTGCAGCGCCGAGATCGTGTCGTAGAAGACGTCGCCGCCCTTGTCGTAGCGTCGCAGCAGTTCGCCCAGGCCGCGCTCGAGGGCTGCCTCGTCCAGCTCGCGGGCACCGGGGTTGAGCTCGACGAGCACCTCGACCGCATTGAGCAGCCGCCGCGCGTCGCCGTCGGCGTGCGCGACCAGCCGACGCCGGGCCGCCTCGGTGAGCGGCGGCGCGGCCAGCACCTCGAGCGCGCGGTCGAGCAGCCGCCCCAGGTCGTCGTCGTCGAGCGGCGCCAGCACGTGCACCGTCGCCCGCGACAGCAGCGCCGAGTTGACCTCGAACGACGGGTTCTCGGTGGTAGCACCGACGAAGGTGAACAGCCCCGACTCGACGTGCGGCAGGAACGCGTCCTGCTGCGCCTTGTTGAAGCGGTGCACCTCGTCGACGAAGACGACCGTGGCGCGCCCGGCGCGCCGCGCCGCGCGCGCGCGCTCGACGGCGTCGCGGATGTCCTTCACGCCTGCCAGCACCGCCGACAGCACGACGAACTCCGCGTCGACGGCGCCGGCGACGAGTCGCGCGAGCGTCGTCTTGCCGACCCCCGGCGGGCCCCAGAGGATCATCGAGTGGATGCGGCCGCTCTCGAACGCGGCGCGCAGCGGTTTGCCCGGACCGAGCAGGTGGCGCTGACCGACGATCTCGTCGAGCGAGGCCGGGCGCAGCCGCTCGGCGAGCGGCACCGCGGCGGCGGCGGCGCTGCCCGGCGGCGCGCCGCCGCCCGTCGTCGCGGCGGCCACGCCGTCGTCGGCGAACAGGGACTCCTGAGGCAGTGCAGGCACGGGCACGGGCATGCGCCATTGTCGCGCCGGCGCCGGGCGCCGCACGGCGCGGCCGCTACTGCTCGATGACGTCGGCGCCGGGTGGCGGCACGAAGACGAAGCGCTCCCCGGGCACGGTCGCGTTGGCGGCGAAGCGGCCGAACTCGAGCAGCGAGAGCTGGCCGAAGGCGTCGGCGATCTCGATGCGCGCGACCTCGCGTCCGCGGAAGCCGACGCGCATCGAACGAAACGGGCCGTCGGACGCGGCCGGCGTGGCGCGCACCCAGTCGAGGCCGCCCTCGGAGGCCTCGGCCGCGAGCCGGAACTCGGGCTCGAGCGTGCCGCCGGCCAGCAGCGCGGCAGGCGTCGCGCCCAGCGCCTCGTCGAGACGCCTCACCGTGACCTGATTGAGCTCGGGATCGTGCAGCCAGACCCGCTGTCCGTCGCTGACGATGGTCTGCGCGAAGGGCCTGGCGTAGTCGAACCGGAACCGGCCCGGGCGCTGGAACTCGAAGCGACCGCTAGAGACGCGACGGCGCGCGCCATCCGGCGAGACGACGGTCTGCGTGAAGTCGGCCTGGCCGCTGCGGACGTCGCGAACGAATGCGCGCAGCCGCTCGGCCGCGCCGGCGTCGGCTGCCTGCGCCCGAACCCCTGCAGCGGCGGGCAGCGCCGCCCACGCGGCGAGAAGGACGCGCCGTCTCATGCGTCGTCGCGCCTGGGCACCAGGAGGTCGCGATTGCCGTTGGTGGCCATCGCCGAGACCAGCCCGGACTTCTCCATCTGCTCGAGCAGCCGCGCCGCGCGGTTGTAGCCAATGCGCAGGTGGCGCTGCACGAGCGAGATCGACGCGCGCCGGTGCTGCAGCACCACCGCCACCGCCTGGTCGTACAGCGCGTCGCCCTCGCCGCCGCCGGTCGGGCCGTCGGGATTGACCGCGTCGCCGCCCTCGCCGTCGGCGATGCCGCCCTCGAGGATGCCCTCGACGTAGTCCGGCTCGCCCTGCGACTTCAGGTACTCGACGACGCGGTGCACCTCGTCGTCGCTGACGAACGCGCCGTGCACGCGCACCGGAAGCCCGGTGCCGGACGCCAGGTGCAGCATGTCGCCCTGGCCGAGCAGCGCCTCGGCGCCCATCTGGTCGAGGATGGTGCGACTGTCGATCTTGCTCGCGACCTGGAAGGCGATGCGGGTCGGGATGTTCGCCTTGATGAGGCCGGTGATGACGTCGACGCTGGGCCGCTGCGTGGCCAGGATCAGGTGCATGCCCGACGCGCGCGCCTTCTGCGCGAGGCGGGCGATCAGCTCCTCGATCTTCTTGCCGACCACCATCATCAGGTCGGCCAGCTCGTCGATGACGACGACCACGTGCGGCAGCCGCTCGAGCGGCTCGGGCGCATCGGGCGTCAGGCTGAACGGGTTCGGGATCGACTCGCCGCGCTCGGCCGCCTCGGCGATCTTCTTGTTGTAGCCGGCGAGGTTGCGCACGCCGAGCTTGCTCATCAGCCTGTAGCGGCGCTCCATCTCGCCGACGCACCAGTTGAGCGCGTTGGCCGCCTGCTTCATGTCGGTGACCACCGGCGCCAGAAGGTGCGGGATGCCCTCGTAGACGCTCAGCTCGAGCATCTTCGGGTCGACCAGGATCAGCCGCACGTCGCGCGCCTCGGCCTTGTACAGCAGGCTGAGGATCATCGCGTTGATCCCCACCGACTTGCCCGACCCGGTGGTGCCGGCGACCAGCACGTGCGGCATCTTGGCCAGGTCGGCGACGACCGGGTTGCCGACGATGTCCTTGCCGAGTCCGATCGTGAGCAGCGAGGCAGCATCGTTGTAGGCCTGAGACCCGAGGATCTCGGCCAGACGGATCGACTGCCGGCGCGCGTTCGGCAGCTCGAGCGCCATGTAGTTCTTGCCGGGGATGACCTCGACGACGCGGATGCTGACCAGCGACAGCGAGCGCGCGAGGTCGCGCGCGAGGTTGACGATCTGCGCGCCCTTCACGCCGGTCGCGGGCTCGATCTCGTAGCGCGTGATCACGGGCCCCGGCAGCGCGGCGACGACCCGCACCTCGACGCCGAAGTCCTTGAGCTTCTTCTCGATGAGCCGGCTCGTCATCTCGAGCGACTCGGGCGCCACGCTCTCCTGGCGCGCAGGCGGCGCATCGAGCAGGTCGACCTGCGGCAGCCGGGTGTCGGCCAGCTCGGCGAAGAGCGGCTTCTGCCGCTCCTTCGCGACGCGCTCGGACTTCGGCACCTCGACCACCGGAGGCTCGATGACGATCGGCAGGTGCTCCTCGACGTCGCGGCGCTCGACCTCGACGACCTGCTCGCGCTCGCGCGCCGCGAGTTCGCCCAGGCGCAGGTCCTCGTCGAGCGCACGCCGGTCCTCTCGCCGCTCGCGCAGCGCATCGAGGCGCGCACCGATCGATTCGGCGAGCGCGAGCCACGAGAAGCGCAGCGCGAGCGACATGCCCAGCACGAGCAGAGCGATCCAGAACACGCCGGACCCGGCGAACCCCAGCCAGCGCATCGACACCGGACCGAGCGCCCAGCCCAGCACGCCCCCGGCGTGACCGGGCAGCAGGTCTTCCCAACGGTACAGCCGGGTCCACTCCAGCGCGCAACTGGCGGCCAGCAGCATCGCGAGGCCGATCCAGAATGTGGCCCGCGACGGCGGCAGCGCCGCCTCGCCGCGCAGCGACGCGGCGAGCGCCGACAGCCACGCGCGCAGCGCGACCGGCACCAGCCACCACGCAGAGTAGCCGAACATCACGAAGGCGAGATCGGCCACCCAGGCGCCCAGCCGGCCGGCGGCATTGGTCACGGGCTGCCCGTCGCCCGACGTGCTGAAGGCCGGATCGGCCGGCGAGTGCGTCGCCAACGCGAGCACCACCAGCACCCAGGCCACCGCCGACGCGCCGAGGAAAAGGGGGCGCCGCCACGGTGCCTGGGCCGACGGCACCACCCGTGCATCGAGGGCCGCCGTGCCGCCGCGCAGCGATCCGAGCGGAAAGGTCATGCGTGCGATTGTGGCTGAAGCGGCCGGCACGCCCGACGGCCGGTCACTCGTTCTGCAGGCGTTCCTTGAGCACGACGAAGCCGTTGTCCTGCGTCTCGATGACGCCGCGCTCCTCCAGGTCCTTCATTACGCGGCTGACCATCTCGCGCGACGCGCCGACGACCTTGGCCATGTCCTGCCGGCTGACCTTCTGGCGGATGATCTTCACCCCGTCCTGCTCGTCGGCCATGTCGAGCAGCGCGCGCGCGACGCGGCCGTAGACGTCGAGCAGCGCCAGCGACTCGATCTGACGGTCGGCGTTGCGCAGCCGGCGCACCAGGCCGCGCAGGATGCCGTAGGCCAGCGTCGAGTGCTCGGGCAGGCAGCGCGTGAAGTCGGCGCGCGACAGCACGAGCATGTCGGTCTGGATCTCGGCGCGCACCGTGGCGGAGTGCGGCTCGTTGTCGATCAGGCTCATCTCGCCGACGTAGTCGCCGGCCTCGAGCACCGCGAGGATGACTTCGCGACCGCGCTGGTCCGCGGTGAGCACGCGCGCCCGGCCGTTGAGCAGGATGAACAGCGCGTTGCTCTTGCGGCCCTGCTCGACGACGAGCTCGCCGCGCCGGAAGCGCCGCTTGACGACGCTGTCGGCGACCGTCTGCGCCTGATCGGCAGTGAGCATCGAGAACAGCGGCACGCGACGGATCAGGTCAAGGTTCGAGAGCATCGACATCGGCAGCCCCTGTGAGCGAATGTGACTGCATGCGGCATCGGCACGGTTTCGAGGCGCCGCGAGCCGTCGGCGCGACGAAGCGGCCGGAAGTGCGAAAATTTCCCTATTGTGCCGGGCGGATCGCCCGTCGCCGGCACACCCGCCCCGACGTCCCGGCGCCGCTCACGGCGCGCGGGACACGCCGCGGCCACCGTCCCCCGAGCCGCAGTCCGGCCACACCCACCGCCATGACCACCACGACCCACGCCAAGCTGCTGATCCTGGGCTCCGGCCCCGCCGGCTACACCGCGGCCATCTACGCCGCTCGCGCGAACCTGCGGCCGATGCTGATCACCGGCATCGCCCAGGGCGGGCAGTTGATGACGACCACCGAGGTCGACAACTGGCCCGCCGACGTCGCGGGCGTGATGGGCCCCGACCTGATGCAGCGCTTCCAGCAGCACGCCGAACGCTTCGAGACGCAGATCGTCTTCGACCACGTGAACGAGGTGGACCTGTCTCGGCGCCCGTTCCGGCTGCAGGGCGACAGCGGCGCGTACACCTGCGACGCGCTCGTGATCGCCACCGGGGCGAGCGCGAAGTACCTCGGCCTTCCGAGCGAGCAGGCGTTCATGGGCCGCGGGGTCAGCGGCTGCGCCACCTGCGACGGGTTCTTCTACCGGGACCAGCCGGTGTGCGTCGTCGGCGGCGGCAACACCGCGGTCGAGGAGGCCCTGTACCTGTCGAACATCGCGAGCCAGGTGCACCTGATCCACCGCCGCGACCGGTTTCGCGCCGAGGCGATCCTCGTCGACAAGCTGATGGCCAAGGTCGAGGCGGGCAAGATGGTGCTCCACCTGTGGCACACGCTCGACGAGGTGCTCGGCGACGCCAAGGGCGTGACCGGCGTGCGCATCCGGTCGACGCAGGACGGCAGCACGCGCGAGCTCGCGCTCGGCGGCTGCTTCATCGCGATCGGCCACCAGCCCAACACCGACATCTTCAAGGGCCAGCTCGAGATGAAGGACGGCTACATCATCACCCGCAGCGGCCTCGACGGATTCGCGACGATGACCAGCATTCCCGGCGTCTTCGCCGCGGGTGACGTGCAGGACCATGTCTACCGGCAGGCGATCACCAGCGCCGGCACGGGGTGCATGGCGGCGCTCGACGCGCAACGCTTCCTCGAGCAGCAGGACACCTGACGACACGGCGCACACGACGAGCGCTGTGCTAGACTACCGAGCTTTGCCGGCGAGCGACCAGCCCGCGGGCGAGCCAAAACACTCGAATCGAGCCGGAGCTGCGTCATGGCACGCGTCTGTCAAGTCACGGGCAAGCGCCCGATGGTGGGTCACCACGTGTCCCACGCCAACAACAAGACCAAGCGTCGGTTCCTACCGAACTTGCAGTACCGCCGCTTCTGGCTGGAGACCGAGAATCGCTGGGTGCGGCTGCGCGTGAGCAACGCGGCGCTGCGGCTCATCGACAAGGTCGGCATCGAGCAGGTCGTCGCCGACCTGCGCGCCAAGGGCGAGCTCTGAGCGCGCCGCCCCGTCTGAACCAGTGCTGAGGAGCATCCACCATGGCAACCAAGGGCGGTCGCGAGAAGATCAAGCTGGAGTCCACCGCGGGCACCGGTCACTTCTACACCACGAGCAAGAACAAGAAGACCACGCCGGGAAAGCTCGAATTCCTCAAGTTCGATCCGAAGGCGCGCAAGCACGTGCTCTACAAGGAAGTCAAGCTCAAGTAACCGGCTGCCTTTGGCACGAAGAACCCGCCGCGCTCCGGCGGGTTTTTTGTTGCCGGTGAGCGCGCCGCGAGGCGTCTCGGAGGGTGCCCAGAAACGAGGAACCCGCCTCGCGGGCGGGTTCACAGCGGGTGGCGCGAGCCGATGCCCCGGTGCGGCGGGCGCACGACCCGCGTGCGACGGCCCTCAGGCGCGTGCCGCACGCAGCTTGACCGAGAAGTCCTGAAGCGCGGCGATGCCGCTGTCCTCGGCCTTGCGGCACCACGCCTGCAGATCGACGACCAGCTGCTCGGCCGACACATTGCTGCGCGTCCACAACAGCCGCAGCTCCTCGCGCATCGCGACCAGCTTGGCCAGCTTCGGGCTCTCGCCCAGCGCGCTCGCCAGCCGGGGCTTGAGGCCCTGCGGGATCTTGTCGTCGTCGCGGTGCAGCCAGTCGTGCGCCAGCACCATGTCCTTGAAGCGCGCGCTGCCCTGGGCGCCCTGCGCCTTCAGCCGCTCGATCTCGCCGGCGACCGCGCGCCGAAGCTCGGCCGCATACTTCGCCATCACCTCGTAGCGGTTGGCAATCACGGCCTCGAGCGTCTTGTCATCGGCCACCGGGCGCACCGCGCCGAGCTCGAGCCGCGGCGGCGTCTTGCGCACCTTGGCCCAGCCGACCATCTCCATGGCCCGGATGTAGACCCAGCCGATGTCGAACTCGAAAGGCTTGACCGACAGCTTCGCCGACGTCGGGTAGGTGTGATGGTTGTTGTGGAGCTCCTCGCCGCCGATCAGGATGCCCCACGGAGAGACGTTGGTCGACGCGTCGGGCGCCTCGAAGTTGCGATAGCCCCACCAGTGGCCGAGCCCGTTGATGATGCCCGCCGCGGTGACCGGGATCCAGAGCATCTGGACGGCCCAGACCGTCGCACCGATGGCGCCGAACAGGAAC
>JALORQ010000085.1 GCA_025458805.1 Rubrivivax sp.
CGGCGGGCGCGGGATCATCCACGGCTTCGAGACGCTCGAGAAGCTCGGCTTCCACGACTGGGGCTTCGACTACGTGCTGCTCGACTTCCTGGGCGACGTGGTGTGCGGCGGGTTCGGGCTGCCGATCGCGCGCGACATGTGCCAGAAGGTCATCGTCGTCGGCAGCAACGACCTGCAGAGCCTGTACGTCGCCAACAACGTCTGCAACGCGGTCGAGTACTTCCGCCGGCTCGGCGGCAACGTCGGCGTCGCGGGCATGGTGATCAACAAGGACGACGGCACCGGCGAGGCGCACGCGTTCGCCCAGGCCGCCGGCATCCCGGTGCTGAGCGCGATCCCGGCTCACGAGGACATCCGGCGCAAGAGCGCGGCCTACGAGATCATCGGCAAGCCCGAAGGCGAGTGGGGTCCGCTTTTCGCCGAGCTGGCGGCCAATGTCGCCGAGGCACCTCCGGTGCGCCCGAAGCCGCTGAGCCAGGACGCGCTGCTCGCTCTCTTCAGCAGCAGCGCGGTCGGCCGCGACGTGGTGCTCGAGCCGGCGACGGTGGCCGACATGCTCGGCTCCAACGTCGTCGCGCGGCCGAGCCTCGAAGTCATCTACGACGCGGCCTGAGTCGGCGGTGGCGAGCATGGACACGACCCCCAGCAGTGCGCTCCCGGCCGCCGCCCCCGCGGTGAAGGCCGAGGCGATCGGCGTCGATGGCCTGGGCTGCCATTCCGGGCGCGAGCAGATGCAGGCCGCCGCCGAGGCCGCCGGCAAGAGCGAGGTGCTCGAGCAGTACCGCAAGGACTACCCGCTGCCCGAAGGCGCGGGCCCGCACGACCAGCCGCAGAGCATGTGCCCGGCGTTCGGCTCTCTGCGCGTCGGCCTGCGCATGCGGCGCACGATGACCATCCTCTCGGGCTCGGCCTGCTGCGTCTACGGCCTCACGTTCACGAGTCACTTCTACGGCGCCCGCCGCAGCGTCGGCTACGTGCCCTTCAACAGCGAGACGCTGGTCACCGGCAAGCTCTTCGAGGACATCCGCGAGGCCGTCTACAGGAGCGCGGACCCGGCGCTCTACGACGCCATCGTCATCACCAACCTCTGCGTGCCGACGGCCAGCGGCGTGCCGCTGCAGCTGCTGCCCAAGGAGATCAACGGCGTGCGCATCATCGGCATCGACGTGCCGGGATTCGGGGTGCCGACGCACGCCGAGGCCAAGGACGTGCTGGCCGGTGCGATGCTGAAGTACGCGCGCCACGAGGCCGAGCACGGTCCGGTCGCGCAGCCCCGCGGCGGCGTCAGCGAGAAGCCGACGATCACGCTGCTGGGCGAGATGTTCCCGGCCGACCCGGTCGGCATCGGCATGATGCTCGAGCCGATGGGCCTGGCCGCCGGCCCGGTGGTGCCGACGCGCGAGTGGCGCGAGCTCTATGCCGCGCTCGACTGCGCCGCCGTCGCCGCCATCCACCCCTTCTACACGGCCAGCGTGCGCGAGTTCGAGGCCGCCGGCCGCGCCATCGTGCCGTCGGCGCCGGTCGGGCACGACGGCACCGAGGCCTGGCTGCAGGCGATCGGCGCGGCGGCGTCCGTCGCGCAGAAGGACATCGACGCCGCCAAGAACCGCTGGCTGCCCGCGATCCGCGGCGCGCTGGCCCGGCTGCCGATCAAGGGTCGCATCACGGTCAGCGGCTACGAGGGCAGCGAGCTGCTCGTGGCGCGCCTGCTCGTCGAGAGCGGCGCCCAGGTGCACTACGTCGGCAGCGCCTGCCCCGCGACCCCGTGGTCGGCGCCCGACCGCGAGTGGCTCGAGGCGCGCGGCGTGCACGTGCAGTACCGCGCCTCGCTCGAGCAGGACATCGCCGCCGTGCGCGAGTTCCGGCCCGACCTGGCGATCGGCACCACGCCGGTCGTTCAGGCCGCGAAGCAGGCCACGATCCCGTCGCTCTACTTCACCAACCTGATCTCCGCACGCCCCTTGATGGGGGTGGCCGGGGCCGGGTCGCTGGCCCAGGTCATCAACGCGGCCATCGCCAACAAGGCGCGCTTCGATGCGATGCGCGAGTTCTTCGGCGATGTCGGCGAGGGCGATCAGGCCGGGGTCTGGGAAGACCGGCCGGTGCCGCGACCCGAGTTCCGCGCCGAGACGCGACGCCAGGTGATCAAGGTCCAGAAGCGGCTGCAGGCCGAACGGATGATCTGAGGGAAGTACCGATCATGCTCGTCCTCGACCACGATCGTGCCGGCGGCTACTGGGGCGCCGTCTACGTCTTCACCGCCATCAAGGGCATGCAGGTCGTCATCGACGGCCCGGTGGGCTGCGAGAACCTGCCGGTGACCAGCGTGCTGCACTACACCGACGCGCTACCGCCGCACGAACTGCCGATCGTCGTCACCGGCCTCGCCGAGGAGCAGCTCGGACGCGAGGGCACCGAGGGCAGCCTGCGCCGCGCGCACAAGGCGCTCGACCCCGACCTGCCCAGCGTCGTCGTCACCGGCTCGATCGCCGAGATGATCGGCGGCGGCGTGACCCCCGAAGGCACGACGATCCAGCGCTTCCTGCCTCGGACGATCGACGAGGACCAGTGGCAGTGCGCCAACCGCGCCATGCTCTGGCTGTGGCAGGAGTACGGCCTGCGCAAGGTTCCGGCGCGCACGCCTTTCGACGAGCGGCCTCCCGGCGAGAAGCCGCGCGTCAACCTGATCGGCCCGTGCTACGGCACCTTCAACATGCCGAGCGACCTCGCCGAGATCCGGCGCCTGGTCGAAGGCATCGGCGCCGAGGTGAACATGGTGTTCCCGCTCGGCAGCCATCTCGCCGACGTGCAGAAGCTGGCCGATGCCGACGTCAACGTCTGCCTGTACCGCGAGTTCGGCCGCGCGCTGTGCGAGGTGCTCGACCGGCCTTACCTGCAGGCGCCGATCGGGCTGCACAGCACGACCGCGTTCCTGCGCGAGCTGGGGCGGCTGCTGCATCTCGACCCCGAGCCGTTCATCGAGCGCGAGAAGCACACGACGATCAAGCCGGTGTGGGACCTGTGGCGCAGCGTGACACAGGACTTCTTCGGCACGGCGAGCTTCGGCGTCGTCGCCGGCGAGACCTACGCGCGCGGCCTGCGCCACTTCCTCGAGGACGAGCTCGGGCTGCCGTGTCACTTCGCCGTGTCGCGCACCGCGGGTACCAAGACCGACAACGAGGCGGTGCGCAAGCTGGTGCACGAGAAGACGCCGCTGGTGCTGTTCGGCAGCTACAACGAGCGCATGTACCTGGCCGAGAAATCGGCGGGTCACGGCCCGCGGCCGTCGTACATCCCGGCCTCGTTCCCGGGCGCGATCATCCGCCGCGCGACGGGCACCCCATTCATGGGCTACGCCGGGGCCACCTACGTCGTGCAGGAAGTGTGCAACGCGCTCTTCGACGCGCTGTTCCACGTGCTGCCGCTGGCGACCGAGCTCGACCGCATCGACGCGACGCCGAGCCGGCACGGCGACTCGCGGCCCTGGGACGACGCCGCTCAGGACACGCTGCGCCGCTACGTCGAGCAGCAGCCGGTGCTGGTGCAGATCTCGGCGGCCAAGGCCCTGCGCGACCGCGCCGAGCGCGAGGCTCGCGAGCAGGGGGCCGCACGCGTCACGGCGGAACTCGTCGCCCGCCTGCTCGGCCACAAGGAGCCGGCATGACGCCGCTCCGCCATCTCGATCCCATGCTGCCGGCGCGCCTGCGCCGCGGCCCCCCGATGTCGTGGCCTCACGCTACGGCTGCCCATGCTGCGCGGGCGCAAGTGCGCGGAAGGGCCTCGCGGCCCGAGTTTGGAGGACTAGTCCATGGCTGAAAGAAAGGGCTCGATCTCGGGCCTGAGCGACGAAGAGGCCCAGGAGTTCCACCGGTTCTATATCCAAGGGTTCGTGGGGTTCACGGCGGTCGCCGTGGTTGCCCACCTGCTCGTCTGGATCTGGCGCCCCTGGCTGTGACTGCCTGAAGGCTCAACCCGAACGATTGGGGAACGTGATGGCTCAGACCGAAATCGCAATCGCCAAGAGCGCTGTCCAGGAGGACGCCCGCACCTACGGGCTCATCTTCGCGGTCAGTTTTCTGGTGCTGCTGCTGATTGCCCTTTGCGGGCAGCTGCTCGGCTGGCACTGGCGTTCCTGGTTGCCGGGAGCCGAAGGGGTCAAGTCGATATTCGGCGGCGTCAAGGCGGGCGTTTACACCTTCATGTCGCATCTACTCTAGGAGCTGAGAACCATGTGGAGAATCTGGCGTCTCTTCGACCCTCTGCGCACGATGGTGGCGCAGGGAATCTTCTTGTTCGCGCTGGCGGCGATGATTCACCTCATTCTGCTGAGCACGAACAAGTTCAACTGGCTCGACGGGCCGAAGACGACCAAGGTGGCGACGCAGAACGCGCCGATGCCCACCGCGGTCGCTTCGACGATCTCGAAGTAGCCACACTGCAGTCGGCAGCGGGCGGCGTCGGGTCGTACTCGACACCGCCCGGTCAGCACAAGAAAACTCGTCGCGCGGGGTGACGCTCCCCACGCGGTCGGAGGATCGATCATGGCGATGCTGAGTTTCGAGAGAAAGTACCGTGTGCGGGGGGGCACCCTCGTCGGCGGCGACCTCTTCGACTTTTGGGTGGGGCCGTTCTACGTCGGCTTTTTCGGGGTCACCACCGTCTTCTTCTCGATCCTGGGCACGGCCCTGATCCTCTGGGGTGCCGCCAACGGTCCGACCTGGAATCTCTGGCAGATCAACATCGCCCCGCCGGACCTCTCGTACGGCCTGGGCATCGCGCCGCTGATGGAAGGCGGCCTTTGGCAGCTCATCACGGTGTGCGCAATCGGCGCCTTCGTCTCGTGGGCGCTGCGCGAGGTCGAGATCTGCCGCAAGCTCGGCATCCAGTTCCACGTGCCGATCGCCTTCGGCGTCGCGATCTTCGCGTACGTGACGCTGGTCGTGATCCGCCCGGTGCTGATGGGCGCCTGGGGACACGGCTTCCCCTACGGCATCTACAGCCACCTGGACTGGGTCTCCAACGTGGGGTACCAGTACCTGCACTTCCACTACAACCCTGCGCACATGCTGGCGATCACGTTCTTCTTCACGACGACGCTGGCGCTGTCTCTGCACGGGGGTCTGATCCTGTCGGCCGTCAATCCCGCCAAGGGCCAGACGGTGCGCACCACCGACCACGAGGACACCTTCTTCCGCGACGCGATCGGCTACTCGATCGGTTCGCTCGGCATCCACCGGCTGGGCCTGTTCCTGGCGCTGTCCGCCGGCTTCTGGAGCGCGGTCTGCATCGTCATCAGCGGCCCGTTCTGGACGCGCGGCTGGCCCGAGTGGTGGGGCTGGTGGCTCAACCTTCCCATCTGGGCGCAGTGGCCGCTGAACTGACCGCTGATCGCGAGGAGCAATCGAGATGCCCACCTACCAGAACATCTTCACCACCGTCCAGGCCGTCGGCCCGGCCCACATGGGCCCACCGCTGCCGGCCGGCAACAGCCCGCGCTCGCTCACCAAGACGCTCAGCGTCCCGATCTTCGGGCGCTTCGGCATGGCGCAGATCGGGCCGATCTACCTCGGCCCGCTGGGGATCATGTCGCTGATCTTCGGCACGCTGTCGATCAACATCATGGGCTTCAACATGCTGGCCCAGGTCAACTGGGACCCGGTGCAGTTCGTGCGCCAGCTGTTCTGGCTGTCGCTCGACCCGCCCGCGCCGCAGTACGGGCTGTCGTTGCCCCCGATGAACGACGGGGGCTGGTGGTTGATGGCTGGCCTGTTCCTGACGATTTCGATGCTGCTTTGGTGGGCCCGCATGTACACCCGCGCGCGGCAGCTGGGTATGGGCACGCACGTCGCCTGGGCCTTCGCGGCCGCGATCTGGCTGTTCCTCGTGCTCGGCTTCATCCGCCCGGTGCTGATGGGCAGCTGGAGCGAGGCGGTGCCGTTCGGCGTCTTCTCGCACCTCGACTGGACCGCAGCGTTCTCGATCCGCTACGGCAATCTCTTCTACAACCCGTTCCACGCCCTGTCCATCGTCTTCCTGTACGGTTCGACCCTGCTGTTCGCGATGCACGCCGGCACCGTGCTGTCCTGCAGCCGCTACGGCGCCGAGCGCGAGATCGAGCAGATCGTCGACCGCGGCACCGGCGGCGAGAGGATGGCGCTGTTCTGGCGCTGGACGATGGGCTTCAACGCCACGACCGAGTCGATCCACCGCTGGGCGTGGTGGTTCGCGGTGCTGTGTCCGCTCACCGGCGGCATCGGCATCCTGCTCACCGGCACCGTGGTGGACAACTGGTACCTGTGGGCCGTCAAGCACGGCGTCGCGCCGCCCTATCCGGCCGTCTTCCCGCCGGTCGTCGACCCGGCGACCCTGGCCACCGGAGTCAAGTGATGAGAGCCCTTTCCCGAGCCGTCCTGGTCGGCGCCGTCGCAGCGGTCACGCTGCTGGCGGGCTGCGAGCGGCCCCCGGTCGACGCGGTCCAGCGCGGGTACCGGGGCACCGCGATGGAACTGGTCTACAACCCGCGAACGCTGGCCGCACAGGCCGAGGCCAACGTGCCGCCCGCGCCCACCGACCCCGCGCCGACCGAAGGCCCGAAGGCGCGCGACGTCTACCAGAACGTGAAGGTGCTGGGCGACCTGTCGGTCGCGCAGTTCAACCGGCACATGGCCGCGATCACGGCGTGGGTGTCGCCGCAGGAGGGGTGCACCTACTGCCACAACGCGCAGAACTTCGCCGACGAGTCGAAGTACACCAAGGTCGTCGCCCGTCGCATGCTGCAGATGACGCAGAACATCAACGTCAACTGGAAGCAGCACGTCGCCGATACCGGAGTCACGTGCTACACGTGCCACCGCGGCCAGCCGGTGCCCGCGCAGATCTGGTTCACGGCGGCGCCGCAGGACAAGCGGTCCGACTTCATCGGCAACCTCAATGCGCAAAACCAGCCCGCGCCTTCGGTCGGGCTCGCCACGCTGCCGTACGACCCGTTCACTCAGTTCCTGGCCTCCGATCCGAAGCCGATCCGGCTGATCAGCGACACCGCGCTGCCGGCCGGCAGCCGCAAGTCGATCCAGCAGACGGAGTACACGTACTCGCTGATGGTGCACATGTCGACCTCGCTCGGCGTCAACTGCACCTATTGCCACAACTCGCGCTCGTTCGCCGAGTGGAACCAGGCGCCGCCGCAGCGCGCGACGGCGTGGCACGGCATCCGGATGGCGCGCAACCTGAACGACGAGTACCTGACCCCGCTGACCCCGGTCTTCCCGGCGCAGCGCCTGGGGCCGACCGGCGACGTCGCGAAGGTCAACTGCTCCACGTGCCACCAGGGTGCGTACAAGCCCTTGTACGGCGCCCAGATGGCCAAGGACTATCCCGAGCTGCTGGTCTATGCCGGGGCGGTGAAGACGTCCGCACTTCCGCCGCCGGTGGCCGAGGCGAGGCGCTCGGTGCTGTACTTCGACGTCGGTTCGCCGACGCTGCACGGCGAGCAGGAGAAGGGCCTCGGTCAGCTTGTCGCGACGATGTCGCAGAATGCGTCGACGAAGGCGACCATCTCCGGCTATCACTCGGCCGCGGGCAACGCCGACGCCAACCACGAGCTCGCCAAGCAGCGTGCCTTCACGGTGCGCGATTCTCTGCTCGCCGCCGGTATCGCAGAGAGCCGGGTCATCCTGCAGAAGCCTGTGCAGACACAGGGCAACATCGCCGGCGAGGACCCGGAGGCGCGCAGGGTCGAGGTCACCGTCAGGTAGCCCGGCGCCTGGCGTTCCGGACCGCCGCGCATGTCACGCGTGGGAGTTCGACGATGCTGCATCCGCTGCGCGCCGTGCCCGAGCCTTCGCCAGGCGCCGCCGTCCCGGCGCAGACCGTCGTGCTGGCGAGCCCACGCGGCTTCTGCGCCGGCGTGGTGCGCGCCATCGACATCGTCGAGACGGCCCTCGCGCTTCATGGCGCGCCGATCTACGTCTTCCACGAGATCGTGCACAACGGCCACGTCGTCGCCGACCTGCGCGCGCGCGGGGCGGTGTTCGTCGACCGCATTGCAGACGTCCCGGAAGGGGCGCCGACGGTGTTCAGCGCGCACGGCGTCTCTCGTGCGGTGATCGAGGAGGCCCGTGCCCGCGGGCTGCAGGTGGTCGATGCCACCTGCCCGCTGGTGGCCAAGGTGCACCAGCAGGTGCAGCGCTACGCACGACAGGGCATGACCATCGTCGTCATCGGGCACGCGGGCCACGAGGAGGTCGAGGGAACGCTGGGCAGCGCCGACGCGCCGATGCACCTGGTCGGCACGGTGCGCGACGTTGCCGAGCTCGACCTGCCCGCCGACGTCCCGCTCGCCTATGTCACGCAGACGACGCTGAGCGTCGACGACACGCGCGACATCATCGCCGCGATCGAACATCGCTGGCCGCAGGTCGTGGGGCCCAGCATCGACGACATCTGCTACGCGACGCAGAACCGGCAGCAGGCCGTCCGGCAGCTCGCGCAGGAGGTCGACTTCGTCGTCGTGGTCGGCGCCCCCAACAGCTCGAACACGCGGCGCCTGCTCGAGGTGGCAAGGCAGCAGGGCGCCCGGGCCCGGCTCGTGACCTGCGCCGAGGACGTCGACGCGTCGTGGCTTGCCGGCGTGCGCGCGGTCGGCGTCACGGCCGGCGCGTCGACGCCCGAGCGGCTCGTGCGCGATGTGGTGAAGCGGCTGCACGACCTGGGTGCGGGGCGGGTGCGCGAGCTCCCGGGCGTGCGCGAACACGTGGTCTTCCGTCTGCCGCCGATGCCTTGGCCGCGTCCGGTCACCGAGGCGGCCACGGAGGCACCGGCATGAACCGCATCGCGGTGCCGCCTGGCGAGGCGGCCGGGGGGGGGCGCCTTCAGCGGGCAGCGGGCGATGGCTCGACGCGCGGCGATGCGGCGCCCCGCCCGGCCGGCACCGGTGCAGCCGCGTGCGGCCAGGTCGCGTTTCTCCTCGTCGCCGAGATGGACCGGGCGCTCACGCGTGCATGGGCATGGTCGAGGCTGGTCGTCGGCGCGCGCGGGCTGGGCCGGCCCGCCGGAATGCGCTTCGCCCGCGTGCTGGGCTCGGGCCGCGACGGCGGGTTCGGCGTGCAGCCGAGCCTGTCGGTGTACGGTCTGTTCGTGCTCTTCGACGACTTGTCGTCGGCGCGCGAGTTCGCGGCGCGCTCGCCGGTCGTCCAGGAGTACCGGTGTCACGCGGCCACGCTGGCCGAGTTGCTGCTGCGCCCGTATGCCGCGCGCGGTTCGTGGGGTGGCGAGATGGTCACGGCGCACGGCCCGCCCGCGAGTGCCGATGCGCCCGTCGCGGCGCTGACCCGCGCCTCGATCCGGCCGACGAAGGCCGTCGCGTTCTGGCGCCACGCCCCGCCGTCGGAGGTCGATCTGCGGGCGGCCGCGGGCTGCCGGATGGCGGTCGGCCTGGGCGAGGCGCCGCTGCTGCGCCAGATGACCTTCAGCCTGTGGGACCGCGCGGCCTCGATGGATGCCTATGCGCGCAGCGGCGCGCACCTCGCGGCCATCCGGGCCGCCTACGGCGAGGGCTACTTCAGCGAGACCATGTTCGTCCGCTTCGAGCCGCTGGAGGTGCGCGGCCACTGGAAGGGGGCGCCGCTTGGCTGAACGCGCCCTGCCGCGCGGCGAGCATCGCGTCGTCGTCGTCGGCGCCGGGATCGGTGGGCTCGTCGGCGCGCTGCTGCTGGCCTGCCGGGGGCTCGACGTCACGCTGGTCGAGGCGGCGCCGGCGCCGGGCGGCAAGATGCGCCACGTGTTTCCCGGCGGCGCCGCTGTCGATGCCGGGCCCACCGTGTTCACGATGCGCTGGGTGTTCGAGCAGATCCTGGACGAGGCCGGCAGCTCGGTCGATGCCGCACTGCCGGCCCTGGCGCCGCTGTCCGTCCTCGCGCGACACGCGTGGCGCGGGGTCGACCGCCGGCTCGACCTGCACGCGAGCCTGGCGCGCTCGGCCGATGCGATCGCCGAGTTCAGCAGCCCGGCAGAGGCGCGCCGCTTCCTGGCCTTCTGCGCCCAAGCGCGGCGTGTCTACGACGGGCTGGAGGGCCCCTACATCCGGTCGGAACGGCCGACGCTGGCCAGCATGATCGGGGACCTCGGCCCGCGGGGGCTGATGCTGCTGGCCGGGTTGGGGCCGTTCTCCACGCTGTGGCGCAGCCTGTCGCGCCACTTCCACGACCCGCGGCTGCAGCAGCTCTTCGGTCGCTATGCGACCTACTGCGGGTCCTCGCCCTGGTCGGCCCCGGCCACGCTGATGCTCGTCGCGCAGGTCGAGCTCGACGGCGTGTGGACGGTCGAGGGCGGCATGCACGCGGTCGCCTGCTCGTTCGCCGCGCTGGCGGCGGCCCGCGGCGTGCGGCTGCGCTTCGGCCAACGCGTCGACCGCATCGTTCTCGAGGGGGGGCGCGTCGGCGGCGTCGAGCTGGCGAGCGGCGAGCGCATCGGCGCGGACTCCGTGTTGTTCAGCGGCGACGCCGCGGCGCTGGCCCAGGGGCTTCTCGGCGACGGCCTGCGTGCCGCCGTGCGCGCGCACGCCCCGACCCCTGCCGAGCGCTCGCTCTCGGCGGTGACCTGGGCCGTGCACGCGCCGACCGAGGGTTTTCCGCTCGTGCGCCACAACGTCTTCTTCGACGACGACTACCGGTCCGAGTTCGAAGACATCTTCCAACGCCGTCGCCTGCCGGCTCACGGCACGGTCTACGTCTGCGCGCAGGACCGCGGCGACGACGCGGCGCCGGTCGACGGGCCCGAGCGGCTGCTGTGCCTGGTCAACGCCCCCGCCGACGGCGACCGCGTCGACGACGACACCCTGGAGGTCGACCCATGCGAGCAACGCAGCCTGGCCTTGCTGCGCGACTGCGGCCTGACGCTGGCTCCTGCTCCGCATCAGGTGGTGAGGACGACGCCCTCCGGCTTCCACCGGCTGTTTCCGGCGACGGGCGGGGCGCTGTACGGGACGGCAACGCACGGATGGATGTCCTCGTTCCGGCGCCCGGGGGCGAAGACGCCGGTGCCGGGGCTGTATCTGGCGGGCGGCAGCGTGCATCCGGGGCCGGGCGTACCGATGGCGGCGATGTCCGGCCGGCTGGCGGCCGCGACGCTGCTGGCGCACCTCGATTCGACCAGCCGGTCGCGCCGGGTGGTTATCTCTGGTGGTACGTCGACGCGCTCAGCGACGACGGCAGGCACGGCCTGACGATCATCGCCTTCGTCGGCAGCGTCTTCTCGCCCTATTACGCCTGGGCCCGCCGCCGCCTCGGTGCGGCCGCCGACCCCGAGGACCATTGCTGCATCAACGTCGCGCTCTACGGCGCGGCAGGCAAGCGCTGGACGATGACGGAACGCGCGCGTCGTCACGTCAACCGTTCGGCGCGCGAGTTCGCGGTCGGTCCGAGCCGGCTCGCATGGGACGGCGAGTCGCTGCTCGTCGAGTTCGACGAGGTCGGTATGCCGATCCCGCACCGGGTGCGCGGCCGCATCCGTGTCCGGCCGCTGGGTCTGTCGCGGTT
>JALORQ010000086.1 GCA_025458805.1 Rubrivivax sp.
AGCAGCTTGAGCGCCTCGCCGGTCACGCCGGCCGGCAGCTCGAGCGCGTCGACGAAGCGGCGCAGGCGATCGATCGGCAGCCCCATCAGGTCGTGCAGCGCGAGGCCGGGCAGCGCCTCGAGCTGCGCTCGCGTCCAGTCGACGCCCACGGGCATGAAGCGCTGCGACGGCGCCAGCACGGCATCGGCCTCGTCGCGGCTGCCCAGGCGCCAGAGCAGCGCCTCGGTCTTCAGCCGCGCCCCGCCGCAGGCGTGGCACGGCGTGTAGCTGCGGTACTTGGACAAGAGCACGCGGATGTGCATCTTGTACGCCTTGCTCTCGAGGTACTCGAAGAAGCGGCGCACGCCGTACCACTGGCGGTTCCAGTCGCCCTTCCAGTCGGGGGCGCCCTCGAGCACCCAGTCGCGCTGCGCCGGCGTGAGCTGGCTCCACGCGGTGTCGCGCGGGATGCCGGCCTCGCCGGCGTGGCGCACGAGGTCGTCCTGGCACTCGGCCCAGGCCGGGGTCTGCAGCGGCTTGATCGCGCCGCCGCGCAGCGTCTTGCGGTGGTCCGGGATCACGAGACCCCAGTCGACTCCGATCACCCGGCCGAAGCCGCGGCAGGTGTCGCAGGCGCCGTAGGCCGAGTTGAAGCTGAACAGCGCCGGCTGCGGATCGGCATAGCGGAGGTCGCTCTCGGGGCAGTGCAGCCCGGTGCTGTAGCGCCAGACCGAGCCGTCGTCGCCGGCGTGCACGTCGAGCCGGCCGCCGCCACGCCGGAACGCGAGCTCGATGGCCTCCACGACGCGCGCCTTGTCGGCGCTGCCCAGCCGCAGGCGGTCGGCGACCACGTCGAGCACCTTGCGGCCACCGGCGACGCGCTCGCCGTGCACGCGCGTGAAGCCGCTGGCGGCCAGCCACTGCGCCTGCTGCTCGGCCGACGTGTCGGCCGGCAGCTCGACCGGAAAGGTGAACACCAGCCGCGGGTCGCCGGCCGCCGCGGCGCGCGCGGCGAGGTCGGCGAAGACGGTCTCCGGCGTGTCGTGGCGCACCGGCAGCGCGGTCCGGCGGTCGAACAGCGAGGCGGCCCGCGCGTAGAGCAGCTTCAGGTGGTCGTTCAGCTCGGTCATCGTGCCGACCGTGCTGCGGCTCGTGCGCACCGGGTTGGTCTGGTCGATCGCGATCGCCGGCGGCACGCCGTCGACGCGGTCGACCGCCGGGCGGTCCATGCGGTCGAGGAACTGCCGCGCATAGGCGCTGAAGGTCTCGACGTAGCGCCGCTGGCCCTCGGCGTACAGCGTGTCGAAGACCAGGCTCGACTTGCCCGAGCCGCTGGGCCCGGTGACGACCGTGAACTCGCCGGTGCGCAGGTCGAGGTCGAGGTTCTTCAGGTTGTGCTGGCGCGCGCCGCGGATGCGGATCAGGCCGGCGTCGCCGACGGGCGCGACCCCGTCGCCTGCCTCGGGCCCCGGCGTCGCGGGAGTCGGATCGGCGTGTCCGGGGTCGGGGGGCATGGGCCGGTGCAGGTCTGCGGGTCGCGGGCAACCGGGCATTCTAGGCAGGCCGTGGCAAGCCGCCGGGTCGGGGCCCCGATGTCCCGGAGAAGCCGCAACCGGTGCGCGCCGCGACGATCGACGCCACGATGACAAGACCCGGCGCCCGGAAAGCCGGGGGTATCCACGGGCGGCCCCGCCGCGGGTTTTGGCCGATCATCCGGGCCCTTTCGCACCGCCATGCGCGCCGCCAACCGCCCCATACCGCCATGAGCCACCGTCGCCCCCTCTCCCTTCGCGCCACCCGCCGTCAGGTGCTCGTTGCCGGCGCCGCCTCCTGCGTCGCCCCCTGGGCGCCGGCGCAGCCGGCCTGGCCGACGCGCCCGGTGACCATCGTCGTGCCGTTCCCGCCCGGCGGCGGCACCGACGCCTTCGCGCGGCCGCTGTTCGCCGCGATGGGCAAGTCGATGAACCGGCAGTTCGTCATCGACAACAAGGGCGGCGCCGGCGGCACGCTGGGCGCCGGCATCGCGGCCAAGGCGGCGCCGGACGGCTACACCTTCTTCATGGGCGCGGTGCACCACGCGATCGCGCCGAGCATGTATCCGCGGCTCGACTACAACATCGAGACCGACTTCGTGCCGGTGGGACTGGTGTCCAGCGTGCCGCAGGTCATCGTCGTCAACCCGCAGAAGGTGCAGGCGGCGACGCTGCCCGATCTGCTGAAGTTCATCCGCGCCAACCCCGGCAAGCTCAACTACGGCTCGGCCGGCAACGGCACGTCGCACCACCTGGCCGGCGAGCTGTTCAAGCTGCAGACCAAGACCTTCATCACCCACATCCCCTACCGCGGAGCAGGCCCGGCGCTGCAGGACCTGATCGCCGGCCAGGTCGACATGATGTTCGATGGCCTGGGCTCGAGTGCCGCCCACATCCGGAGCGGCCGACTGCGCGCGATCGCGGTCGCCGCGGAGAAGCGCGCCCCGGGCTTTCCGGACGTGCCGACCGCCGCCGAGGGCGGCGTGCCCGGCTACCAGGTCGCGACCTGGTACGGCATCTGGGCGCCGAAGGGCACGCCGCGAGACGTGATCGCCGCGATGCAGGCCGAGATGCGCAAGACGCTCGGCAGCGACGAGATCCGGACGACCTGGACCGGTCTGGGCACCGAGTCGCCCAATCTCTGGGGCGACGACTTCGGCCGCTTCGTGTCGGCCGAGGTCCGGCGCTGGGCCGAGGTCGTCAAGACCTCGGGTGCCAAGCTCGACTGACCTGCCGTCCCCGCCGCGCGGCGGCCCCGGGCCTGCCGACGACCCCGCAATGATCGACGCCAACCTCTTCGGCGCCCTGCGCGCCGGCTTTCCTGCCGACCTCGACGGCATCGCGGTCGACGTCGCCGATGCGGGCGCGCCGCTGCGCTACACGTGGCGCGACCTCGAGCGCGGCTCGGCGATGCTGGCCAACCTGCTGGCGTCGCTCGACCTGCCCCCTTTCTCGCGCATCGCGGTGCAGACCGACAAGAGCGTCGAGGCGCTGATGCTCTACCTGGCGGTGCTGCGCGCCGGCCATGTCTACCTGCCGCTGAACAACGCCTACCAGACGGCGGAGATCGAGTACTTCATCGGCAATGCCGAGCCGGCCGTCTTCGTCTGCGCGCCGCGCAGCTTCGGGCGGCTGTCGACGCTGGCCTTCCAGCGCGGGGTCGGCCACGTCTTCACGCTCGGCGACGACCGCACCGGCACGCTGCTCGACCGCGCCGCGTTCCACGCCGACACGCACGAGCCGGTGCCGCGCGCCGCCGGCGACCTGGCGGCCATCCTCTACACCAGCGGCACCACTGGGCGCAGCAAGGGCGCGATGCTCACGCACGGCAACCTGCTGTCCAACGCCCGCGTGCTGAAGGACTTCTGGGGCTGGACCACCGGCGACGTGCTGATCCACGCGCTGCCGATCTTCCACGTGCACGGGCTGTTCGTCGCGACGCACGGCGCGCTGCTCAACGGCAGCCCGATGATCTGGTTCGCGCGCTTCGACCCGAAGGCAGTCGTCGCGCGGCTGCCCGACGCCACGGTCTTCATGGGCGTGCCGACTCTGTACGTGCGCATGCTCGCCGAGCCGGCGCTGACGCGCGAGGCCTGCGCCCGCATGCGCCTGTTCGTCAGCGGCTCGGCGCCGCTGCTGATCGAGACCTTCGAGGCCTGGCGCGGGCGCACCGGCCACACCATCCTCGAGCGCTACGGGATGAGCGAGACGGTGATGCTCACTTCCAACCCGTACCGGCCCGAATCGGCGCGCCGTGGCGGCACCGTCGGACCGCCGCTGCCCGGCGTCGAGCTGCGCGTGCGCGACGACAAGGGCCGGCCGCTGCCGGCCGGCGAGATCGGCGGCATCGAGGTCAAGGGGCCCAACGTCTTCAAGGGCTACTGGCGGATGCCCGAGAAGACCGCCGACGAGTTCACCACCGACCTGTTCTTCAAGACCGGCGACGTCGGGCGCATCGACGAAGACGGCTACGTGACCATCGTCGGGCGCAGCAAGGACCTGGTCATCACCGGCGGCTACAACGTCTACCCCGCCGAGGTCGAGGGCGTGATCAACGAGCTGCCGGGCGTGGCCGAGAGCGCGGTGGTCGGCGTGCCGCACCCCGACTTCGGCGAGGGCGTGGTCGCGGTCGTGGTGCCGCGGCCGGGGGCGGCGGTCGACGGGGCGGCGATCGTCGCCGCGCTGAAGACGCGCATCGCCAACTTCAAGGTGCCCAAGCAGGTCTTCGTCGAGCCCGAGCTGCCGCGCAACGCGATGGGGAAGGTGCAGAAGAACCTGCTGCGCGACCGCTATGGCTCCCTGTTCGCGGGGCGTTGACGTCGCCGCCGTCAGCGAGGCTTGACACAAGTCAACACCGCGTCAGCCCGCAGCGAGATCATTGAAAAGTGGGTTCGGTGTCGTCGTCGACCTTGTGGCTGCGTCCAGACGCACCGGCCGCTGCGCCGGGCGCGTGCGGATCGTGCGAGCCGGCCGGCGCGGGCTGCCACCGCGGACTCGGTGGCGTTCCGTGTCTGGCCCCGACGCTGCAGGGTGCGGCCGACCAGATCGACCGCGTCATGAACTCGCTGCGCGCCGTCGTCGACCCCGACGGCGGCGGCAGCCTCGTCGACCTGCATCTGGTCCAGGGGCTGCGCATCGAGGACGGCGAGGCCGAGCTGACGGTCACCTTCCCGCGCGGCTGCGGCAGCGCGAAGGCGCTTGCCGAGGACGCCTTCCAGGCGCTGCGCCGCCTGTTGCCCGACACCGACATCTACGTCCGGCACGCCGCCTGACACGCCGCGCGATCGGCGCCGGGCGCGTCAGCCGCGCCCGACGAAGGGCATGCGCGTGGCCATGATGGTCGTGAAGAGGACATTCACGTCCAGCGGCAGGTTGGCCATGCGCACCACGGTCTCGGCGGCATGGCGCACGTCCATGCGCGCCTCGGCCCGGATGCTGCCGTCGGCCTGCGGCACGCCGGCGCCGATGCCGGCGGTCAGTTCGGTGGCGGCGTTGCCGATGTCGATCTGCCCGACGGCGATGTCGAAGGCACGACCGTCCAGCGCCGATGACTTGGTGAGCCCGGTCATCGCGTGCTTCGTCGCCGTGTAGGCCACCGAGTTCGGGCGCGGCGCGTGCGCCGAGATCGAGCCGTTGTTGACGATGCGGCCGCCGCGCGGCGACTGCGTCTTCATCAGCCGGAACGCCTGTTGCGTGCACAGGAAGGCGCCGGTCAGGTTGATGTCCACGGCGGCGCGCCACTGGTCGATGCCCAGATCCTCCAGCGGCACGCCGGGCGTGAAGATGCCGGCGTTGTTGAAGAGCAGGTCGAGGCGGCCGAACCGCGCGCGCACGAAGTCGAACAGCATCGCCACGGCGTCCGGATTCGAGACGTCGGCCGGCGCCGCCAGCGCCCGCTGCGCGATGTCGCCCCAGGGATCGCCGCAGGACGCGATCGCCTCGCGCAGCGGGTCCAGCCGGCGGCCACTGAACACGACGCGCCAGCCGTCGACGACGAGCGCGATCGCGGTGGCGCGGCCGATGCCGCTGCCGGCCCCGGTGACGAGGGCGATACGGTCGTGCGGCGTGCTCATGGCGGCTCCATCGTGTCGGGGGCCCGAAGTCTGCCATCGTCGCGGCCGGAGCCGCCCGCTGGTCGTCGAGGGGCAGCGGCGTCGCCTACGCCGGCCCGCTCGCGAGCAGGCTGGCCCACTGCCACATCGCGAAGCCGGCGAGCAGCAGCGCCGACACGCGGTTGACCAGCCGCTGCGCCCGGGCGTCGAAGCGCGAGCGCAGCAGCCCGACGCCGGCGCTCAGCAGCAGCCACCACAGGGCCGAGCCGGCCAGGACACCCGCCGCCATGACCTCGGGCGAAGCCGGCACCCCGCGGCCGGCCATCGAGCCGAACACGGCTACGAAGGACAGCACGGTCGCGGGATTCGACAGCGTCAGCACGAAGGTGCCGGCGAAGCTGCCGAGCAGCACCCGACCCTGCGGCGACGCCACTTCGGCCGCCCGGGCCGGCGGGGCGCTGCGCCAGATGCGCCAGGCCAGCCACAGCAGGAAGGCGCCGCCCGCCGTCGCCAGCGGCACGCGCACCGCTTCGAGACCCTGCACCACAGAGGCGACGCCGAAGGCGCCCAGCGCGCCGTAGGCGGCATCGGCCGTCGCCGCGCCGAGCCCGGTGACGAGCCCGACGACGACCCCCCGCTGCAGCGTGCGCTGGATCACCAGCAGCCCGATCGGACCGACGGGCGCAGCGATCGAGAGACCGACCCACAGCGACTGCAGGAACAACGGGGCGAGCGCGACGTCCATGATGCGAAGCGGCCAGCTTAGGCCGCTCGCCCTGCACGAAGCTGAACGGCCCGCGCGGCGGCCGCCTTCAGCGCGCGGCTGGCGAGGCGCGCGCCGCCAGCATCGGCGAAGGCGCCGTCACGCGCGGGTCGAACGGGTGTCGAAGCCGCCAGCCGATGGCCGCACTGATGCGGCGCACGTAGGCGCGGGTCTCGGCGTAGGGCGGGATGCCGCGGTAGCGCTCGACGGCGCGCTCGCCGGCGTTGTAGGCCGCCAGCGCCAGCGTGACGTCGCCCTCGAAGAACGCGAGCAGCCAGCGCAGGTAGGCCATGCCGCCGCGGATGTTCTGCGTCGGGTCGAGCGGATCGCGCACGCCGAATCGCGCCGCCGTGTCGGGGATCAGCTGCATCAGGCCCTGGGCCTTCTTCGGCGACTCGGCCAGCGGGTCGAAGTTCGACTCGGCGGCCATCACCGCCAGCACCAGCCAGGGCTCGAGCTGGTAGTCGGGCGCGACCAGCGTCACGAAGCGCACGATGGACTCCGGCGCGTTCGCCGGCAGCGGTGGCGGCGGCAGCGCCGACACGCCGGACCTGCCCGCGTGACGCGCCGCTGCTGCCGTGGGCGGGGCGGCCGCAGGAGCCGCGACGGCCACCGGCGGTGCAGCCACGGCGGGATCGCCCTCGGGCGGGCGCAGGCAGTCCGGCACGGGGCCGCGTGGCTCGCCCAGCCGCTCGGCCATCGCCCTCGCCTGCTCGAAACCCTGCTCGGCCGCTGCCGCGAAGAGGTGCGCGGCCTGCGCATCGTCGCGCGCGATGCCGCGGGCGTTGGTCAGCATCCAGGCCAGGCTGTACTGCGCCTCCGGGTCGCCGTGGCGTGCGGCACGGCAGTAGAGCTGCGCGGCCCGCACCGGATCGCGCGCCACGCCGTCACCGTGTTCGAGCGCGGTGGCCTCGAGCCGCCAGCGCTGCACCTGCGACGGCACCACCGGGCCGCGCTCGGGCGGCGGCGTCGCCGGGCGCGGCAGCGCGTCGAGCGTCAGGGCCGGCGGCGATGCGGGCGCCGCCTCGGCCATGCGGGCCGTCACGGCCAGCATCCACGCGAACAGCATCACCAGCACCGTCCAGGCCGCGGCGCGGTGCTGCATGCGGGCTGAGACGGGCTTCACGAGGCGTGGATCGGACGGGGCCGGCAGCTGCCGAGTCTAGTGCCGCAGGCGTTTCCGACCCGGTGACGGACGACACGCACGGGCGACGTGCCCGCAGGCGTCCCTCGTCCCGCAAGCGCGGCCCGTGACCCGCGACGCGGAAGGCCGCGGCGGTCGCAGGGCCGGGAGTCCGGGTGGGCATTCTCCGGACCACCCTCGGGGGCAACCGATCGTGGTCGTCCACCAGGGTGAAATCATCACCACATCACCAGGATCCGCGCGGTGGCGTCGAGACAAATTTGTACGCATCTCGACAGTATTGTCTAATCTGGAACGTCAATGCGCTGCCCTGTGCCGTGTCGACCCGCCCCACCACCGCACCCCAGAGCCCGGCGAGTCGCCGCATCCATGCTGCCGCGATGCGGCTGTTCGCCGAGAGGGGCGTCACCAAGGTCAACGTCAGCCAGCTCGCGTCGGCGGCCGGAATGGCGCGCGGAACGATCTACAGCCACGTGGACGACTTCGACCGGCTGTTCGAGGTCGTGGCGGGACATCTGGCGCACGAGATGACCGAGCGCGTGGTTGCCTGCATGGCCGACGTCACCGACCCGGCGGTGCGACTCGCGACCGGGGTCCGGCAGTACATCCGGCGTGCGCACGACGAGCCGCCGTGGGGACGGTTCATGATCCGCTTCGGTCTGAGCGACGCCGTCATGCGGACCGTGATGCGCGGCGATCCGCAGGCCGACTTCGTCGCCGGCATCGAGTCCGGCCGCTACGCCGTGCGACGGGATCAGCTGCCGGCGATGGTGGCGATGCTCGCCGGCGGCACGCTGGCCGCCATGCTGCCCGTGCTCGATGGGCGCGGCACCTGGCGCGACGTCGGCTCCGACACCGTCGAGCTGATGCTGGTCGGCCTGGGGCTCGACCGCGCCGAGGCCCGCGCCATCGCGACCGCGGACCTGCCGCCGCTGCCCGCGCTCGACTGACCGGCACCCGCCCCCTTCAGCTCCTGCTCCGTCCGAAAGGGACCCAAGATGGACGCGACCCCGCATGACCCCTTCGACCCGACCCGCCGCGAGTGGCTCAGGACGGTCGGCCTCGGAACGGCCGCGACGATGGCCGCCGGCACGGCGGGCCCCATCGCCGCCGCGTCGAGCGAGGCACGCGCCGCCGGCTCCGCGCCGAGCCCGGGCGCGTACAACATCCTTTTCATCCTCACCGACCAGGAGCGCTTCTTCCGGCCCGGCGAACTGCCGCGCGACTTCCGCCTGGCGGCGCACGAGCGGCTGGCCCGGCGGGGCGTCGTGTTCGAGAACCACCGCATCAACTCCTGCGTGTGCACGCCGTCGCGCTCGGTGCTCTATACCGGGCGCCACATCCAGCACACGAAGATGTTCGACAACACGAACTTCCCGTGGATCGACAGCATGTCGACCGGCATCCGCACCATCGGTCACCTGATGCGCGATGCCGGCTACTACACCGCCTACAAGGGCAAGTGGCACCTGCACAAGGAGTTCGAGACCGTCAACGAACTGGGCGCGCCGACCCGGATCTTCACCAAGGAGATGGAGGCGTACGGGTTCAGCGACTACTACGGCATCGGCGACATCATCGCGCACGACCGCGGCGGCTATCTGCACGACCAGATCACCGCGGCGATGGGGGTGAGCTGGCTGCGTGGCAGGGGCAAGGACCTGGCAGCACAGAACAGGCCCTGGTTCCTGGCGGTGAACATGGTCAATCCGCACGACGTCATGTTCCTGAACACCGACCGTCCGGGCGAGGTGTCGCATGCGAAGGACCTGCTCGGCAACATCCGTCCCGAGCCGGCAGACCCGCTGTACGCGAAGCAGTGGCAGTTCGACCTGCCGGCCACGTTCCGGCAGCCGCTGAACGCGCCCGGCCGGCCGGCGGCGCACCTCGACTACATCCGCTCGCACGACGGGCTGGTGGGCCGGATCGCGGAAGAGGACGAGTGGCGCTGGCGGCGCCGGCACAACTACTACCTGAACTGCCTCCGCGACGTCGACCGCAACCTGGTCACGCTGCTCGACGAGCTCGATCACCTCGGCCTGGCATCGAGCACCATCGTCGTGCTGACCGCCGATCACGGTGACCTCGACGGCGCGCACCGGCTGCACGGCAAGGGCGCCACGTCCTACCGCGAGCAGAACCAGGTGCCGCTCATCGTCGTGCATCCCGCCTATCCGGGCGGCAAGCGTTGCAAGGCGGTCACGACGCACCTGGACATCGCGCCCACGCTCATCCACCTCAGCGGCGCCGATGCGCGGCGCAAGGCGGCCCTGACGAAGGACCTGCCCGGCAAGGACTTCTCCGGGCTGCTGGCGGCGCCGGAGAAGGCGCCGCTCGGCGCCGTCCGCGACGGGGCGCTCTACAACTACAACATGTTCGCCTACGTCGACGGCGACTTCATGGCGAAAGCCGTGGCGACGATGCAGCAACCCGACGGGCGGGCAAAGGTCCTGGCGGCCGCGAGGGACGGCTCGCTGCGGCCGGACCTCCGCAAGCGCGGGGCGATCCGCAGCGTCTTCGACGGCCGCTACCTGTTCGCGCGCTACTTCTCGCCCCTTCAGCACAACCGTCCCGACTCGCTCGAGGCGCTGTTCAAGTTCAACGACGTCGAGCTGTTCGACCTGGCCCTGGACCCGGACGAGGTCGTCAACCTCGCGGTCGACCGCGCGCGCCACGGCGAACTGCTGCTGGCGATGAACGAGAGGCTCAACCGGCTCATCGACACCGAGGTGGGTGACGACGTGGGACAGATGCTCCCCGGGCGCGTCGACGGCGGCTGGGTCGCGACCGACGCGGTACGGGACGTCTGACCGACCGGACTGCCGATCCGGCGTCGCCGGCGCAGGGCTCGAGACCGGTGGTCCCTGTGCGCCGGTCTACACGGCGTCGAGCCGGAAGTGCTGTCTCAGGAAGAG
The DNA here is from genome assembly GCA_025458805.1 of Rubrivivax sp. Lineage (GTDB taxonomy): Bacteria > Pseudomonadota > Gammaproteobacteria > Burkholderiales > Burkholderiaceae_C > Rubrivivax. The sequence goes on from JALORQ010000086.1 coordinate 10,386, forward strand.
GCGGAATCGCTTGACGATGGCCAAGGCGTCGTGGAGCGGCTCGCGCTCGAGCGCGCCCAGCTCGGAGGCGCGCACTTCGTTGGTCGGCCGGCTGCCGGCGGCGCGCTGGCGCAGCTGGTGCGCCAGCCGCAGCGCCATCAGGAAGTGCAGCGCGTCGAGCAGGTCGCGCGCGAGGCCGGCATCGATGCGCCCGAGCGCGACCAGGCGCTCCAGCCGCTCCGCGGTGCCGCGGGCGCGCACCCGGCTCTGCATCGACAGCGCGCGCACGCCGTGCACGATCGGGAACGTGCCGAGCTTCTTCAGGTCCAGCGGCTGCTCGTCGCGGCGCGTCGTCAGGCGCTTGAACCAGCCGCCGGGCACCTCGAACTGGTCGGCCGCGGCGGCGAAGCGCGCGAGGTAGGGCTCGTGGCCCGCGGAGAGGGCGTCGAGGTGGTCGCGCGCGGCGTCGAGCAGGCTCGCGTCCCCGGCCACCGGCGCGGCGTCGAAGAAGATCGCCAGCCGCATCGGGCCCTCGGGGTCGGTGCCGTCGTACAGCCAGCCGCGGATGGCCTCGCGCATCGACGCGAGCGGCTGCCGCCACAGCGGGTTGGTGACCATGATCTCGCCGGGGCACGGTGGATAGCCGAAGTCGGCCAGCGCCGACGCGAAGCGGTCGGCCACCACCGGCAGCGACGCGCAGACGTAGCCGTCGCGCAGCAGCAGCGCGTTGTCCTGGTCGGTCTTCAGGACCTGCTCACCGCGGCCTTCGCTGCCCATCACGAGCAGGCAGCTGTTGGCGACGAGGTCCGGCGGCGCGATCAGCGACCACAGCCGCGCGAACAGGCGGTTGTTGAGCTCGCTGACCAGCCGCGTGATGCGCTCGATGCGGATGCCGCTGCCGTGCAGCAGCACGATCATCTGGTCCACGCGCGCGGCGGCCGCCGCGAGCTCGTCGACCGTGGCGGCCTCGTCGATCTGAAGCGCGACGATGTGCGAGTGGTTGGCGACGAAGCTGACGAGGTCGAGCTGGCCGAGCAGGCCGAACACACGGTCGCCGTCGCGCACAACGAGCCGGTGCACGCGGTGGCGCACCATCAGCCACAGCGCCTCGAACAGCTCGGCGTC
>JALORQ010000228.1 GCA_025458805.1 Rubrivivax sp.
CGTGATGGGCTTCTACGGCGTCTACCTCGGGTCGTGGGCTTCGCTCGGCCTCGCGCTCGGTCTCGGCGCGGTCTTCCTCGCCGGCGTCGCGGCGGCGGCGGCCCAGGCGGCTTGGCACTTCGCGCTCATCCGGAGCCGCAGCCGCGACGGCTGCTTCCGCGCCTTCCGGCTCAATCACTGGCTCGGCTTCGCCGTCTTCTGCGGCGTGGCCCTCGACCTCGCGGGGATGTGAGCCGGCAACGGCGCCCGCCGCGGCCGTCAGCGTGCGGAGGCGTGGTCCGTGTCGGCGAATCCGTGGCGGTGCAGCAGATCCTCCAGGGTGCCCGGCCCGAGCGGCTTGGCGAGGTACAGGTCGCAGCCGGCGAGCGTGCCGCGCACGCGGTCGACCTCGGCATGGTGCGCAGACACCAGCCAGACCTGGGGAGGCGAACCGGCCGCCGCGGCCTCTCGCTTCAGCCGATGACAGAGGGCCAGCCCGTCGAGCGGGCTGTCGTCGCCGAGGTCGACGTCGACGACCACGAGCGTGTGGTGGCGCGCTGACAGCAGCGCGAGCGCCTGCTCGCTGTCGGCTGCGGTGTCGACGGCCAGACCGAGGCGCTGCAGGCGGCTCTGGAGGAACCGCCGCGCGACCTCGCTGTCGTCGACGACGAGCGCGCGCCGGCGTGGCGGCCGCGGCGGTGGCGCCACCGGGGCCGGAGGATCGACGGCGATGAAGCCGGTCGCAGCCGAGCGCGTCTGCGGGACGGGCGCTGCAGCGGGCGCAGCCACGGGCCGCCTGGTCTTCCCGGCGGCCATCGCGTCGAGTTCGCGCAGCACGTGCAGCGGGTCGATCGGGCGCGCCAGCCACGCCCGCGTGTCCGGCGGCGCGGCCGCACCGACGAAGACCGTGTCGCCGGAGCGGCCGGCGGCGAGCACGGCCTCGATCGTCGGTGCGTGGTCGGCGTCGGCAACGACGAAGTCGGCACCGTCGAGCGCCGCCCACGGCACGTAGGCCTGCGACGCGCCGGAGGCGAGCCTGAAGTAGGCGCCCAGCGTCTCGCGCTCGAACTCGCTGAAGCCGAGCAGGGCGACGCGGTGCGGAATGGTCGGGTGCATGGTGGGGTCGCCGCCGCATGGTGCGGCGCGGCACTGCCGGCTGTCAACGCCGCGGCCTCCCCGGTTCCGGGGGCGGATAACATCGGCGTGAGTTCGTGCGCGACGCGCGCCGCCGCACCGGCGGCGCCCTGGCGCCCTCGGGAGCAGCCGTGCCAACGCCCACTTCCCCCACCTCCGTCTACGACTTCGAGGCGCTGTCGATCGACGGCCGGCCCGCGCAGCTCTCGACCCAGCGCGGCAAGGTGCTGCTGATCGTCAACACCGCGAGCCAGTGCGGCTTCACGCCGCAGTTCGGCGGTCTCGAGAAGCTCTGGCAGACCTACCGCGACCGCGGGCTCGTGATCGTCGGCTTCCCGAGCAACGAGTTCGGCGGTCAGGACCCCGGGAGCAACGACGAGATCGGCGCCTTCTGCCAGAGGAACTACGGCGTCAGCTTCCCGATGATGGCCAAGGTCCAGGTCAACGGCAGCGACGCGCACCCGCTGTGGAAGTGGCTGACCGCCGAGGCCCCCGGGCTGCTGGGCAGCAAGGCGGTCAAGTGGAACTTCACCAAGTTCCTCGTCGGGCGCGACGGTCGCGTGATCCGCCGCTACGCACCCACCGACACGCCGGAGTCCATCGCCCGCGACATCGAGGCCGCGCTCGCGCAGCCCGCCTGACCTCACGTCCGCCTCGGCCCCGTCGCCTGCCCGTTGCGGCCCCTGCCCCCTTGCCCGCGCCATGTCCCTCTTCCAGCACCTCGAGCCCTACGCCGGCGATCCGATCCTCGGCCTCAACGAGGCCTTCCAGCGCGACCCGCGGCCCGACAAGGTCAACCTGTCGATCGGCATCTACTTCGACGAAGAGGGGCGCATCCCGGTGCTCGAGGCCGTGCGTCGCGCCGAGGCGCGCATGCTCGACGAGGGGGGCGCCAAGCCCTACCTGCCGATCGCCGGCCTGCCGGCGGCGCGCCGGGCGGTTCAAGGGCTGCTCTTCGGCGACGGCCATGCGGCGGTCGCATCCGGGCGCGTGGTCACGCTGCAGACGGTCGGCTCGAGCGGCGGGCTGAAGGTCGGCGCCGACTTCCTGCACCGCTGGCTGCCCGGCAGCGAGGTCTGGGTCAGCGACCCGACCTGGGACAACCACCGCGCGATGTTCGAGGGCGCGGGCATCCCGGTCCACGCCTATCCGTACTACGACGCGGCGGGCGGCGGCCTGCGCTTCGACGCGATGCTCGAGGCCCTGAGTGCGCTGCCGCCGCGCAGCATCGTGCTGCTGCACGCCTGCTGCCACAACCCGACCGGCGTCGACCCGTCGCGCGAGCAGTGGCAGCGGCTGGTGCCGGTGCTGCGCGAGCGCGAGCTGTTGCCCTATCTCGACCTGGCCTACCAGGGCTACGGCGACGGCATCGACGAGGATGCCTACGCCGTCCGGCTGCTCGCCGACGCGGGGCTCTCCTTCTTCGTCGCCAGCTCGTTCTCGAAGAGCATGAGCGTGTATGGCGAGCGGGCCGGCGCGCTCAGTGTCGTCTGCAGCGACGCCGCCGAGGCGGCGCTCGTCGACGGCCAGCTGCAGGCCACGGTGCGCCGCAACTACTCGAGCCCGCCGATCCACGCCGGCGGCATCGTCGCGCACGTGCTCGGCGATCCGGCGCTGCGGGCGCTGTGGCGATCCGAGGTGGACGCGATGCGCGATCGGATCCGGGGCATGCGCCGGGCGCTGCACGAGCGGGTCGGCGCGCGGCTGCCCGGGCATGACCTCGGCTATCTGCTCTCGCAGCGCGGCATGTTCAGCTACACGGGTCTGTCGCCCGCGCAGGTCGACCGCATGCGCGAGCAGTTCGGCGTCTACCTGGTGCGCTCGGGGCGCATGTGCGTCGCCGGCCTCAACGCCGGGAACGTCGACCGCACCGCCGATGCGATGGCCGCCGTGCTGGCCGACGAGGGCCCCGGCCCGGACGGCCGGTAGCCGCTCAGGCCAGCTTCCCGGCGCGGAAGTCGGCCACGGCCTGGAAGATCTCGTCGTTCGTGTTCATCACGAACGGGCCGTACTGCGCGATCGGCTCGCCGAGCGGCTGCCCGGCCACCAGGATCGCCCGCGCGCCCTCGGGCCCGGCGCGCAGCGCGATGCCGTCGCGGCCGGCCTCGTTCGCGAGGATGGCCATGCGCTGGCGCGGCACCGCGGTGTCGCCGATCGAGAGCGCGCCCCGGTACACGTAGACGAAGGCGTTGTGCCATGCCGGCAGCGGCTGCGCGAAGCCGGCGCCCGCGTCGAGATGGAGGTCGAGGTAAAGCGGCTCGGTCGCGGCGCGCTGCATCGCGCCGGCGACGCCCTGCGTCGCGCCGGCGATGACGCGCGCGGTCACGCCGCCGCCGCGCCACTCGGGGATCGCCTCCGGCGCGATGTCGCGGTACCACGGCGCGCACATCTTGTCGCGCGCCGGCAGGTTGAGCCAGAGCTGGAAGCCTTCCATCGCGCCGTCCTGCTGCTCGGGCATCTCGCTGTGGATCACGCCGCGGCCGGCGGTCATCCACTGCACGCCGCCGGGCACCAGCAGCCCCTGGTTGCCTGCGCTGTCGCGGTGGCGCATGCGGCCCTGCAGCATGTAGGTCACGGTCTCGAAGCCGCGGTGCGGGTGGTCGGGGAAGCCGCCGATGTAGTCGCCCGGGTTGTCGGTGCCGAAGGCGTCGAGCATCAGGCGGGTCGAGGCGGCGCTGCAGGTCGGCGGTCAGCACGCGCACCAGCTTGACGCCGGCGCCGTCGCGGGTCTCGCGGCCCTGGACGAGGCGTTCGACGGCGCGCGGGCGCAGCACGGGTGCCGCGGCGGGAGGAGCGAGGGGGGTCGTCGTCATCGTGCCAATCTAGCGCCGCGCGGGCGGCGCCGGGTTGCAGGCGATCGAATGCAGCGTTCGGCCGCGCGCACTGCGGGCTCGCGCCGCGAGCCTGTGCGGCGCTAAGCTCCCCGGTGTCCGCACACGCGCGAGGAGGCCGCGATGAAGGCGATCTGGAACGGCACCGTGGTGGCCGAGAGCGACGACACGGTGGTCGTCGAGGGCAACCATTACTTCCCGGCGACCGCCGTGAAGCCCGAGTACCTGCTGCCCAGCAACACCAAGACCATGTGCTCGTGGAAGGGCGAGGCCAGCTACTGCACGCTGTTCGTCGACGGCGACGCCAACCCGGACGCCGTCTGGACCTATCCGAACCCGACGCCCGCAGCCGACAGCATCCGCGGACGCTACGCGTTCTGGAAGGGCGTGCAGGTCGTCGAGTGAACGCGCGGGACGGCGCCGTGGCCGTCGGCCGGCCGCACCTGCGGCGCCTGCGCGAGGTCTGGCGGTCGGCCGGCTGGCCCTGGCAGGACATGATCGAGGTCGAGCTGCTCGCCGCCGGGCTGCTCGAGCGCCGGCTCGACGGCGCCGGCCGCGAGACGGTGCGTGTCACCGATGCCGGCGTGCAGGCGATCGCGGCGGACGTGCAGGCCCATCGTGCCGCGCGCGGCGCGCACGAGGCGCTGGTCGAGCGCGTGGTGCTCGAGATGCAGCGCGCGGGACGCATCGTGTGGCGGGGGCTGAGGCTGCGGGCGCCGCTGGAGGCCCCCGAGGGCGCCGGCGACCGGCGCTGGGTGGTCTCGGCGCCGGACGTGTTCTCGATCCGGTCGAGCACGCGAGAAGACTTCGTCGAGCCGGTCGTCCACGAGATCAAGGTGCGGCGCGAGGACCTGCTGGCCGACCTGCGCCATCTGGACAAGGGCCGCGCCTACCTCGCGATCGGCAGCCAGTGCTGGTACGTGCTGCGCGCCGGGATCGCCGATGTCGACGAGGTGCCGCGCGAGTACGGCGTCATGCAGTGCGACCGGGGCCGCCTCGACGTCCTGCGGTCCGCGCCGAGGCACCCACGGCGGCTCGACGTGGCGGCCTGGACGGTGCTGGCTCGCAGCGACGCGGTGCGCGCCGATCACGACGACGGGTCCCGCGCACTCGCGGAGGTGCCGATGCCGGGGAGCGCTGCCCCCGATGCGGCGGCGGAGCGCTGACGAGCGAAAGAGAAAGGCCGGCCTGCGGCCGGCTTTGGCATGCGAGCGCGTCGGCGCGGCTCAGGCGCGGACGGGCATGCGGCGCCGCATGCCGATCAACCCCGCGAGCGCCAGGCCCGCCAGTGCCAGTGACCCGGGCTCGGGAACGCCGCCCGGGCCGCCGCCTCCGTTCGGAGCGGCCGACGTTGCAATGTAGTTGAGCTTGAAGCTGTCATCGTGCGCGTCGCAGGTGATCAGCCCACCCGTCGCCGTCCTGCAAGAAGTGCCTCCGTTCAGCGTGCTGTTGAAGGTG
>JALORQ010000087.1 GCA_025458805.1 Rubrivivax sp.
GGCGGCGGCCAAGCTGATGGCCGACGGCGGGCTCGCACCGGGGTCTGTCGCCGGCACCGGCCGGGACGGGCGCGTGACCAAGGGCGACGTGCTGGCCGCCGTCGCCGCCCCGAAGGCCGCCGCCGCGGCGGCCGCGCCGGTCGCGGCACCCGTGGCAGCGGCGGTTGCCAGGCCCCTGCCGGCCGTGTCGGCACCGGTCGGCGCGAACCTCGGCGACCGGCCCGAGCAGCGCGTGCCGATGAGCCGCCTGCGTGCGCGCGTCGCCGAGCGGCTGCTACAGAGCCAGGCCACGAACGCCATCCTTACGACGTTCAACGAGGTCAACATGGCCCCGCTGATGGAGATGAGGAAGAAGTTCCAGGAGAAGTTCGAGAAGGAGCACGGCGTCAAGCTCGGCTTCATGAGCTTCTTCGTCAAGGCCGCGGTCGCCGCGCTGAAGAAGTACCCGGTGCTCAACGCCTCGGTCGACGGCAGCGACATCGTCTACCACGGCTATTTCGACATCGGCATCGCCGTCGGCTCGCCGCGCGGGCTGGTCGTGCCGATCCTGCGCAACGCCGACCAGATGAGCTTCGCCGACATCGAGAAGAAGATCGCCGAGTTCGGCACCAAGGCCAAGGACGGCAAGCTCGGCATCGACGAACTGTCGGGCGGCACCTTCTCGATCAGCAACGGCGGCGTGTTCGGCTCGATGCTGTCGACGCCGATCATCAACCCGCCGCAGAGCGCGATCCTCGGCGTGCACGCGACCAAGGACCGGCCGGTGGTCGAGAACGGGCAGATCGTGATCCGCCCGATCAACTACCTGGCGATGAGCTACGACCACCGCATCATCGACGGCCGCGAGGCGGTGCTCGGGCTGGTGACGATGAAGGAGGCGCTCGAGGACCCGGCGCGCCTGCTGTTCGACATCTGATCGTCACACCGCGCCGCGCTCAGTCCGCCCATGTCCCTCGTCGACGAACTGGCCCGCCTCGAGGACCTGCGTGCCCGCGGTGCGCTGACCGAGGACGAGTTTCGCCGCGCCAAGGCCCGGCTGCTCGACGGGTCTGCGCCCGGCGAGATCCCGGCCGTCTCCGCCGTCGGCCGGCTGAGGCGCAGCCGCAGCGACCGCTGGATCGGTGGCGTCTGCGGCGGCATCGCGGTGGCCAGCGGCGTCGAGAGCTGGATCTGGCGGCTGCTGTTCGCGGTGCTCTTCCTGTTCGGCGGCACCGGCCTCGTCGTCTACCTGCTGCTGTGGCTCTTCGTGCCCAACGAGTGAGCACGGTGGTCATCACTTCCGTACCATGAGCAAGACCTTCGACGTCATCGTCATCGGGGCCGGCCCCGGCGGCTACATCGCCGCGATCCGCGCCGCGCAGCTGGGCTTCAGCGTCGCCTGCATCGACGAGTGGAAGAACGCGGCCGGCGGCCCCGCGCCGGGCGGCACCTGCACCAACGTCGGCTGCATCCCGAGCAAGGCGCTGCTGCAGAGCTCGGAGCACTACGAGCACGCCTCGCACCACTTCGCCGACCACGGCATCGGCCTCGAGAAGCTGAGCATCGACGTCGCGAAGATGCTCAAGCGCAAGGACACCGTCGTGAAGCAGAACAACGACGGCATCCTCTACCTGTTCAAGAAGAACAAGGTCAGCTTCTTCCACGGGCGCGGCTCGTTCGTGAAGTCGGTCGACGGGGGCTGGGAGATCGCGGTGGCCGGCGCCGCCAACGAGACGCTCGTGGGCAAGCAGGTGGTGGTGGCCACCGGCAGCAACGCGCGCGCGCTGCCCGGCGTGGCCTTCGACGAGGAGCGGATCCTCAGCAACGACGGCGCCCTGCGTGTCGGCGCGGTGCCGAAGACGCTCGGCCTCGTCGGCAGCGGCGTCATCGGCCTCGAGATGGGCTCGGTTTGGCGTCGCCTCGGCGCCGAGGTCACCGTGCTCGAGGCGCTGCCCACCTTCCTGGGCGCGGTCGACGAGCAGATCGCCAAGGAGGCGCACAAGGCCTTCACGAAGCAGGGCCTGAAGATCGAGCTCGGCGTCAAGGTCGGCGGGGTGAAGAGCACCCAGGCCGGCGTCACGATCGAGTACAGCGACGCCAAGGGCGGCGCGAAGACGCTCGAGGTCGACAAGCTCATCGTCTCGATCGGCCGTGTTCCCAACACCACGGGGCTCAACGCCGAAGCCGTGGGCCTGAAGCTCGACGAGCGCGGCGCCATCGTCGTCGACGCCGAGTGCCGGACCAACCTGCCGGGCGTGTGGGCGGTGGGCGACGTGGTGCGCGGCCCGATGCTCGCGCACAAGGCCGAGGAGGAGGGCGTCGCGGTGGCCGAGCGCATCGCCGGCCAGCACGGCCACGTCGACTTCAACACCATCCCGTGGGTGATCTACACCAGCCCCGAGATCGCGTGGGTGGGCGAGACCGAGCAGCAGCTCAAGGCGCGCGGCGCCGCGTACAAGGCCGGCACCTTCCCGTTCCTGGCCAACGGCCGCGCGCGGGCCCTGGGCGACACCACCGGCATGGTCAAGTTCCTCGCCGACGCGAAGACCGACGAGATCCTCGGCGTGCACATCGTCGGCCCGATGGCCAGCGAGCTGATCGCCGAGGCCGTGGTGGCGATGGAGTTCAAGGCCAGCAGCGAGGACATCGCGCGCATCTGCCACGCGCACCCGAGCCTCAGCGAGGCGACCAAGGAAGCGGCGCTCGCCGTCGACAAGCGCACGCTGAACTTTTGAGCGCTCGAGCCCATCCCCGCCCGTGCACCCGCGAGCGCGGCGGGAGCGCGCGCCGGCACGGTGCGCGACGTGACGCCGCCGGTCGGGGGTGGCGATGAGCGTGCGGCAGGTGTACGAGGCGCTGCTCGTCGAACGCGGCTTCTCGAGCGACGAGGCGCAGTTGCGCGCCGTCGCGGCGCTCGAGCGCTGCGAGAACGACTGGGCCGCCTACAAGGCCCGCCGGCGGACCCGGATCCAGAAGCTGCTCGTGCGCCCGCCGCTGCCGCGCGGCGTCTACATGTGGGGCGGCGTCGGTCGCGGCAAGAGCCTGCTCATGGACTGCTTCTTCCGCAGCGTCCCGCTGCAGCGCAAGACGCGGCTGCACTTCCACGAGTTCATGCGCGAGGTGCACCGCGAGCTGCAGGAGCTCAAGGGCACCGCCGATCCGCTGGACGAGCTGGGCAAGCGCATCGCCCGGCGCCACCGGCTGATCTGCTTCGACGAGTTCCACGTCGCCGACGTCACCGACGCGATGATCCTGCACCGGCTGCTCCGGGCCATGTTCGTGAACCGGGTGAGCATCGTCACGACGTCGAACTTCCATCCCGACGGGCTGTATCCCAACGGGCTGCACCGCGACCGCATCCTGCCCGCGATCGACCTGCTCAAGCGGCGCCTCGAGATCGTCAACGTCGATGCCGGCGTCGACTACCGCCAGCGTACGCTGGAACAGGTCGAGCTGTACCACTGCCCGCTGGGCCCGCACGCCGACGCCGCCATGGAGTCGGCCTACGCCCGGCTGGCCGAGACGCGCGACGAGGAGCCGGCGATGCAGATCGAGCACCGCACGATCCACGCCGTGCGCCGCGCCGGTGGCGTCGTGTGGTTCGACTTCCGCACGCTGTGCGGCGGCCCGCGCTCGCAGAACGATTACCTGGAGATCGCGTCTCGCTTCCACACGGTGCTGCTGTCGAACGTGCCGCAGATGCCGCCGCGGCTGGCCAGCGAGGCCAGGCGCTTCACGTGGCTGGTCGACGTGCTCTACGACCGGCGCTGCAAGCTCATCGTCTCGGCCGCGGTGCCGCCCGAGCAGCTCTACACCGACGGCCCGCTCGCGCACGAGTTCCCGCGCACCGTCTCGCGGCTGCACGAGATGCGGTCGGCCGAGTACCTCGCGCTCGAGCGGCGCGACGTTGACACGAGGCTCACGTGAAGGGGACGCGTGCTTTGCAGCAGGGCCGGCCGCGGCGCGCTGCCGGGCTCGGGGGCGTGCCGCGGGCGGGTCGGTCGCCTCGTCTCGCGAGCGCGCTGCTGGCGCTGGCCTGTGCATCGGCCTGCGCCGGCGAGACTGCCGACGTGCACCGCGCGCGACTCGAGGCCGAGCGCGCCGCGATCGAGCAGCGTCATGCCGCCGACGTGGCCGAGTGCGCGACGCGGTTTGCGGTCACCGCCTGCGTCGAGGCCGCCAACGAGAGGCGGCGCGCTGCACTCGCCGAGGTGCGCGAGGCGCAGCTGCGTCTCGACGACGCCGAACGCCGGCGCCGTGCAGAAGCCCGTCGCGCCGAGATCGCGCGCCGCGAGGCCGAGGCGGCCTCTCGCGCGGCATCGTCGCCGCCGGTGGCAGCCCCGGCCCTGGCCGTTTCGGCCCCGACCCCGGTCCCGTCCGGCATGGCCGCCGGTCCTGCGTCGGCGCCGTCGGCGTCGGCGCCGCTGCGTGCTCCGGCCGATGCCGAAGGGGCCGCCGACCGCGCCGCGGCCTCGCGCGCGCGCCGCGAGGAGATCGAGCAGGCGCGGCAGCGCGTCGAGGCGCGGGAAGCGGAGCGTGCCGCGCGCGGCGGCGCCGGGACGCTGCCGGTTCCGGCCGGCCTGCCGCAGCCGCCGGCGTCGGCCGCCGGGCGCTGACGTGCCAACCGGGCTCAGCCCAGCGGTTCGATGCGAACCATCGCGAGCGAGAGGTTGTCGCCACCCCCCCGAGCGCGCTGCCGGGCCTTGTTGACCAGCATCTCGCTGGCCTCGCGTGCCGGCAGGGCATGCAGGATCGCGCCGATTTCCTTTGGGGTGAAGTAGTGCCAGAGGCCGTCGCTGCAGGCGATCACGACGTCGCCGTGCTCCAGCGTCCCGAGATCGTGCAGCGCGATCGGCGGGTCGGCATGCGTGCCCAGACACCCGGTGAGCAGGTTCGACTGCGGATGCGTGTTGGCGGCCTGCTCGGTGATCTTGCCCTCGTCGATCAGCCGCTGCACGAAGGAGTGATCCTTGGTGCGCCACAGCATCTCGGGACCGCGGAAGTGATGGACGCGCGAGTCGCCGGCATGGGCCGCCACGCACTGCAGCGTCGGGGCGACGATGAAGGCCGCGATCGTGCTGTGCGGCTCCTCCTCGGCGGTGATCGCGGTCAGCTTGATCATCAGGTGCGACTCGAGGACGATCTGCTTCAGCGTCGCCTGCGCGTCGTCCTGGCCCGGCACGAAGCGCTCGAAGACCTGGCGCGCCGTCAGCAGCACCTGGTCGGCAGCCTTGCGACCGCCGCTCTTGCCCCCCATCCCGTCTGCCACGACGGCGAGCGTGCAGCCCTGGGCCCGTGGATGGCTGACGATCTCGACCTGGTCCTGCTGGTACGCGCGGTCGCCCCGGTGCAGCCCGGTGGCCGCGACGAGGCGGAAGGCAGTGGCCGTCGAAGGCATCGGCGGACTATAAACTCGCGCTCCCGCCCGATCGCGTGCAGCAGTGGACGAGAACCTTCATTCGCCGCAGCGCCGCCTGATCGAACTGCGCATCGAGCACGCGGATCTCGACGACCTGATCGACCGTACCGCCCCCGGTCTTCCCGGGGACGATCTCATGCTGCGCCGGCTCAAGAAGCGCCGGCTGCGGCTGCGGGACGAGATCGCGCGTCTCGAGGCGGGTCTCCAGCCTCCCGAACCGGCCTGATCGCGCGCCCGATCCCGATCACGTGACGGCATCCGATCTGCAGCGGCGGGTGCAGGAGGCCTTCGCCGACGAGGGCCCGCTGGCGCGCCACGACCCGGCCTACCTCCCGCGCGAGGTGCAGCGCCGCCTTGCCGACGCCGTCGCCGAGGCGATCGAGACGCGTGGCACCCTCGCCGCCGAGGCGGGCACCGGGGTCGGAAAGACGTTCGCGTACCTCGTGCCGCTGCTGCTGTCGGGCCGGCGCTCGCTGGTCAGCACGGCGACCAAGAGCCTGCAGGACCAGCTCTACCTGCGCGACCTGCCGCGGCTCGTCGAGGCGCTCGGGACTCCCGTGCGGACGGCGCTGCTCAAGGGTCGCGCCGCGTACCTGTGCCGGCACAGGCTGGCGCAGGCGCGCCAGCGCACCGGGCCGGCCGACCGGCTGACGTCGCGCGCGCTGGCGCTCGTCGAAGGATGGGCACGGCGCACGCGCAGCGGCGACCTGGCCGAGCTCGACGGGCTCGACGACCGCTCGCCGGTGATCCCGCTCGTCACGTCGACGCGCGACAACTGTCTCGGCAGCGAATGCCCGGAGTTCCGCGCCTGCCATGTCGTGCAGGCGCGCCGCGAGGCGATGCTGGCCGACCTCGTCGTCGTCAACCATCACCTGTTCTTCGCCGACCTGGCGCTGCGCGACAGCGGGGTCGCGGAGCTGCTGCCGACGGTCGATGCGGTCGTGTTCGACGAGGCGCACGGCCTCGTCGAGACCGGCGTGCAGTTCCTCGGCACGACGCTCGGCAGCGGGCCGGTGCTGGACCTCGCGCGCGACCTCCTGGCGCTCGGCGTGCAGTGGGCGCGCGGGCTCGGCCCGTGGGCCGATCTCGCCGCCGGCATCGAGACCGCGGCCCGCGAGCTCAGGCTGGCCGCCGCCGGCGATCTGGCGGCCACTCGGGCAACCGTCCGCCTGCGCTGGGCCGATCGCGCAGGCCCGCCGCTGCACGGCGCCCTCGCGGGTCTGGCAGCGGCCGCGGCGCGTGCACGCGAGGCGCTCGAGCCGGTCGTCCCCGTGGCGCCCGACCTGGGCCGGCTCGCCGCGCGCGCCGATGCGCTCACGGCGTGCGCGAAGCAGTTTGCCGGCGACGCCGCGGGCGACCGCGTGCGCTGGATCGACCTGACGCCCGGCCAGGCGCGCCTCGTCGAGTCACCTCTGGACATCGGCGACCTGATGCGCGATCAGCGACGCCGCGCACCGCGCGCCTGGGTCTTCACCTCGGCGACCCTCGGCGACGACGAGGCGCTGTCCTGGTTCAGCGCCGCAGCCGGGCTCGACGACGCGGCGCGCCTGCGCGTCGGCAGTCCGTACGACCACGCCGCACAGGCGCGCGCATGGGTCCCGCAGCCGTTCGCGCGCCCCGGCGACGCCACGCACGCGCCGGCCGTGGGCGCGCTGGCCGCGCGCTGCGCGCAGGTCCTCGGCGGACGCACGTTCGTGCTGACCACCACGCTGAAGGCACTGCCTGCGATCGCCGACGCGCTGCGCGCCGCCTGCGACCCGACCGGCCCGGCCCTCGAGGTGCTGGTGCAGGGGAGCGCGCCGCGGCGGGCGCTGCTGCAGCGCTACGGCGACGGGCGTGGCGTCGTCCTCGTCGGATCGCAGACCTTCTGGGAAGGCATCGACTTGCGCGGCGATGCGCTGCAGTGCGTCGTCATCGACAAGCTGCCGTTCCCGCCGCCGGGCGATCCGCTCGTCGAGGCTCGGGTGCGTCGCCTGGAGGCCGCCGGGCGCGACGCGTTCGTCGAGTACTTCGTCGGCGAGGCGGCGATCGCGCTCAAGCAGGGCGCGGGCCGGCTGATCCGCAGCGAGACGGACCGCGGCCTGCTCGTCGTGTGCGACCCCCGTCTGACGCGCATGCCGTACGGGCGGCGGCTGCGCGCCGCGCTGCCGCCGATGCGCTGGGTCGATGCCGAATCCGATGCGATGGCGTGGCTGGCCCGGCTGGCGCGCGATCACACGGAGTGAGCCTGCGCTCGGTCGCGATCGTCACCAGAGCTGCCACCAGGGCCGCTGCGGCACCGCGGACCCCTGCGCGATGAAGCGGCTCTGCGGGAAGTTGAGGCGCAGCACGCGCTCGACATCGGCGCGCAGGTCTGGCAGTTCGAGCCGCTCGTAGCACTGCATCAGCAGGTACAGCGCCTCCTCGGTGGAGGGGGAGGTCTGGTACTCGCTGATCGCATGCCGCGCCCGGTTGGCCGCCGCGACGTACGCGCCGCGCCTGAAGTAGTAGCGGGCCACGTGCAGTTCGTGCGCGGCCAGCGAGTTGGTGATGTAGGCCATCCGCGTCAGCGCGTCGGGCGTGTACCGCGAGTCCGGGAAGCGCTCGGTGAGTTCGCGGAAGGCCTCGAAGGAATCGCGGGCCGCCTGCTGGTCGCGCTCGGCGAGTTCCTGGCCGGCGAGCCATCCGGCGAGGCCCAGGCTGTCGTTGAAGTTGATCAGCCCGCGCAGGTACATCGCATAGTCGAGCACCGGGCTCGAGGGGTTGAAGCGGATGAAGCGTTCGATCGCGGCCAGCGCACCGGCGCGGTCGTTCGCCTTCCACAGGTAGTACGCGCGGTCGATCTGCGCCTGCTGCGCCAACAGGGTGCCGGCCGCCAGGCCCTCGACGCGCTCGAGAGCGCGCGCCGCGCGCTCGTAGCTGCCGGCCGAGGCCTCCTCCTGGGCGTCCCGATACAATCGATCTGCCGTCTTGCCGGCGAGTTCGTCGCGGTCGGTCGTGCCGCAGCCCGCGAGCAGGCCGGCGATCGCTAGCGCGACCAGAGGTTTCCAGGCTCGGCGCACGTGTCGCCTCGGGGCTGCACGCGACGGGCGGGCGGTGTCGGAACGGGACGGGGACGGCGCCTTCACCCGATGAAGTATACGGAGCACGCCCTGCCGGCCATGCACGCGGCGAACCCGGCGGCCCAGGGACTTGCCGTCGACGACGAGGCGGGCGAGGCCGCCGAATCCGAGCACGAACGGCGCTGCGACGCGATCGGCGTGGGCGCGCACGGCGAGCGGCTCGACCGCCATCTCGTCGCGATGGCTCCCGAGTTCTCGCGCAGCCACCTGCAGGCGCTCGTCGCGCGCGGCTGCGTGCGGGTCGACGGCACGACGGTGACCCAGGCCGCGAGACGCCTGCGCGCGGGGCAGGTCGTCGAGATCGAGCTTCTTCCGACCGACGAGAGCCGCGCGTTCCGTCCCGAGCCGATGGTGCTCGCCATCGTGCACGAGGACGAGCATCTGATGGTGATCGACAAGCCGCCCGGATTGGTGGTGCATCCGGGCGCCGGAAACTGGTCGGGGACACTGCTCAACGCGCTGCTCGCGCATCACGACGCCGCGGCGTCGCTGCCGCGCGCCGGCATCGTCCACCGGCTCGACAAGGACACCTCGGGCCTGATGCTGGTCGGAAAGAGCCTCGCCGCCGTCACGGGGCTGGTGCGCATGATCGCGGCACGCGCCGTTCACCGCCGCTACCTCGCCATCGCCCACGGGCGTGTCGACGTCCGGTCGGTCGAGGCGCCGATCGGCCGCGACCCGGCGCAGCGGCTGCGCATGGCCGTCGTCGCCGGGGGCAAGCCGGCGCGCACCGACGTCGAGACGCTGGCCGCGTGCCGTACCGGCGAGGGCGAGTTCAGCGCGCTGCGCTGCACGCTCCACACCGGCCGGACGCATCAGATCCGCGTGCACCTTGCCCACTGCGGGCACCCGCTGGTGGGCGATCTGCTGTACGGGGGACGGCCTGCGCTCGGTCTGAGCCGGCAGGCCCTGCACGCGGCGCGGCTCGAACTCGTGCACCCCGTCGACGGGCGCAAGTTGCGCTTCGATGCCGCGCCGCCTCCGGACTTCGAGCGTGCGTGGCGCTCGCTCGCCAGCGCCCCCCCTGCCTGAAGTCAGCCGGGGTCTACAATGCAGGCTTCGCCGGGCTGCCGCGGCCGACGGGCTTGCGATGGCGCCGGTCGGCCGACGACCCGCCACGTGGATGCGGGCATGCGCCGAGTCGCCCGGGAGCCTGTCCCGCGCCCGCCTCACGCCGCACCTCCGCGGCCGCGACCCTGCCACCGATGAACCCTTCGCCCCGCGTCCGGCGCGGGAGCCAGCCGAACGATCGATGACCCCCGCCGAGGCCAAGCGAGTCCTCGAGACCGCGCTGCTCTGCGCGCCGGCGCCGCTGTCGCTGCGCGAGATGCGGCAACTGTTCGATGACGAACCCGACGTGCAGACCCTGCGCGCGCTGCTCGACGAGATCGCCCGCGACTGGGATGGTCGCGGCGTCGAGCTGGTGGCGGTGGCGAGCGGCTGGCGGTTCCAGACGCGTCCCGGGGTGCGTGTGTACCTCGACCGGCTGCACCCGGAGCGGCCGGCGCGCTATTCGCGCGCCGCGATGGAGACGCTGGCGATCGTCGCCTATCGCCAGCCCGTCACGCGCGGCGACATCGAGGACATCCGCGGCGTCACCGTGGGCAGCCAGATCGTCAAGCAGCTCGAAGACCGGGGCTGGATCGAGGCGATCGGGCACCGCGAGACACCTGGGCGCCCGGCGCTGTACGCGACGACGAGGCGATTCCTGGACGACCTTGGGCTGGCCGGCCTCGACGAACTGCCGCCGATCGATGGGCTGCGTCCGCCGTCTGCCGAGACGGCAGGCGATGCCGTCTCGCTCGCGCCTTCGCAGGCCGCGCTCCCGCTCGATGGCGGGCCGCCGCCGTCGCGCCCGGCCGCAGACCTCGAGACCGCCCCCGTGACGGGTGAGGTCGACGCCGCGAGCGCACAGCAGCCGGCGGCAGGGGGGGCGCCCTCCGAGAGTGCTTCGCTCGACTTCCCAGCTACCTACGGCGCTGCCGCGACCCTGGCCGATCCGGTCATTGTTCCCGCATCGGCGGCCTCGGTGGCCCCGACCCCTTCAGCCCCAGCCGACACTCGCGCATGAACGCTTCCGATGCCGATCCCCCGCTCGCGGACGTCGCGGCGACGCCCGAGGCCCCGACCCCCAAGGCGCCTCGCAAGCGTGCCGCGCGGCGCGTGGCGGACGCCGCTGCCGTCGCACCCGTCGACACCGAGGGCGCCGCGGGCCCCGCGGCGCCGGAAGCCGCGGCTCCTCGCCCCCGGCGCGCGCGTGCCAAGCGGGCGGCCGACGATGCGGTCACGGCGAGCGTGGAGCCGGCCGAGAGGGCTGCCGAGACCCAGGTTCCGACCCAGAACGTCGCGGCATCTCCCGATCCGGGCGTGCGGGTCGAGCGGGTGTCCACCGCGGAGGCGCCCCCGGACGACGGCGCCGAGCGTGTGCCGGCCCCTCGCTTCGGGCAGGATGACGCGGCGGCGGGCGAAGTCGCGGGCCCGCGCTCCGCTCGCCGGCGCGGCCGCAATCGGCGGCGCGGCCGGCGCGGAGATCCTCCCACCTCCGTGACGGCCGCCGACGAGGGTGCGGACCCGGCGGCCGGAGACGATGCTGCGGATGCCGGCACCGGTTCCGGGGAGACCGCAGTCGTCGTCCAGGTCGATCCCTCCGAGCTGTTCGCCGGGGTCGTGTCGGGCCGCTTCGACGACGAGGCGGCGCCCGACGCGAACGCGCCGCTTCCGGCGCCGCCGAAGCGTGTCCTGCCGCCCGACGCGGACGCTCCGAAGCTTCACAAGGTGCTCGCTCAGGCGGGCATCGGCTCGCGGCGCGACATGGAGCAGATGATCCTCGAGGGTCGCATCACCGTGAACGGCCAGCCGGCGCACATCGGCCAGCGCATCTCCTTCGGCGACCGCATCAGCATCGGCGGCAAGCCGGTCAAGGTCCGGATCGCGCCTCCGCCCGCCCGTGTCCTCGCTTATCACAAG
>JALORQ010000229.1 GCA_025458805.1 Rubrivivax sp.
GCGCGCTACCTGGTCGAGCTCGGCATCGACAGCATCAGCCTGACGCCCGACCGCGTGCTGCGGACGATGCAGATGGTGCTCGAGATCGAGCGCGCGCGCTAAGCCCCGCGCTGATCGCTGCGCCGTGCGCCTGCGGCCTCAGGCCGCGGTCGAGGCGCCGGCGATGACCGCCGCGACCTCGGGCCCCGCCGCGAGGGTGCGCAGGGGCAATCCGTCACCGCGGCGAGCCTGCACGCGAAACAGCTCGTCGGCGAAGCCGTGGCCCACCGCCCGCACGCCGGTGAAGTCGAGCACGGCCTCGCGGAAGCCCTCGAGCCGTGCCGCCGCGCGGCGCGCCAGCGCGCGCGACTCGAGCACGCCGTCGGCGTCGGCCAGCAGCGCCATCGGCACCGTCGTCCGGTCCAGGTCGAGGCGCCCGGGGTCGGCGGCGTGCTCGCGCATGGCCCCTTCGAGCGTGCGCGTCGTGTCGAGCGCGAAGGCGGCATAGACCGAGGTGCCGGCCGCGTCGAGCGGGCGCCCGTCGTGCCAGCGCGCCGGATCCCAGCCGCGGTGCTGGAAGGCCGCGCCGTTGGCGCGCAGGTCGAGGACGTCGGCCGTGCGGGCGACGAAGAACAGCCCGTGGCCGCGATGGCGGTCGGGCTGCGTCGTGAGCCGGCCCTTCGCCAGCTCGGCCATCGCCAGCCGCGGCTCGTCGATCGCGTGCGCCCCGGCGATGCGGTCGAACAGTCCGCAGCCGTCGTCGCTGACCAGAAGCTGCAGCTGCAGCGGGGTCTGCCGCACCGAGACCGTGACCCGGGTGCCGCCGCTGTGGTCGACGGCGTTGTTGAGCAGCTCGGTGAACGCGTGCTGGGCCAGGCGCGCCACCGGCGCCGGCAGGTCGAACACCGGCGCGAAGTCGCGACGCCAGGCCCGGCCTTCGTCGAGGCCGTCGAGCGCATAGCCGATCACCACCTGCCGCAGCGCGCCCGGCCGCCACATCGGGCGGCGCGGTGTGCCGTCGCGCGCCAGCCACTGCGCGGCGGCCAGCCGCACGAGCAGCGCGCGAGCGGCGCGCCGCGAGATCGCGAGCCGCTGCCCGACGTGCGCGGCCAGCCGCGGGCCGTGGGCCAGCGCGGCCGGCGTGATCCAGCGCGTGGCATCCTGCAGGTCGGTGCGGGCATGGCGGGCGATGGCAGTTCTCCGTCCGGGGGCGCAGGCCGGCTGCCGCGGCTGCCCACTCGCGCAGTGTCCCCGGCGCAGGGCGGTGCATGGGCGCGAACAGCGCAGGAATGCCCGCGCTGTTCGAGTTCGGCAGGGGCGGCACGCGGAGGGTGGCCCGTAGAATCGGGGGCAGCGTGCGCGCCAGTCCGCCGATCGGGCGCGTCGGGCGCGCGGTGGGCGCGACGCCGCCGGGAACGCCTCAGCCTCGACCACCCTCCAGGGGACTACCATGCCACTCGTTTCGATGCGACAGCTGCTGGACCATGCCGCCGAGAACGGCTATGGCATCCCGGCGTACAACGTCAACAACCTCGAGCAGGTGCAGGCGGTGATGACCGCGGCCGCCGAGGTGGGCGCGCCGGTCATCCTGCAGGCCAGCGCCGGCGCCCGCAAGTACGCCGGCGAGTCCTTCATCAAGCACCTGATCCAGGCCGCCGTCGAGGCCTGGCCGCAGATCCCTCTCGTGATGCACCAGGACCATGGCCAGAGCCCCGACGTCTGCCGCGGCGCGATCGGCCTCGGCTTCAGCTCGGTGATGATGGACGGCAGCCTCGAGGCCGACGGCAAGACGGTCGCGAGCTACGAGTACAACGTCGAGGTCACGCGCCAGGTCGTCGACATGGCGCACGCGCTCGGCGTCACCGTCGAGGGCGAGCTCGGCTGCCTGGGCAGCCTCGAGACGATGAAGGGCGACAAGGAGGACGGCCACGGCGCCGAGGGCACGATGACCCGCGAGCAGCTGCTGACCGACCCCGAGCAGGCGGCCGACTTCGTCAAGAAGACCCAGCTCGACGCGCTGGCGATCGCCATCGGCACCAGCCACGGCGCCTACAAGTTCACCCGCAAGCCCACCGGCGACATCCTGGCGATCGACCGCATCAAGGAGATCCACCGCCGCATCCCGAACACGCACCTCGTGATGCATGGGTCGTCGAGCGTGCCGCAGGACCTGCTCGAGCAGATCCGCCAGTACGGCGGCAGGATGAAGGAAACGTACGGCGTGCCGGTCTCCGAGATCCAGGAGGCGATCAAGCACGGCGTGCGCAAGATCAACATCGACACGGACATCCGCCTCGCGATGACCGGCGCGGTGCGCAAGTTCATGGCCGAGAACCCGGACAAGTTCGACATGCGCGAGTGGATGAAGCCGGCGCGCGAGGCCGCCTACCGCATCTGCAAGCAGCGCTACCTCGAGTTCGGCTGCGAGGGCCAGGCCGCAAAGCTGCGGCCGCTGCCGCTGGGCGAGGTGGCGCGCCGCTACGCGCAGGGCGAGCTGGCGCAGGTCGTCGCCTGACGGGACGGCGTCTGCGGCCCCGGCACGACGGCAGGCGCGAAGGGCTGCTCCGGCAGCCCTTCGGCTTTCCGGGGCCCGTGCCGGATGCGTCACACTAGGCGCACGCCCGTCCCCAAGCTTGACCATGGCCCAGTCCGCGCTCTTCCAGTCGACCCTGCACTCGCTGCCGCTGCTCGCGCGCGGCAAGGTGCGCGACATCTACGCCGTCGGCGACGACCGGCTGCTGCTGGTCGCGACCGACCGCATCTCGGCCTTCGACGAGGTGCTGCCGGTGCCGATTCCGGGCAAGGGCCGCATCCTCACCGCGATGGCGCTGTTCTGGTTCGCTCGGCTGGCGCACGTCGTCCCCAACCACCTGACCGGGGAGGACCCGTGCACGGTCGTCGCGGCCGACGAGGTGCCGCAGGTCGAAGGGCGGGCGATGCTGGTGCGGCGGCTCGAGCCGCTGCCGGTCGAGGCCATCGTGCGCGGATACCTCGCCGGCTCGGGCTGGAAGGAGTACCGCGACCGCGGCACCGTCTGCGGGGTGGCGCTGCCGCCCGGCCTGCCGCAGGCGGCCGCGCTGCCGCAGCCGATCTTCACGCCGGCGACCAAGGCGCAGCAGGGCGCGCACGACGAGAACATCGACTTCGACCGCATGCGCGGCATCGTCGGCGACGCCCGCGCCGCGGCGGTGCGCGAGGTTTCGCTGCGCCTGTACGCGGAGGCGGCGGCCCACGCCGGCGCGCGCGGGATCATCATCGCCGACACGAAGTTCGAGTTCGGCGTGATCGACGGGAAGATCGCCGTCTGCGACGAGATGCTGACCCCGGACTCCTCGCGCTTCTGGCCGGCCGAGCGCTACGCGCCGGGCGGGTCGCAGCCTTCGTTCGACAAGCAGTTCGTGCGCGACTTCCTGGAATCGTGCCGGTGGGACAAGAACCCGCCGGCGCCGGATCTTCCGGCCGACGTCGTCGCAGGGACCCGGGCGCGCTACGTCGAGGCGCTGACGATCCTCTCCGGGCACGGGCTGCGGTAGCCCCCGGCCGGCTCGCGGCCGAGACCGCCGGGCGTCCCGAAGGAGGCGTAGTCTGCCCCGACGGCGGGGCGCAACCTTTGCCGCGCGCCCGCCGTATCACGGGGTGAGCCGATGTCCCCTTCGGGTCCGCTGCCACCGGACGAACTGCTGGTCGAGCGGAGCCTCGCGGGGGACGAGGACGCGTTCGGAGCCCTCGTGAGCCGCTACCAGGGATACGTGGCCGCCGTCGCCGGCAGGACCGGGGTCCTCCCGGCGGAC
>JALORQ010000088.1 GCA_025458805.1 Rubrivivax sp.
CGGCGGCGAGATGGGCTTCCTGCTCTTCGTCAACGCGCTGATCTTCGTTCTCGGCTTCTTCCTCGACTTCTTCGAGATCGCCTTCATCCTGCTGCCGCTGCTGCTGCCGGTGCTGAGGGACTTCGACGTCAACCTGGTCTGGTTCGGCGTGATGGTCGCGCTCAACATGCAGACCTCGTTCCTGACGCCGCCGTTCGGCTTCGCGCTGTTCTACCTGCGCAGCGTGGCGCCGAAGGTCGACTACGTCGACAAGATCACCGGGGCGAAGATCGCGGCGTTCAGCACGGCCGACATCTACAAGGGTTCGATCGCCTTCGTCGCGCTGCAGATCGCGATGGTCGGCACGGCGCTGATGTTCCCCGAACTGGTGCTCTACGGGCTCGGCGAGCAGAAGGTGCTGGACACCGAGGGCGTGAACCTCGACATCACGCCGCTCGACGAGGAGTTCGAGGAGCCGCCGCCGAGCTTCGGTGCGCCGCCGCCGCAGTGAAGCGCCCCGGACCGGGCGCGGGCATGATGGCGGGCCGCGCCGCGACGCGGCCGGGCCCGCATCAGGAGACACGATGAACGCAGCCGACCCCACCCGCCGTGGCCGCGCACCGGTCGACGGCCTGTCGCACGTGCGCGGCGACGACGAGCCGCCGTTGTCGACGCTCACCGTCGCGCAGTGCCTCGATGCGGTCGTCGCGGCCCGTCCGGACGCCGAGGCCTGCGTCTTCCGCGAGGCCGGCGTGCGCTGGACCTGGCGCGAGCTGGGCGAGCACGCCGACCGCCTGGCCGCCGGGCTGCTGCAGATCGGCGTGCGCCGCGGCGACCGCGTCGGCATCTGGTCCCCCAACCGGTCCGAGTGGATCCTCGCGCAGTACGCGACCGCGCGCATCGGCGTCGTCCTGGTCAACGTCAACCCGGCCTACAGGCTGTCGGAGCTCGAGTACGCGCTGAACAAGGTCGGCTGCAGCGCGCTCGTCACCGCCGCCGCGTTCAAGAGCAGCGACTACCTCGGCATGCTGCAGACGCTGGCCCCCGAACTCGCGCAGGCCGAGCCCGGCCGGCTGCAGGCGCGTGCGCTGCCGGCCTTGCGCAGCGTGATCCGCATGGGCGCCGAGCGCACGCCGGGCATGTTCAACCTCGACGACGTGCTCGCGCGCGCCGACGCCGAGTCGGTCGCCGAGGCGCGACGCATCGGGGCCGCGCTCGACTGCCACGACCCGATCAACATCCAGTTCACGAGCGGCACCACCGGCGCGCCGAAGGGCGCGACGCTGACGCACCACAACATCGTCAACAACGCGCGCGACGTCGCGCGCACGATGGGCTACGGCGCCGGCGACCGGCTGTGCGTGCCGGTGCCGCTCTACCACTGCTTCGGCATGGTGATGAGCTCGCTGGCGACCGTCGTCACCGGCGGCACGATGGTCTTCCCGGGCGAGGGCTTCGACCCGCTGGCCACGCTTCAGGCCGTGGCCGCCGAGCGCTGCACCCACCTGCACGGCGTGCCGACGATGTTCATCGCGCAGCTCGACCACCCGCGCTTCGCCGAGTTCGACCTCTCGAGCCTGCGCGGCGGCATCATGGCCGGCAGCCCGTGCCCGATCGAGGTGATGAAGCGCGTCGACGGCGCGATGCACATGACCGAGGTGACGATCGCCTACGGCATGACCGAGACCTCGCCGGTGTCGTTCCAGAGCTCGACCTCCGACCCGCTCGAGCGGCGCGTCTCGACCGTCGGCCGCGTCATGCCGCACCTCGAGGTGAAGATCGTCGACGCCGAGGGGCGCACCGTGCCGGTCGGCGAAACGGGCGAGCTCTGCACCCGGGGATACAGCGTGATGCGCGGCTACTGGGACGACGAGGCGCGCACCGCCGAGGCCGTGCGCGACGGCTGGATGCACACCGGCGACCTGGCGACGATCGACGCCGAGGGCTTCTGCAACATCGTCGGACGCGTCAAGGACATGCTGATCCGAGGCGGCGAGAACGTCTACCCGCGCGAGGTCGAGGAGTTCCTGTTCCGCCACCCGAAGGTGGCGCAGGTGCAGGTGTTCGGCGTGCCCGACGCGCGCTACGGCGAGGAGGTCGCGGCGTGGATCGTGCTCAAGCCCGGCGAGAGCGCGACCGCCGACGAGATCCGCGACTTCTGCCGCGACCGCATCGCGCACTACAAGGTGCCGCGCCACGTGCGCTTCGTCGCCGAGCTGCCGATGACGGTGACCGGCAAGGCGCAGAAGTTCGTGATGCGCCAGCGCATGATCGAGGAGCTCGGCCTGTCCGAGGCGCGCACCGCCTGAGGCCGCGCCGGCGTCGCCTCAGGCGTAGCGCAGCGCGGTCGCCTTGCCCCAGAAGACGCGGTACGCGAAGATCGTGTAGCCGACGATCGTCGGCACGGTGATCGCGCAGCCGATCGCGATCACGACCAGCGATTCGGTGGCGCTCGCCGCGTCCCAGATCGTCAGCCGGTCCATCACGACGTACGGGAACAGGCTGTAGGCGAGCCCGATGCCGCCGAGCACGAACACCGCCACCACGGCGGCGAACGGCACCCAGCACAGGCGCTCCAGCACCTGGCGCGAGTTGAGCGCCGCGCGCGCGACGACCAGCGCCGCCAGCGTGACGAGCGGGATCGGCAGCAGCGCGATGAATTCCGGCATCGAGAACCAGCGCTCGCGCACCGTCGCGCTGACCAGCGGCGTGGCCAGCGAGATCAGTCCCATGCCGACGACGACCGGCGGCCACGCGATGCGCGCCCAGCGCACCGCGGCGCGCTGCAGCTCGCCCTCGGTCTTCATGATCAGCCAGCCGGCGCCGAGCAGCACGTAGGCCGCCGGCAGCAACAGCGCGATCACCGCGGCGAAGAGCTGGAACTCCCAGCCCGGCGCGAAGCCGGTGATGTAGCGGCCGAGCATCCAGCCCTGGCTCGCCGCGGCCAGCCCGGAGCCGGCGAAGAACGCGAAGTTCCACAGCGGCTTGTGGTCGTCCTGCGCCTTGACGCGGAAGTCGAAGGCCACGCCGCGCAGGATCAGCCCGACCAGCATCAGCGCCACCGGCAGGTACAGCGCGGTCAGCACCATGCCGTGCGCCTTCGGGAAGGCGATCAGCAGGATGCCGACCCCCAGCACCAGCCAGGTCTCGTTGGCGTCCCAGAACGGCCCGATGCTGGCGATCATCGTGTCCTTGTCGGCGTCGCCGGCGCGGTGCAGCAGCAGTCCGACGCCGAGGTCGTAGCCGTCGAGCACCACGTAGGCCAGCATCGACAGGCCCATCAGCGCCAGGAAGATCACCGGCAGCGCATGACCCCAGTCCATCGCGACGTCCCCCGCGTCCGGTTCAGGCGGCGTGCGCCGCACCCGGGCGCGCGGCGGCCCCGGCGGCCGCGTCGGACGGAAGGTCGACCGGCTTCTCGGCCAGGTGCCGCACGACGCCGACATAGGCGACGACGAGCGCGAGGTAGACCGTGACGTACAGTGCCAGCGTGAAGGCGATCATCGACGAGGGCACGGACGAGGCCGTCTCGGCGGTGCGCAGCAGGCCGAACACGATGTACGGCTGGCGGCCGATCTCGGTCACGTACCAGCCGGCGACCGTGGCCACCCAGCCGGAGAAGCTCATCCCGGCCAGGCCCCAGAGCAGAGGCCGCGGCAGCGCGCGCGGCTCCCAGCCGCGGCGCCGCAGCAGCCACCAGCCGGCCCAGCCGAAGGCGAGCATCAGCATCCCGGTGCCGACCATGATGCGGAAGGCGTAGAAGACCGGCGCCACCGGCGGGTGCGAGCCCTGGAACTCGTCGAGACCGCGGATCTCGCCGTCGAGCTCGTGCGTCAGGATCAGGCTCGCGCCCTTCGGGATGCCGATCTCGTAGTGGTTGGTCCGTTCCTCCTCGTCGGGCACCGCGAACAGCAGCAGCGGCGCGCCGCGCTCGGTCTGCCAGATGCCTTCCATCGCGGCCACCTTCTGCGGCTGGTGCTCGAGCGTGTTGAGCCCGTGCAGGTCGCCGACGAGGATCTGCACCGGGATCAGCACCGCGCCCAGCGTGAGCCCGGTGCGCATCGCCTTCGCGGTGAAGGGCTGCACCTTGCCGCGCAGCACCTGCCACGCGCTCACGCCGGCGACGAGGAAGGCCACCGTCAGCCCCGACGCCAGCAGCGTGTGCGCGAGCCGGTAGGGGAACGAGGGGTTGAAGATCACCTCGAGCCAGCTCGTCACGAAGAATTCGCCGTCGCGGATCTCGTACCCGGCGGGCGTGTGCATCCACGAGTTGAGCGCGAGGATCCAGAACGCGCTCATCGTCGTGCCGAAGGCGACGAGGAAGGTCGCGATCATGTGCACGCGCTCGCTGACGCGGCCGTGGCCGAAGAGCATGATCCCGAGGAAGGTCGCCTCGAGGAAGAAGGCCGTCAGCACCTCGTAGCCGAGCAGCGGGCCGGCGATGTTGCCCACGCGCTCCATGAAGCCCGGCCAGTTGGTGCCGAACTGGAAGCTCATCGTGATGCCGCTGACGACGCCGAGCGCGAAGGTCAGCGCGAAGACCTTGGTCCACAGGCGGTAGGCGCCGAGCCACGCGACGTCGCGCGTGCGCAGCCAGCGCCAGCGGAAGAACAGCAGCAGCCAGCCGAGCGCGATCGTGATCGTCGGGAACAGGATGTGGAACGTGATGTTGGCGGCGAACTGCATGCGCGCCAGGAGCACGGCATCCATCAGGCGGCCTCCTCGCTCGTGCCGCGCGCGGCCGGCGCCGGCTTGAGCTTGCCGGTGAACTCCAGCACGCGCTGCACCTTCGAGCCCATCTTCATCAGCTGCGCGAGCGTCGCGGCGTCGAGCCGCTGGACGTCGTCGAACCAGGTCATCAGCAGCTCGATGACGTCGTGCATGCCCTTCATGCGCTCCTGCGCGACGCGGTCGGCCTCGGTGGTCGGCGCCTCGAGCAGCGCGTTGCGCAGCATCGACAGCGTCGGCTCGACCTCGCGCCGGCGGCGCTGCTCGGCCAGCGTGCGGAAGACCTCCCAGGCGTCGTGCGGCGCCTCGAAGTACTCGCGGCGGTCGCCGGGCACGAAGCGCATCTGCACCAGACGCCAGGCCTGCAGTTCCTTGAGCCCCATGCTGACGTTGCTGCGGCTGAACTCGAGCTGCTGCGCGATCTCCTCGGCGTGCAGCGGGCGCGGCGAGACGTAGATCAGCGCGTAGATCTGGCCGACGGTGCGGTTGATGCCCCAGCGGCTGCCCATCTCGCCGAAGTGGCCGACGAAGCTGCGCACGAGCGGACTGAGCGTTTCCATGGCGGGACTGCGCGATCGGGACAACGTGGCCAGTATCGGCTGTTTCAGAAACTTCTGAAATTCAAGGACATTGCCGACCGGTCCGATCGCCGGCACGGCGCCTGCCGGCCCGCGCACCCGGAGGCGACGGCACGCGGTGCGCTGCTGCTAGAGTGCGCGCCCATGTCGACGCCCCCCGCGCCCGAACTCGCCGGCCGCCGCCTCGTGCTGGGGCTGAGCGGCGGCATCGCCTGCTACAAGGCCGCCGACCTCGCGCGCGAGCTGGTCAAGGCGGGCGCCACCGTGCAGGTGGTGATGACCGAGGGCGCGCTGCAGTTCGTGACCGCGCTCACGATGCAGGCGCTGAGCGGCCGCCCGGTCGTCGCCTCGACCTGGGACCTGCGCGAGCCCAACGCGATGGCGCACATCAACCTGTCGCGCGAGGCCGATGCGATCGTCGTCGCGCCGGCGACCGCCGACTTCATCGCCCGCGTCGCCCAGGGCCGTGCCGACGACCTGCTGTCGCTGCTGTGCGTCGCGCGGCCGGTCGAGCGCTGCCCGCTGCTGCTGGCCCCGGCGATGAACCGCGAGATGTGGGCGCACCCGGCGACCGGGCGCAACGTCGCGCAGGTGCGCGCCGACGGCGCCGTGGTCCTCGGGCCCGCCGCCGGCGACCAGGCCTGCGGCGAGACCGGCGACGGCCGCATGCTCGAGCCGGCCGAGATCCGCGACGCGCTGGTCGCCTTCTTCCAGCCCAAGCTGCTGGCCGGCCGGCGCGTGCTGGTGACCGCCGGCCCCACGTTCGAGGCCATCGATCCGGTGCGCGGCATCACCAACCACTCGAGCGGCAAGATGGGCTTCGCGGTCGCGCGCGCCGCGGCCGAGGCCGGCGCCGACGTCACGCTGGTGGCCGGGCCGGTGCACCTGCCGACCCCGCCCGGCGTGCGCCGCATCGACGTCGCGAGCGCGTGCCAGATGCACGCTGCGGTGCTGCCCGAGGCGCCGCGGCACGACGTCTTCGTCGCCACGGCCGCTGTCGCCGACTGGCGACCGGCGCACGTCAACGAGCACAAGGTCAAGAAGGATGGCCGCCGGGGCGCGCCGCTGTTCGAGCTGACCGAGAACCCCGACATCCTGGCCGAGGTGGCGCGGCTGCCCGCGGCCGAGCGCCCATGGTGCGTCGGCTTCGCGGCCGAGAGCGAGGACCTCGTGCGCCACTCGCGCGAGAAGCTCCAGCGCAAGGGCGTGCCGCTGATCGTCGGCAACCTCGGCCCGGCGACCTTCGGACGCGACGACAACGCCCTCGTGCTCGTCGATGCCGAGGGCGAGACCGAGCTTCCGCGCGCCGACAAGCTGACGCTGGCGCGCGCGCTGGTCGCCGAGATCGCGCGCCGCCTGCCGGACGGGGTGCGCGCGTGAGCGTCGTCGACCTGCGCATCCTCGACCCGCGACTGGTTGACCGTCTGCCCGCCTACGCGACCCCGGGCAGCGCCGGGCTGGACCTGCGCGCGGCGATCGACGCGCCGCTCACGCTGGCCGCGGGCGACGCGGCGCTGGTCCCGACCGGCATCGCGATCCACCTCGGCGACCCGGGGCTGGCGGCGATGGTGCTGCCGCGCAGCGGGCTCGGCCACAAGCACGGCCTCGTGCTCGGCAACCTGGTCGGGCTCATCGACAGCGACTACCAGGGCCCGCTGATGGTCAGCTGCTGGAACCGTGGCCGCGCGCCCTTCACGATCGAGCCGCTGGAGCGCATCGCGCAACTCGTCGTCGTGCCGGTGGTTCAGGCCGCGTTCCGCGTCGTCGACAGCTTCGACGCGTCGGCGCGCGGCGCCGGCGGCTTCGGGTCGACCGGGCGCGGCTGAAGCCGCTTACCGGATGTCGTGGCGTGCAGCGCGCCACACGCAGGCCCCGCCGAGCAGTGCCGCGACCGCGGCCGCCCAGAAGACCGACGCGAAGCCGAAGGCGGTGCCCAGCCAGCCGCCGGCTGCACCGCCGATCACTCCCGAGACCCCGTAGCCGAGCACCGTGTAGAGCGCCTGGCCGCGGCCGCGCAGCGCGCCCGGGAAGTGCCGGTTGACCACCATGATGCAGGCCGCGTGCTGCGCGGCGAAGGTCAGCGCGTGCAGCAGCTGTGCGGCGACCAGCACCGCCGCCTGGCCGCCGAAGGCCGCCGTCAGCACGAAGCGCAGCACCGCGGCGGCGGCCGCCCAGCCGAGCCAGCGCCAGGCCGAGAAGCGGTCGAAGAAGCGGCCCTGGAGCCAGAAGAACACGACCTCGACGACGATCGCCGCCGCCCACAGCAGACCGACCGCCGACTTCGGGTAGCCCAGGTCGTCGAGGTACAGCGAGAAGAAGGCGTACAGGCTGGTGTGCGCCAGCACGTGGAAGAAGACCGCCGCGAAGAACCAGGCCACCACCGGGCGCCGCAGCACCGAGATCACGCTCGGCGCCGCGCTCGCCGTGTGCACCGGATCGGCCTGGCGCGGCAGCCGCCAGGCCGCCGCCAGCAGCAGCACGGACATCGCGACGGTGAGCTGCGGGAACCACTCGATCCCCACCGCCTGCAGCAGCGCGCCGTAGGCCACCACCGCGACGACGAATCCGATCGACCCCCACATGCGCACGCGGCCGTACCGCGCGGCGTCGGTGCCGGTGGCGGTCTGCAGGCGGCCCGCGAGTGCGGCCTCGGTGAGCGGCATCACGCCGCCGTTGGCGAGGAAGAGCACGACCACCGCCACCGCGACGGCGGTCGGCCCGGTCGTGAACATCAGCGCCACCGCGGCCGCCAGCGCGGCCAGCGCGGCGGCGCGGATCAGCCGCACGCGCTCGCCGCCGTGGTCGCCCATCCAGCCCCAGGCGTACGGGGCCGCGATGCGCGTCCAGGCCTGCAGCGACGCGATGAAGCCGATCGCCAGCGTCGAGAAGCCGAGCTCCTTGAACCACAGCGGCGCGTACGGATTGAACGCGCCGATCGTCGCGAAGTAGCAGAACAGCACGGCGCCGAAGGCGCCGACCGGCGCCGCCGGGGCCGGCGTCATGCGCGGCGCGCGCCCGGGATCGGCGGCAGCGGCAGCTGCACGTCGCCGCACTGCGCACGGTGGCGCAGCGCGTGGTCCATCACCACCAGCGCCAGCAGCGCCTCGGCGATCGGCGTCGCGCGGATGCCCACGCAGGGGTCGTGGCGGCCGAAGGTCTCGACCGTCGTCGGCCGGCCTTCGCGGTCGATCGACGCCCTGGGCGTGCGGATCGAGCTCGTCGGCTTGATCGCGATGCGCGCGACCAGGTCCTGCCCGGTGCTGATGCCGCCGAGCACGCCGCCGGCGTGGTTGCTCGCGAAGCCGTCGGGCGTCAGCTCGTCGCCGTGCTCGCTGCCGCGCTGCGCGACGACTGCGAACCCGTCGCCGATCTCGACGCCCTTGACCGCGTTGAGCCCCATCAGCGCCCAGGCCACGTCGGCGTCGAGCCGGTCGAACAGCGGCTCGCCGAGCCCGACCGGCACCCCGCGCGCGACCACCGTGATGCGCGCGCCGCACGAGTCGCCCGCCTTGCGCAGCGCGTCCATGTGCGCCTCGAGCCGCGGCACGATGCCGGCATTGGGCGCGTAGAACGGGTTGAGCGGGATCTGCGACTCGTCCTCGAACGGGATCTCGATCTCGCCGAGCGCGCTCATCCAGCCGGCGAAGGTCGTGCCGTGCCGCTCCCGCAGCCATTTCCTCGCGACGGCGCCGGCGGCCACCGTCGGCGCGGTGAGCCGCGCCGAGCTGCGGCCCCCGCCGCGCGGGTCGCGGTGGCCGTACTTGCGCCAGTAGGCGTAGTCGGCATGGCCGGGCCGGAAGGTGTCGAGCAGGTTGCCGTAGTCCTTGCTGCGCTGGTCGGTGTTGCGGATCAGCAGCGCGATCGGCGTGCCGGTGGTGCGGCCCTCGAACACGCCGGACAGGATCTCGACCGCATCGGGCTCGTTGCGCTGCGTGACGTGCCGGCTGGTGCCGGGGCGGCGTCGGTCGAGCTCGGGCTGGATGTCGGCTTCGGACAGCTCGAGGCCGGGCGGGCAGCCGTCGATCACGCAGCCGATCGCCGGGCCGTGGCTCTCGCCGAAGTTGGTGACGCGAAAGAGTTCGCCGAAGGTGCTGCCGGACATGGCGTACCGCGTGTTGCGGCCGGCAGGGCCACCAGCGTCGCGGTGGCCGCGGATTGTAGGTGCCGGCTCCGCCGGCTGTTCGCATGTTCCGCGGCCTTCAGTGGCCCGGCGTGCGCGCCGATACAGGAGCGATTGGCCAGCGGGCGACGCTGGGGCGGTCGGGCGCGGGCTCCCGCCGCGATGCGGCGCCAGGGAGAACGGCGATGAACCTGTTGTCACGCATCTCGGTGCGAGCGAAGCTCGCGCTGCTCGTCGGTGCCGCGTGCATCGGCCTCGTCGCGGTCGCCGCTGCCGGTGCGGCAGGCACCCGCCTGCTCTCGCAGGGCATGCAGCGCACGGTGCAGACCGACTTCGCGGCGGTCCAGTCGGTCGGTGACCTGCGCGCCCACGTGGGCAACCTGCGCAGGTTCGAGAAGGACCTGTTCCTCCACATGGGCGACGAGGCCACGTTCGATCGCTACCTGGCGTCGTGGCGCAAGACCCACGACGCCGCGCGCGCCGACATCGAGGCGCTGCAGCCCCGCCTGGAGCCTGGTGCGCGCGAGTCGCTGGCGCGTCTGGCCCAGGGGCTCGACGGCTACCGCCGCGGCCTCGAGGGCATCGTCGAGGGCATCCGCGTCGGTCGCGTCAACGACCCCTGGAAGGCCAACCAGGAGATGGAGGCGCACAAGGCCGCGGTGCGTGCCGCCGACCAGGCGCTCGGCGAGATCGTCGACGCGATCGCCGGCCGCGTCGCCGCGCAGGCGGCTGCCTTCGAGGGCATCGAGCGCCGTGCGCTCGCCGCCAGTCTCGGCATCGCCGCCGCGCTGCTGGTCGGGTTGGGCGTCCTGGCCTGGGCGATCGCCGGACGCATCACGCGGCCGCTTGCCCACGCCGCCGAGGCGGTCGAGCGCGTCGCCGCCGGCGACCTCGCACACCCGGTGGTCGCCGAGGGGCGCGACGAGATCGGCCGCGTGGTCGACGCGATCGCGCGCATGCAGCGCGACCTCGGGCGCACGGTGGGCACGCTGCGCCAGGGCATCGATGCGGTGGCCACCGCCAGCGCGCAGATCGCCCAGGGCAGCCTGGACCTGAGCGGGCGCACCGAGCAGCAGGCGGCGAGCGTCCAGCAGAGCGCCTCGTCGATGGAGCAGCTGGGCGACACCGTGCGCCAGACCGCATCGCATGCGCGCGAGGCACAGGCGCTCGCCGGCGAGGCGAGCCACGTGGCCGAGCGCGGCGGCGCCGTCGTCGCCGACGTGGTGACGACCATGAGCGCGATCCAGGACGCGAGCCGCCGCATCGCCGAGATCAACGGCGTCATCGACGGCATCGCGTTCCAGACCAACATCCTGGCGCTCAATGCCGCCGTCGAGGCGGCGCGCGCCGGCGAGGCCGGTCGAGGCTTCGCCGTCGTCGCCGCCGAGGTGCGCGCGCTCGCGCAGCGCAGCGCCGAGGCCGCGCGGCAGATCAAGTCGCTCATCGCCGAGTCGGTCGACCGGGTCGACTCGGGCCACGGCCTCGTGCAGTCGGCCGGCGCGACGATGCAGGAGATCGTCGCGCAGGTGCACGCGGTGCGCGAGCGGCTGGACCGCATCCGCGACGCCGCCGACGAGCAGAGCGGCGGCATCTCGCAGGTCGGCGTCTCGGTCGCCGACCTCGACCGGACGACGCAGCAGAACGCGGCGCTCGTCGAGGAGAGCTCGGCCGCCGCCGAAAGCCTGAAGCAGCAGGCCGCGGCGCTGGCCGCGGCGGTGTCGGCATTCCGTCTCGGCAACGCGGCCTGAGCGCGGCGGTTGCCGCGTGCCGGCTCAAGCGGGTGCCGTCGGCGCCGATAGCCCGGAAGCCGCTCGCGCGGCGCGCCTTACTCGAGCCCGAACGAAAGGATTCGCCATGCTCCCGTTTGTCCTCCGCAGCCTGGTCGCCGGTGCCCTCGTGGCCGGCTTCGTGGCCCCAGCAGCCGCCCAGTCGACCCCCGAGTCACTGGACGGCGTGAAGATCGTCACCGCCGAGCTGGCGCGCGACCTGGGCGCCAAGGGCGCGGCGCTGATCGACACGCGCACGCCCAACGAGTTCGCCGAGGCCGACTTCGACAAGTCGGCCGACAAGTTCGATCTCTCGAAGCTGCCGGCCGACAAGAGCGCGCCGGTCATCTTCTTCTGCAACTCCGGCACCTGCTGGAAGAGCTACAAGGCCTCGGTGGTGGCGCGCGACGCGGGCTACAAGCAGGTCGGCTGGTTCCGCGGCGGCATGCCCGAGTGGACGAGCAAGGGCCTGCCGACGCAGTGACCGGTTGGGGCCCGGGCCGCGGCGCGGCGCGCATCGCGCACCGGCGACGCGGCCCCGCACCCCGGCATACGCCGCCCAGTCCTCCAGGTGACCGCATGAAACGACTCTCGATACGCGCGCGTCTGTGGCTCGCCGCCGGCATCGCCGCGGCCGGCGCGCTGGTGCTGGCCGCGCTCGCGGTGGTTGCGGCGCAGCGCGGTGCGACGGCGCTGGACACGGTGGTCAACGGCAACGTGAAGCCGCTGATGGCGGCCCAGCGCATTGACGGTGCGCTCAGCGGCGTGCGCTTCCGCGCTGCCGGCGTGATGCTCGACCACTTCCCGCTGCCGGGGACGATCACGCACCTGAAGGACGCGCGGACCGCGATCGCCGCCGACTGGGCGGTGCTCGCCGCGTCGCGTCCGCGCGACGATGACGAGGCCGCGCAACTGCGTGCGCTGGTCGAGGGCTACCCGCGCCTGACCGCGATGCTCGATCATCTCGAGCAGGCGTACACGGCGGGCGACAAGAACCGCGTCGACGAGCTGCTGCAGCAGGACTGGGCGCTTCTGCACAAGAACTTCGTCAAGCCGCTGCAGGCCGTCGACGCCGCCGCCACGCGCGCCACCGAGGCCGCGCTCGCGTCGCACGAGGGTGCCGGCCGGCAGCTCGCGTTCGCGGTCGCGGCGATGGCGGTGCTCACCATCGTCGGCGTCGTCCTGACGATGGTGGTCACCGGCCGCCGCGTGAGCGCGGCGCTGGCCGGCGCCACCGAGGGCGCGCGTTCGATCGCCGGCGGCGACCTGCGCGTGCGCTTCGACACCGTGCGCAGCGACGAGATCGGCATGCTCAACGCGGCGCTCGACGAGATGCAGCAGTCGCTGGCGCGGCTGGTCGGCGGCATCCGCCAGACCGCCGACGGCATCCACACGGCGAGCGCCGAGGTGGCGGCCGGGAACCAGGACCTCTCGAGCCGCACCGAGCAGGCAGCCGCCAGCCTGCAGCAGACCGCCAGCTCGATGGAGCATCTCACCGGCACGGTGCGCCAGACCGCCGAGACCGCGCGCACCGCGAGCCAGCTCGCGGCATCGGCGGCCGGCGTCGCCGAGCGCGGCGGGTCGGTGGTCGCGCAGGTCGTCTCGACGATGGACGAGATCCAGGCCAGCTCGCGCAAGATCGCCGAGATCATCGGCGTCATCGACGGCATCGCGTTCCAGACCAACATCCTGGCGCTGAACGCCGCGGTCGAGGCGGCGCGGGCCGGCGAGCAGGGGCGGGGCTTCGCGGTGGTGGCCGGCGAGGTGCGCAGCCTCGCGCAGCGCAGTGCCGCGGCGGCGCGCGAGATCAAGAACCTGATCGGCAGCAGCGTCGAACGCGTCGAGGCCGGTTCGCGGCTCGTGGGCAACGCCGGTGCCACGATGGGAGAGATCGTCGGCAGCGTGAAGCGCGTCGCCGACCTCGTTGGCGAGATCGGTGCCGCGACCGCCGACCAGACCCAGGGCATCGGCGAGGTCAACGGCGCCGTCGCCGACCTCGACCGCACGACCCAGCAGAACGCGGCGCTGGTCGAGCAGAGCGCGGCGGCCGCCGAGAGCCTGAAGGACCAGGCCGGCCGGCTGGCCCAGGCGGTCGCGGTGTTCCGGGTGGCCTGATGCCCGCCGCGCCGCCGTCGCGGCGCGCGGGTCAGCCCGGCGGGGCCGGCGGCTGCGCCCCGCCCTCGGGCCAGTCGCGGATGTAGGCCTTGAGAAGGCGGTTCTCGAAGTCCTGCGCGTCGACCACGGTCTTGGCGACGTCGTAGAACGAGATCACGCCCATGAGCCGGCGTCCGTCGAGCACCGGCATGTAGCGCGCGTGGCGCGCGAGCATCATGCGCCGCACCTCGTTGATGTCGGTCTCGGGGGTGCAGGTCAGCGGCGCGTCGTCCATCACGCTGCGCACGTGGCGCGTGCCGACGCTGCCGCCGTTGTCGACGATCCACTGGATGACCTCGCGGAACGTGAGCATCCCCACCAGGTCGCCGTACTCCATCACGACCAGCGATCCGATGTCCAGCTCGGCCATCGTCTGCATCGCCTCGGCGAGCCGCGCGTCGGGCGAGACGGTGTACAGCGTGTTGCCCTTGACGCGCAGGATGTCGGTGACCTTCATGGCGTGCCCGTCGGCCCGGAGGCGGTGGAGAACCGCAGTCCAATATAGCCTACGATCCCCGCCACCTCCCTGACGCCCGCTGCGGGCCCGATCCGCCATGGCCGGTGCCTCCGACCCCGCCTTCGACACGCTGGCGCTGCATGCCGGCGCCGCGCCCGACCCGGCGACCGGCGCGCGCGCCGTGCCGATCCACCTGAGCACGAGCTTCGTCTTCGACAGCAGCGAGCATGCCGCGAGCCTGTTCAACATGGAGCGCTCGGGCCATGTCTACAGCCGCATCAGCAACCCGACCAACGCGGTGCTCGAGGAGCGCGTGGCCGCGCTCGAGGGCGGCGCGGGCGCGATCGCGACGGCCAGCGGACAGGCCGCGCTGCACCTGGCGATCGCCACGCTGGCCGGGGCCGGATCGCACCTCGTCGCGAGCACCGCGCTGTACGGCGGCAGCCACAACCTGCTGCACTACACGCTGCGCCGCTTCGGCATCGAGACCAGCTTCGTGCGGCCCGGAGACATCGACGGCTGGCGCGCTGCAATCCGCCCGACGACGAAGCTGCTGTTCGGCGAGACGCTGGGCAACCCCGGCCTCGACGTGCTCGACATCCCGACCGTGAGCGCGATCGCGCACGAGGCCGGCGTGCCGCTGCTCGTCGACAGCACCTTCACGACGCCCTGGCTGATGAAGCCGTTCGAGCATGGCGCCGACCTCGTCTTCCACAGCGCGACCAAGTTTCTCTCGGGCCACGGCACGGTGATCGGCGGCGTGCTGGTCGACTCCGGGATGTTCGACTGGGGGCGCTCCGGACGCTTCCCCGAGCTGTCCGAGCCCTATGCCGGCTTCCACGGCATGGTCTTCGACGAGGAGAGCACCGTCGGCGCATTCCTGCTGCGCGCGCGCCGCGAGGGGCTGCGCGACTTCGGCGCCTGCATGAGCCCGCACACCGCGTGGCTGATCCTGCAGGGCATCGAGACGCTGCCGCTGCGCATGGCGCGCCACGTCGACAACACGCGCAAGGTGGTGGCGTTCCTGGCGGCGCACCCGATGGTCGCGCGCGTCGGTTATCCCGAGCTCGAGGGCCACCCGAGCCATGCACTGGCGAAGAAGCTGCTGCCGCGCGGCTGCGGCTCGGTGTTCAGCTTCGACCTGAAGGGCTCGCGCCGCCAGGGCGCGGCCTTCATCGAGGCGCTGAAGATCTTCAGTCATCTCGCCAACGTGGGCGACTGCCGCTCGCTCGTCATCCATCCGGCCAGCACCACGCACTTCCGGATGGACGACGCCGCGCTGTCTGCGGCCGGGATCACGCCGGGCACCATCCGCCTGTCGATCGGCCTCGAGGACGCCGACGACCTGATCGACGACCTCAAGCGTGCCTTCAAGGTGGCGGAGAAGGCGGCATGAAGCTCGTCGTCGACGGCCGCGAGGCCTATGCGTACACCGGCGGCAAACCCTTCGATCCGGCGCTGCCCTGCGTCGTCTTCGTCCACGGCGCGAGCAACGACCACAGCGTCTGGACGCTGCTGGCGCGCTGGTTCGCGCACCACGGGCACGCCGTGCTGGCGGTCGACCTGCCGGGCCACTCGCGCAGCGAGGGGCCGCTGCTGACGAGCGTCGAGGCGATGGCCGACTGGGTGCTGGCAATGCTTGACGCCGCCGGCGTGCGCCGGGCGGCGTTGGTCGGCCACAGCATGGGGTCGCTGATCGCGCTCGAGGCGGCGGCGCGCGCGCCCGACCGCATCCCGCGGCTGGTGATGATCGGCACCGCCTACCCAATGACGGTCAGCGACGCGCTGCTCGCCACCGCGCGCGAGGCGCCCGAGCGCGCGATGGCGATGGTCAATGCCTGGTCGATCGCGTCGCTCGCCACGAAGCCCGGGTTTCCGTCGCCCGGCAACTGGCTGCACGGCAGCGCGCTGGCGCTTGCGCGCCGGGTCCAGCGCGCGGCGCCGCCCGGCACCAACCTGTTCCTCGAGGATTTCGAGGTCTGCCACCGCTACGCCGGCGGCCTCGATGCCGCCGCCCGGGTGGCGTGTCCGGTGACGATGATCCTCGGCCGTGCCGACCAGATGACGCCGCCGCGCGCGACGAAGGAGATCGCCGCCGCACTGAAGGCGCGCGTCGTTCAGGTACCGAGCGGCCACCACCAGCTCGCCGAGACCCCCGACGCCACGCTCGCCGCGCTGCGCGACGCGCTGGCCTGACTCGTCCGATCCTTTCCGACGCCCCGAGGAGACGCCGATGAACACGACCCCACACCCCGGCCCGCAGCCCGCCGTCGACCCGAAGCGCTTCAAGTCGTTCGCCGAGTTCTACCCTTTCTACCTCGGCGAGCACTCGAACCGCACCTGCCGGCGCCTGCACTTCCTCGGCTCGACGCTGGCGCTCGTCTGCCTCGCGATGCTGGTGGCCACCGGCAGGCCGCAATACCTGCTCTACGGGCTGCTGTGCGGCTACGGCTTCGCGTGGCTCGGCCACTTCGCCTTCGAGAAGAACAAGCCCGCGAGCTTCAGCCGCCCGCTCTACAGCTTCATGGGCGACTGGGTCATGTACAAGGACATCTGGACCGGGAAGATCCGGTTCTGACGGGCGGCGGCGCTAACTCGGAAAGCGCCGCCGCAGCTCGAGCTTCCAGAACTTGCCGGTCGACGTGCGCGGCACGGCGTCGATGACCTCGTAGCGGTCGGGCAGTTGCCACTTCGCGAAGCCGCGCGCGCGAAGGTGGGCATTCAGCGCCGCGGGGTCGGCCTCGTGTCCCGGCCGCGGCACGACGCAGGCGAGCGGGCGCTCGCCCCACTTGTCGTCGGGAATCGCGATCACCGCCGCCTCGGCCAGCGACGGGTGAGCCATCAGCGCATTCTCGAGGTCGACCGAGCTGATCCACTCGCCGCCGCTCTTCACGAGGTCCTTGGTGCGGTCGGTGATGCGCACGAAGCCGAGTGCGTCCATCGTCGCGACGTCGCCGGTGCGCAGCCATGTCCGCCCGCGGTCGTCGGCGGTGAACTTGTCTTCGCTCGGCGGCACGCCGTGGTACGAGCCGGTGATGAAGGGCCCGCGCACCTGGATCTCGCCCATCGTGCGGCCGTCGCGCGGCGCATCGGCGCCCTCGTCGGTGCGGATGCGCACGTCGACCAGCGGCACCGGCACCCCGGCCATCGCGGCGCGGCGGTAGCGCTCGTCGGCGTCGCTTCCGGCCAGCTCGGCACGCGGGTACGAGACGGTGGCCAGCGGCGAGGTCTCGGTCATCCCCCAGCCCTGCAGCAGCCAGACGCCGTGGCGGTCGAAGGCGCGGATCAGCGACTCGGGCACCGCCGCGCCGCCGACCAGCGAGCGCATCCCGGCCGGCAGCTTCCAGCGCCCCGGCTGCTCGGCGAGGCCGCGCTCGTAGGCCTGGATCAGCCCCATCCAGATCGTCGGCACGCCGAGCGCCAGCGTCGGCGGCTCGAGCTGCATCAGGTCGAGCAGGTCGTCGGGGTGCAGGTGCGGCCCCGGGAAGACCATCTTCACGCCCATCATCACCGCCGCGTAGGGCACGCCCCAGCAGTTGGCGTGGAACATCGGCGTCACCGGCAGCAGCACGTCGGTGCCCTTGAGCCCCCAGAAGTCGCCGCAGCAGCCGACCAGCGTGTGCAGGATCGTCGAGCGGTGCGAGTAGACGACGCCCTTGCTGCGCCCGGTGGTGCCCGAGGTGTGGCACATCGACACCGGGTCGTGCTCGTCGTGCGGGGCCGGCGTGAAGCCGTCGGGGTCGGAATCGGCGAGCAGCGCCTCGTAGTCGTCGGCGCCGGCGGCGACCGGCGCGCCCGAGAACGGGAAGACGATCACGCGCTCGAAGCGGTGCAGCCCGTCGAGCTGACGCGCCAGCGGCAGCAGCACGTCGTCGACGAGCAGGAAGCGGTCGCCGGCATCGGCCGCGACGACGCCGATCTCGGCCGGCGCCAGCCGCAGGTTGAGCGTGTGCATCACGCCGCCGGCGGCCGGGATGCCGAAGTAGGCCTCGAGGTGCGCGTGGTGGTTCCACATCAGCGTGGCCACGCGGTCGCCGCGACGCAGGCCCAGTTGCTGCAACGCCGACGCGAGCGCCCGCGTGCGGCGGTGCCACTGGCCGTAGGTGTGCCGCACGAGGCGCTTGTCGGGCCGGCGCGAGACGATCTCGTTGCCGGCGAAGTACGTTCCCGCGCGCTCGAGCAGGTGGTTGAGCGACAGCGGCACGTCCATCATCGTCGTCTTCACGCTCGCGCCTCCAGTGCGCCGCGGGTGCGGCTGCGTGCCACTGTGGCGGGCGCGGGGCGCGCCGGTCAACGGTGTCGACCCGGCCTCGAGGCCGGTCGCACTCAGCGCGAGTCGCGGCGCTGCAGCTGCTCGACCATCGCCTCGGCGACCGCGATCGACGAGGCCGGGTTCTGGCCGGTGACCAGGTTGCCGTCGACGACGACATGGCGCGCGAAGACTCCGCCGGACTCGAAGCGCCCGCCGGCGGCGCGCAGGCGGTCCTCGAGCAGGAAGGGCACGACGCGCGTCATGCCCGCGGCAGCCTCCTCGGCGTTGGTGAATCCGTTGACGCGCCGGCCGGCGATCCAGGGCGTGCCGTCGGCCTTGCGCGCGCCGAGCAGGCCGGCGGGCCCGTGGCACACCGCGCCCAGCGGACGGTCGCGCTCGAACATCGCGGCGACGAGGCTTGCCAGCTCGGCGCTGTCGGGGAAGTCCCACATCGTGCCGTGGCCACCGGCCAGGAAGACCGCGGCATAGTCCTCGGCGCGCAGGTCGGCGAGGCGGCGCGTCTGCTGCATTGCCTGCCACGCCTCGGGCAGGCGCCTGACCTGGTCCTCGCTGCCCGATCGCGGATCGACCGGCGATGGCCCGCCGGCGGGCGACGCGACGTGCACCTCGTAGCCCGCGCGGCTGAAGACCTCGAACGGCTCGGTGTACTCCGACGCCCAGACCCCGGTGCGCCGGCTGCTGCCGGGCACGACCGCGGTGTTGGTGAGCACGATCAGCACGCGCTGGCGTTGCTGCGCGCGTACCGTCGCGGCGAAGGCGACGAGCGCGGCTCCGCAGACGGTGGCGACGAATCGGCGTCGGGTGCCCATGGGGACCTCCGGGGCTGCGCTTCGATGCCGCGCAATCTAGTCCGGCCTCCGACGCGACGCGCCGCAGCCGAGCAGAGCACCTGCGACGGTCGTGGCCTTGCCTGCGGGAGCCGCCGTCTCAGCCTGCCGGCTGCGGCGTGAGGTCGGGGTAGGCCACGTCGACCATCGCGCGCGCCAATGCCCGGTAGGCCTCGGTCCACGCGGCGCGCACCTCGGGCGTGAAGGCCGGCCCCAGGCCCTGCGCGAGCGTCCACAGCAGCGCGGTGCCGACGACCTCGTAGTGCCCGGGCCGCACGCCGTAGCCGACATGCCGGCGCGCCAGCGCCTCGGCCGCCGGCAGCACCTCGCCGAGCCGGTCGAGATGGTCGACGACCGTGGCCAGCGTCGCCATCAGCATCGCGCCCTGCGCGTGGATGTCGCGCCTGAACATCGGACGCACCTCGGGCGCCAGCTCGAACAGGCGGGCGTAGAACTGGTCGGCGGCGGCCGTGCGCACCGGCAGCACCTGCTGCCACGTGCTGCGGAGCGTGTTGGCGATGAAGTGCGTGCCGCGCACGCCGAGCTTCGGCCCCGACGCGTTGCCCATCACGCCGTGGCCGGCGTTGCGCGCGAGCAGGCTGTCCGTGACGGCGCCATAGGCCACGTGCACGCCGTGGCCGCCGTTGTTGCTGCTGGTGCTGCGCTCGACCAGCACCCCCTGGCCGAAGATGCCGCTGGCGCCGTTGAGCAGCAGCATCGACTGGCTGACCCGGCTGTGGACCGGGCCGGTGTTCGCCACGATGCCGTGGTACTGGTTGCCGTGTACGCGCAGATGCTCGAAGCTCGCCGGCCCGCCCGACACCGTCAGCCCATGGCCGCGGAACCCGTGCACCGCGCCGTTGCGCACGACGACCCCGGCCTTGCGGATCCAGAGCCGTTGAGGTCGAGCGTCACGTTCGGCGCGTCGACGACGATGCCGCCCATGCCCAGCGGCACCGTCAGGTTGCTCGTCAGCACGTAGTGGCCGGGCTGGGTGATCGTCACCGGGTAGCCGGCGCTGTCGCCCGGCGTCACGCCACCGGCAAGCGCCGCGCTGTGGTCGATCGCGATCTGCGCCAATGCCGGGCCGGC
>JALORQ010000089.1 GCA_025458805.1 Rubrivivax sp.
CCGGCGTACGCACGGCCGCCGGCCTCGGCGATCGTCGGCAGCACCTTCGCGAGCGGCGTGTTGCGGTCGTAGTCGGTCTTGAAGTCGACCAGCGCGTCGACCATCGTGCTCCACTTGCCGCGCGTGATGCCCAGCGAGAACAGGATCAGGAAGCTGTACAGGCCGGTCTTCTCGACGACCAGCCCGCGCTGCCACAGGTACTTCGTGACGACCGCCGCCGGGATGCCGGTCTTGCCGAGCTTGCCGCCCTTGCCGATGCCCGGCGTGAGCAGCGTGACCTTGATCGGGTCGAGCATCACGTAGTCGTCGGCGACCTTGCCGAAGCCGTGCCACGACGCCTTCGGGTCGAGCACCCAGTCGGCGGTGCGGGGCGCCCGGGTCAGCTCCAGCCCGGCGGGCTGCCAGACCTGGAACCACCAGTCGCCCTTGCGGAAGGTCGCGCCGATGGTGGCCAGCGCGTGGCGGAAGCTCATCGCCTCGTCGTGCGTCTCCTGCACGATCGCGCGGCCGGCCGGGCCGTCCATCATCGCCGACGAGACATCGAGCGAGGCGATGATCCCGTAGTGCGGCGACGTCGAGCCGTGCATCATGAAGGCGTCGTTGAAGCGCGTGGTGTCGATCTTTCGCTTCTCGGACTCCTGGACGTGGATCATCGAGGCCTGCGAGAACGCGGCCAGCAGCTTGTGCGTCGAGTGGGTGGCGAAGACCAGCGTGTGGTCGGCGCGCGGATGGCCGCGCGGCACGCCCATCGCGTGGCGCCCGGCGTAGAACTCGTGGAACGCCGCGTAGGCGTACCAGGCCTCGTCGAAGTGCAGCGCGTCGACCTGGTCCGCGACGGCCGCCTTGATCTTCTCGGCGTTGTAGCAAAGGCCGTCGTAGGTCGAGTTGGTGACCACCGCGATGCGCGGCTGGCCCTTGGCGCCGCGGGCGATCGGGCTGGCCTCGACCTTCTTCCTGATCGCCTCGGGCGAGAACTGGTCCAGCCCGATCGGGCCGATGATGCCGTGGTCGTTGCGCGTGGGCGTGAAGTAGATCGGCGTGGCGCCGGTCATGATCAGCGCGTGCAGCAGGCTCTTGTGGCAGTTGCGGTCGACGATGACGAGGTCGTCGCGACCGGCCATCGAGTGCCAGACGATCTTGTTGGCCGTCGAGGTGCCGTTGGTGACGAAGTAGGTGTGGTCGGCGCCGAAGACCTTGGCCGCATAGGCCTCGGCGTCCTTCACCGGGCCGGTGTGGTCGAGCAGCGAGCCGAGTTCGGGCACCGAGACCGACAGGTCCGAGCGCAGCGTGTTCTCGCCGAAGAACTGGTGCAGCGCGTAGCCCACCGGGCTCTTGAGGAAGCCGACGCCGCCGGCATGCCCGGGCGTGTGCCACGAGTAGGCCGAGCGCTCGGCGTGACGGGCGAGCGCCTTGAAGAACGGCGGCAGCAGCCGCTCCAGATAGTCCTCGGCGGCGCGCATGATCTGCCGCGCGAGGAAGGGCGCGGTGTCCTCGTACAGGTACAGGATGCTGTGCAGGTTGCGCAGCGCCTGCACGACCTGAGGCGAGGTGCCGCGCAGCGTGGCGCTCTCGCCGAGCGCGATGATCGGCAGCCCCGGGGCGCGCTGGTGCACGGCCTGCATCATCGCGACGATGCGGTCCAGAGCGCCGGCGTCGGCCTGCGCGGCCTCGGCGCGGTAGGCGACGGCGGCCAGCCCGCGGTGCGCGCCGGCGAGGATGCCGGCGTCGGCCTCGTTGTCGACGACGAGGGTCTTCCAGCCGTGGGCCTCGAGCTCCTGTTGGATCTGGCGCACCCGCGCGCCCGCCACGCTCTGCCGGCCGGCGTCGCGGTGCGCGATCAGGATCGGGAAGTGGGTCTTGAACTCCATCGCGGGATCTCCTCTTCGGCCTCGTGCGATGCGGCGGCGCCGCGGCGGCATCCGCCGCGATACGGTGCCCGACCGGAATGGCGCCGCCGCCGTCCGCGCGCGGCCGCAGATGCTTGCGTGGCCCCACGAAGCTGGCAAGGCCGACGCGCCCATCGTGGGCGGCCCCCGCCACACAGGAGCCGAATGCTTGACAACTAAAGTATCTGCCCGAAGAATGCCCCGCACCCGCACCGCAGGCTGCCCCGCATGGCCCCGAGCGCGCACGTCGACACCTTCGCCCGCGACCGACTGCCGCCGCCCGACGCGCTGCCGGACTTCGTGTTCGACCTGCCCGAGCTGCGGTTTCCCGAGCGCCTGAACTGCGCCGCCGACTTGGTCGACCGCCGCGTCGCCGCGGGTGAGGGCGACCGCTCCTGCATCGTCGGCCACGGCGTGCACTGGACCTACCGCGAGCTGCAGGAGCAGGTCGACCGCATCGCGCACGTGCTGGTCGACGACCTGGGCGTCGTGCCCGGCAACCGCGTGCTGCTGCGCGGGGCCAACTCGCCGATGCTCGCCGCGTGCTGGCTGGCGGTCGTCAAGGCCGGCGGCATCGCGGTCGGCACGATGCCGTTGCTGCGCGCGCGAGAGCTGGCGGTGATCGTCGACAAGGCGCAGGTCAGCCACGCGCTGTGCGACCTGCGCCTGGCCGACGAGCTGGCCGCGGCGCGGCCGGCGTGCCCGAGCCTGCGCCACGTGCTGCACTTCCACGCCGCCGAGCTCGAGGCGCGCATGGCGACCCGGCCGGCGCGCTTCGACGCGGTGGACACCGCGGCCGACGACATCGCGCTGATCGCCTTCACCTCGGGCACCACGGGCGTGCCGAAGGGCACGATGCACTTCCACCGCGACGTGATGGCGGCTTGCGCCTGCTGGCCGCGGCACGTGCTGCGCGCCGGGCCCGACGACGTCTTCATCGGCAGCCCGCCGCTCGCCTTCACCTTCGGGCTCGGCGGGCTGCTCGTCTTTCCGCTCGCGATCGGCGCCTCGACCGTGCTCATCGAGAAGGCCACTCCCGACGCGCTGCTGCCCGCGATCGCGCAGTTTCGCGCCACGGTCTGCTTCACCGCGCCGACCAGCTACCGGGCGATGGCCGCGCAGGCGGCGGGGCACGACCTGTCGAGCCTGCGCAAGTGCGTCT
This sequence comes from Rubrivivax sp., assembly GCA_025458805.1. Classification (GTDB taxonomy): domain Bacteria; phylum Pseudomonadota; class Gammaproteobacteria; order Burkholderiales; family Burkholderiaceae_C; genus Rubrivivax. The sequence goes on from JALORQ010000089.1 coordinate 3,049, forward strand.
CGGCCGGCGAGGCCCTGCCCGCGGCGACGCGCCGCCTGTGGAAGGACGCGACCGGCATCGAGCTCATCGACGGCATCGGCTCGACCGAGCTGTTCCACATCTTCATCAGCGCCGACGAGCAGCACGCGCGCGGCGGCGCCACCGGCTTGCCGGTGCCGGGCTACCGGGCCGCGATCCTCGACGACGACGGGCGCGAGCTGCCGCCGGGCCGGGTCGGGCGTCTCGCGGTGAAGGGGCCGACCGGCTGCAAGTACCTGGCCGACGACCGCCAGCGCCAGTACGTGCAGCGTGGCTGGAACCTCACCGGTGACGCCTACCGGGTCGATGCCGACGGCCAGTTCGTCTACCAGGCGCGCACCGACGACATGATCGTCTCGGGCGGCTACAACATCGCCGGCCCCGAGGTCGAGTCGGCGCTGCTGCTGCACCCCGCGGTGGCCGAGTGCGGCGTCGTCGGCAAGCCCGACGAGGCGCGCGGCACGATCGTCAAGGCCTTCGTCGTGCTGCGGCCCGGGCACGAGCCCGGCGAGGCGACGACGCGGGCGCTGCAGGAGTTCGTCAAGCAGACCATCGCGCCGTACAAGTACCCGCGCGAGATCGAGTACCGCGCGAGCCTGCCGCGCACCGAGACCGGCAAGCTGCAGCGCTTCCGGCTGCGCGAGGGCGCATGACGGTGGTCGCCCCCGCGCTGCATCGCGGCGCGCACTTCGAGACGCGGCGCACGGTGCGCTTCGCCGACTGCGACCCGGCCGGCATCGTCTTCTTCCCGCAGTACCTGGTGATGCTCAACACGCTGGTCGAGGAATGGTTCGATCGCGGGCTCGGCATCGCCTACGCCGGGCTGATCGGCGTCCGCCGCTGCGGGCTGCCGACGGTGCGGCTGGAGGTCGACTTCACCGCCGTCAGCCGTCACGGCGACGAGCTGACGCAGCGCATCGCGGCCGAGGCGGTCGGCCGCTCTTCGCTGACGCTGCGCGCCGAGTTCCTGGGCAGCGACGGTCTGCGGCTGCGTGCGAGGCAGGTTCTGGTCTGCACGTCGCTCGAGTCGCACCGCCCGCAGCCGCTGCCCGACGACGTGCGGCGCGCGCTGGCCGGCTTCGTTGCCGGCGTTCCGAAGGAGGCACAGGCATGAAGGTGCTGCAACCGCCGGGCTGGGCGCCCCCGCGCGGCTACGTCAACGGCGTCGCCGGCCGCGGCACGCTGGTCTTCGTCGCCGGCCAGATCGGCTGGAACGCGCAGTGCCAGTTCGAGAGCGACGACCTGGTCGCCCAGGTCCGTCAGGCGCTGCTCAACGTGCGCGCCGTGCTGGCCGAGGCCGGTGCGGCCCCCGAGCACATCGCGCGCATGACCTGGTACCTGACCGACAAGCAGGAATACCTGGCGCGCGCGAAGGAGGTTGGGGCCGTCTACCGCGAGGCGATCGGCAGCTATGCGGTGGCGATGACCGCGGTCGAGGTCAGGTCGCTGATCGAGTCGCGCGCGAAGGTCGAGATCGAGGTCACGGCCGTCGTGCCCTGAGCGGCAGACCGTTCACGAGCCCAGCGGCGGCAGTCCATGCCGGCGGCGCGCGGCGTCGCAGGCCTCGTCGCCGATGCCCAGCGGCGCGCGCAGGCCGAATTCGCGGCACGGCGACGGCCGCCATTCGTGGATCGCGCAGTGCGCACGCACGCCGATCGTGCCCACCAGCGCCGCGCAGCGCGGCCGCGCGTGGTCGGTGCCGCGCATCCGGCACAGCCGGGCCGCGATCTCGACGGCCATCGCCTCCGGCACCGGCCCGCCCTCGGGCGCCCACTCGCTGCGGTCGAAGTCGACGCGCATCCCGACGCAGCACGCGCCGCAGCGCGTGCAGGGGTTGTCGGGCACGCCGGCCGGGGCGGCGGTCATGCCTTGACCACCGTCACCGTGCAGCTGGCCTGCGCGACGACTGCCGCGCTCACGCTGCCGAGGTAGCGGCGCAGCGCACGGTTGCCGCGCGCGCCCATCACGATGTGGTCGACGTGGTTGCGTTCGGCGAAGTCGACGATCGCCGCGGCGGGGTCGGGGGCCTCGAGGACGTGGTAGGTCAGCCGCCCCTCGTCGAGCGCGAGCGACCGGGCCAGCGGCCGCGCCCAGTGGCGCAGCCCGACGAGCTGCCTGACGTGGCGGCTGGTGCCGTCGGCGGCGGCGCGGTCGTCCATCGCGACGCGCCCGGCACGCAGCACGCAGACGCAGGCCAGCCGCGCGCCGGGCTCGGCCGCGACCGCGCGCCGCACCGCCTCGCGCAGCAGCTCGAGCAGCTCCGGCGCCGCGCCGTCGATGTCGAGCGCCGCGAGCACGATCGGGCTCTTCATCAGCTGGCTCGCCGCGCCGAGCCGGGTCTCGCCGCGCGCCTCGGCGCGCAGCGTGGCGCGCCAGCGCCGCCAGCGGCCCCACCAGCCGCCGGTGGCGTTGCGCGCGGCACGCTCGGTCAGCGGCAGCTGTTCGACGGCCTGCAAGGCCAGCGCGAGCTGCGCGCCGCTCTGCCAGCGACGGTCGGGGTCGACCTCGAGGCAGCGCAGGATGACCTCCTGCAGCCAGGGCGGGCAGTCGGGGCGGTGCGCGCGCGGCGGGATCGGCTCGGTCCACAGCCGACGCCGCAGCCCGCGCACCGTCGCCGGCGCGCCGAAGGGTCGCTGGCCGGTCGTGAAGTGGTAGAGCATCACGCCGAGCGCGAACAGGTCCGAGCGCGGGTCGTCGCGCACGCGCCGCACCTGCTCGGGCGACATGTAGGGGCCGGTGCCGAGCGGCAGCCGGAACTCCTCCTCGAGCAGGTCGGGCAGCCGGTCGTGGCGCGACAGGCCGAAGTCGACCAGCACGGCCGTGCCGTCGGGCCTGAACATGATGTTGCTCGGCTTGACGTCCAGGTGCACCAGGTCCTGCCGGTGCAGCTCGTGCAGGGCATCGGCGACGCGGATCGCGATCGCGCGCACCTCGTCGACCGGCAGCGGCGCGCGGTCGAGTCGCGGGCGCAGCGACTCGCCGGCGATGCGCTCCATCACGAGGTACGGCCGCTCGGTGAAGTCGCCGCGTGCGACGAAGCGCGGCACGTGCGGCCCGCGCAGCACCGGCAGGATCATCTGCTCGACCTCGAAGCCGACCACCGCCGCCGGATCGTCGCTGACATCGAGCCGCGGCAGCTTCATCACCAGCGGCATCTCCTGATCCGCGGCGTCCTCGCCGGCCGCGGGGGCCGCGACCCGCGTCACGGCCCAGAGGTGCGCCATGCCGCCACGGTGCAGGTAGCCCTCGAGCCGGAAGCCGTCGACCACCTGGCCCACGCTCAGGCCGCCGGTCTCGCGCGCGGCCGGCGCGGCCGCGGGGTCACTGCCCATCGGCCAGCCGCGCCGCGAGGCGCTGCGGGAGCAGGGCCGCGCGCATCTTCTCCTGTGCGGCCTCGACGTCGTACGGCACGCGCCAGTAGGTGAGGGTGAGCGCGGCCTCGTCGAGCACGGCGTAGCAGGCGGCCGGGTTGCCGTCGCGCGGCTGGCCGGCCGAGCCGGGGATGGCCAGCCAGCGCCGGCCGGCGGTGAGCGGGATCGGCGTTCCCGGCACCGGGACGAACTCGCCGGTGCGGCCGCCCGGGGCCAGGTGGTACAGGTGCGGCTCGTGGACATGGCCGCAGCAGGTCAGGTGGCGGTCGGTCGCGGCCAGGCTGCGCGTGGCCTCGTTGCGGTCGGTGATGTAGGCCCATCCCGCAGGGGCCCAGGCGTTGGCATGGACGAAAAGCACGTCGCCGCGCTCGGCGGTCATCGGCAGCTGCGCGAGGAAGCGGATCTGCGCCGGCGACAGTCGCGCGCGCGTCCACTCGACGACGCGGCGCGGATCGGAGCGCATGCCGTCGGTGGCCCCGTCGACCACCGCCTGGTCGTGGTTGCCCATCACCGCGATCGCGCCGCCGCGCACCAGGTCGTGGACGACGTCGACGACCCAGGCCGGGTCGGCCCCGTAGCCGACGAAGTCGCCGAGCAGGGCATGCCGCTGCACGCGCTGTCCGGCCGCATGCTCGAGCACGGCCCCGACAGCCTCGCGGTTGGCGTGCAGGTCGGTGAGGATCGCGGTGCGCACGTCGCGCCGTGCCAGGGGGCGGCTAGCCGATGCGGCCGAGCAGCAGGTATTCCATCAGGGCCTTCTGCACGTGCATCCGGTTCTCGGCCTCGTCCCAGACCACGCTCTGCGGGCCGTCGATGACCTCGGCCGTCACTTCCTCGCCGCGGTGCGCGGGCAGGCAGTGCATGAACAGCGCGTCGGGCCGCGCGACCGCCATCATGTCGTCGTCGACGCACCAGTCGACGAAGGCCTTGCGGCGCTCCTCGTTCTCGGCCTCGTAGCCCATGCTGGTCCAGACGTCGGTGGTCACGAGGTGCGCGCCCTCGCAGGCCTGCATCGGGTGGTCGAAGACCTTGAAGCAGCCGCGGTCGCGGATGCCCGCGACCTGCGGGTCCACCTCGTAGCCGCTGGGCGTGCTCACGTGCACCGTGAAGCCGAGGATCTCGGCCGCCTGCAGCCAGGTGTTGGCCATGTTGTTGCCGTCGCCGACCCAGGCCACGACCTTGCCGGCGATCGATCCGCGGTGCTCGATGAAGGTGAAGAGATCGGCGAGGATCTGGCAGGGGTGGTACTCGTTCGTCAGGCCGTTGATGACCGGCACGCGCGAGTGCGCGGCGAAGCGCTCGAGCTTGCTCTGCTCGTAGGTGCGGATCATCACGAGGTCGACCATGCGGCTGATCACGCGCGCCGAGTCCTCGACCGGCTCGGCGCGGCCGAGCTGGCTGTCGCCGGTGGTCAGGTGCACGACCGAGCCGCCCATCTGGTACATGCCGGCCTCGAAGCTCACGCGCGTGCGCGTGCTCGCCTTCTCGAAGATCATCGCCAGCGTGCGGTCGGCCAGCGGCGTGTAGCGCTCGTAGTTCTTGAAGCGCGTCTTGATGATGCGCGCGCGCTCGAGCAGGTAGGCGTACTCCTCGGCGCGCAGGTCCTTGAACTGCAGGTAGTGCTTCATCAGGCTCGGCCCGGGCTTCATCGCCTCAGCCCTCGGCGAGGAAGGCGCGCACGAGCGGCACGAGGATCTCGGCCACCTGCGCCGCCTCGTCGGCCGTCATGACGAGCGGCGGCACCAGCCGGATGACCCGGTCGGCCGTCACGCTGATCAGCAGCCCGGCGTCGGCGGCGCGCTGCACCAGCACGCCGCATGGCCGGTCGAGCTCGATGCCGATCATCAGGCCCTGGCCGCGGATCTCGGCGACGCCCGCGCACCCGGCGAGGCCCTCCTCGAGGCGGGACATGAGCAGCGCGCCGACGTCGGCGGCGTTGGCCAGCAAGTCGTCCTCCTCCATGACGCGCAGCGTCTCGACGCCGGCCCGCATGGCCAGCGGGTTGCCGCCGAAGGTCGTACCGTGGTTGCCGGGGCCGAGCACGCCGACCGCACGCGGGCCAACGACGACGGCGCCGATCGGCACCCCCGAGCCCAGCCCCTTGGCGAGCGGCATCACGTCGGGGTGGATGTCGGCCCACTGGTGAGCGAACCACCGACCGGTGCGGCCGATGCCGCACTGCACCTCGTCGAGCATCAGCAGCCATCCGCGCTCGTCGCACAGGCGGCGCAGCCCCTGCAGATAGTCGCGGCGCGCCGGGTGGATGCCGCCCTCGCCCTGGATCGTCTCGAGGAAGACGGCGACGACGTTCGGGTTCGACGCGGCGACGGACTCGACCGCAGCCAGGTCGTTGAGCGGCACGCGCACGAAGCCTTCGACCAGCGGCTCGAAGCCCTTCTGCACCTTCGGGTTGCCGGTCGCCGACAGCGTGGCCAGGCTGCGGCCGTGGAACGCCTTCTCGTAGACGATGACCTCGGGCCGTTCGATGCCGCGGTCGTGGCCGTGCTTGCGCGCGATCTTCAGCGCCGCCTCGTTGGCCTCGAGGCCCGAGTTGCAGAAGAAGGCACCGACGAGCCCGGACAGCTCGCACAGACGGGCCGCGAGCTGCTCCTGCAGCGGGATCTCGTAGTAGTTCGACGTGTGGATCAGCGTCGCGACCTGCTCCTGCAGCGCCGGCACCAGCTTCGGGTGCGCGTGGCCGAGCGTGTTGACCGCGATGCCCGCCAAGGCGTCGAGGTAGCGCCGGCCCGCCGTGTCCCAGACCCAGCAGCCGCGTCCGCGCTCGAGCGCGATCGGCAGGCGGCCGTAGGTCGGCAGGACGTGGGGCATCGGTCGCGTGGCGACGGGGTCGGGGGCATTCATGCGGGCACCTCGGGCTGTCGCGCCGGCGCGCGGAAACACGACGGTCGTCGGGCGATCCTGGGGCCGAGCGCCGGCCGAGGGCGGCATTCTAGAGAGGAGCCGCCGGCGTCAGGGTCGAGCAACCGCGCTCTGGTACAAGTCTGCTGCGCCGCAGCACCGGATGGCGCACGCTGCAGACCGCCCGCCGCCCGTCGATGACCGCGCAGAAGCCACGCCAGATCTTCATCCAGGGCATCACCCGCGACGGCCGCGCATTCCGGCCGAGCGACTGGGCCGAACGCCTCGCCGGCGCGATGTCGAGCTTCCGGCCCGGCGCGGTGAAGGGGCAGATCGGTGCCTTCATCGGCTACTCGCCGTATTGCTACCCGCAGGTGCTGGGCGGCATCAAGTGCGTGATCGTCAGCGAGGCGCTGAAGGACATCGAGCCGATGGCGTGGGACTTCGTCGTCGACTTCGCGCGCGACAACGGACTGCGCGTCGTGGACGCGTGCGCGCCGTCGGACCCGCCGGGCGCGTGATGCCGTTCAACGCGGGCCGCGCGCGCCCTCCGCCGCGACCGGACGAAGGTGCACGCGAGCGCCGCGCACGGGCCACGACCTGTCCACCGCATGCCCGGGGGCGGGCAAAGGGCCTCGCGGACACGAGGGACGTCGGTGCGGCCCCTTCAAGAACGAAGGGCCCGCGAGGGGCCCTGTCGGGGAATGCCGGCGCGGGTCAGGCCGCGGTCGCGAGTGCCTTCACCCGGGCCGCGAGCCGGCTCTTCAGGCGGGCGGCCTTGTTCTTGTGGAAGATGCCCTTGTCGGCCACGGAGTCGATCACGCTCTGCGCCGAGCGGAAGATCTCGATCGCCTTGTCCTTGTCGCCGCCGGCGACCGCCTTCTGCACGTTCTTGACGACCGTCCGGAAGCGCGTGCGAAGCGACGTGTTGTGCGCGTTGAGCTTGACATCCTGCCGGGCGCGCTTGCGGCCCGAGGCGATGCGGACGGTTCTCTTCTTGGCTTTGGACGAGGTGGCCATTCAAAAAGTGCTGAAGATGCTGGGGCGCCGCAGCGCGACAAGCCGCGGAGTATAGCACCGGCCGCCACCTACAATGCATGCACCAGCGTCGCGGCCGGCCCGCGCGTCCCGATGAACCTGCTCAAGGCCGCCTCCACCGTCTCGCTGCTGACGCTGCTGTCCCGTGTCACGGGGCTCGTCCGCGAGCAGCTCATCGCGGCGACCTTCGGCGCCAGCGCCGCGACCGACGCGTTCAACGTCGCCTTCCGCATCCCGAACCTGTTCCGGCGCCTGTTCGCCGAGGGCGCCTTCTCGCAGGCCTTCGTCCCGCTCCTGGCGGCCACGCGCGAGCGCGACGGCGACGAGGCCACGCGCCGCCTCGTCGACGCCGTGGCGACCGTGCTGCTGTGGGTGCTTGTGGCGGCGTGCGTCGCCGGGGTCGCCGCGGCGCCGGTGCTGGTGTGGCTGATGGGCTCCGGGCTCGAGCGCTTCGACACCGCGGTGGTGTTGACGCGCTGGATGTTCCCCTACATCGGCTGCATGTCGCTGGTCGCGCTGGCGGCAGGCGTGCTCAACACCTGGAGGCGCTTCGCCGTGCCCGCGGCCACGCCGGTGCTCCTCAACCTGTCGGTGATCGCCGCTGCCTGGTGGGGGGCGCCCTGGTTCGCGTCCGCCGGCATCGAGCCGATCATGGCGCTGGCCGGCGGCGTGATGCTCGGCGGCGTGCTGCAGGCCGCGGTGCAGGTGCCGGCCCTGCTGCGGATCGGCTGCATGCCGCGCTTCGGCCTGGTGCCGTCGGCCATCGCGTCGGCGTGGAGCCATCCGGGCGTGCGCACCGTGCTGCGCCAGATGGCGCCGGCGCTGCTCGGGGTCTCGGTGGCGCAGGTCTCGCTGCTGATCAATACGCAGATCGCGTCGCACGTGGGCGTCGGCGCGGTGTCGTGG
>JALORQ010000090.1 GCA_025458805.1 Rubrivivax sp.
TCGCGATCGCGCTCGCCTGCGGGCCCGACCTGCTGATCGCCGACGAGCCGACGACCGCGCTCGACGTGACGATCCAGCGCGAGGTGCTCGACCTGATCGGCGAGCTGGTCGCCGAGGCCGGGATGGCGCTGCTGCTGATCAGCCACGACCTCGGCGTGATGGCGCGCACGGTGCAGCGGGTGATGGTGATGTACGGCGGCGCGGTCGCCGAGCACGGCCCGACGGCCGCGGTGTTCGAGCGCCTCGCGCACCCGTACACGCGCGGGCTGTTCGCGGCGCGGCCGCACCTGGGCGCGCGTGCCGCGGCGTCGGGGAAGCGGCCGCCGCGGCTGGCGACGATCCCCGGCCGCGTCCCGGACCTCGTCGATCTGCCGCCCGGTTGCGCCTTCGCCGACCGCTGCGACCTGGTGGTCGACGCCTGCCGGCGGGCGCCACCGCCGGCGCGGCCGGTGGGCGACGGGCACGAGGCCGCCTGCCTGCGCGCCGGCGAGCGGCCGCCGGTCCCGGCGACGGGCACTGCGTGAGCACGCCGCTGCTCGAGGTGCGCGAGCTGGTCAAGGGCTACCGGCTGCCGCGCGAACGCCTGCTGGCGCCGGCGCCGGTGGTGCGCGCGCTCGATGGCGTGTCGTTCGCGCTGCACGCCGGGCGCAGCCTGGGGGTGGTCGGCGAATCGGGCTCGGGCAAGAGCACGCTGGCGCGGCTGGCGATGGCGCTCGAGGCGCCGAGCGCCGGCCAGGTGCTGTTCGACGGGCGCGACCTGCATGCGCTCGCGCCGGCCGAACTGCGCCGCGCGCGCGCCGGCTTCCAGATGGTGTTCCAGGACCCGTTCGGATCGCTCGACCCGCGGCGCACCGTCGGGCAGACGGTGGCCGAGCCGCTGGCGGTGCTCCACGGCGCGTCGCGCGCCGAGCAGCGCGAGCGCGTCGCCGAGGTGCTGGCGGCGGTGGGGCTGCGCGATGCCGACACCGCCCGCTACCCGCACGAGTTCAGCGGCGGCCAGCGCCAGCGCATCGCGATCGCGCGCGCGCTGGTGACGCGGCCGCGGCTCATCGTCGCCGACGAGCCGGTGTCGGCGCTCGACGTCAGCGTCCAGGCGCAGGTCCTCAACCTGATGGCCGACCTGCAGGAGCGCTGGGGCGTGACCTACCTCTTCGTCAGCCACGACCTCGCCGTGGTCGAGCACGTGTGCGACGAGGTGCTGGTGCTGCACCAGGGCCGCATCGTCGAGCAGGGACCGCCCGGGCGCCTGTTCCGCGCGCCTCGGCACCCGTACACGCAGCGCCTGCTGGCCGCGGTGCCGGGCCTCGAGCCGCCGCGCTGAACCGCCTCCGCCCGCGCGGCCATCGCGCCCGGCGTCGTGGGGCCGGCCGCGCTGGCGCAGAATCGCGGCCGTCGCTTCGCCCCCGTGGCGCCGGAGATCGCGATGAGCCTCGACCGCCGTACCGTCAACACCCTTTTCGCCGGCCTGCCGCTGGCCGGCGCGCTGCCGTCGGCCTTCGCGCAGTCGCGCCGCGACAGCGTCGTGCTCGGCATGGTGCTCGAGCCCGCGCCGCACCTCGACCCGACCACAGCGGCGGCCTCGGCGATTGCCGAGGTCGTGCACTTCAACATCCTCGAGGGCCTGACCAAGGTGCAGATGGACGGCGCCGTCACGCCGCTGCTCGCCGAGACCTGGGGCCACACGCCGGACGGCAAGACCTACACCTTCAGGCTGCGCAAGGGCGTGAAGTTCTCCGACGGCAGCGACTTCGACGCCGCCGCAGTCAAGTTCAGCTTCGAGCGCGCGAAGGCCCCCGACAGCACGAACAAGGCGAAGAAGTCGGTGTTCGAGAACATCTCGACGATCTCGACGCCCGACGCGCACACCGTCATCCTGGTGCTCAACAACGCCGACCCGACGCTGCCGTTCAGGCTCGGCGAGAGCCCGGCGGTGATCCTGCACCCGAAGTCCGCCGCGCAGGCGACGACGAAGCCGGTGGGCACCGGCCCGTACATGCTCGAGGCGTGGAACAAGGGCAGCTCGATCGTCCTCGCCAAGTGGGACGGCCACCGCAATGCGGGCGCGGTGCGCATGCGCCGCGTCACCTGGCGCTTCATCAACGACCCGGCGGCGCAGGTCGCGGCGCTGCTGGCCGGCGACATCGACGGCATGCCGCGCTTCGGCGCGCTGCAGGCGCTCAAGCAGTTCCAGTCGGACCGACGCTTCACGGTCGAGATCGGCAGCACCGCGGGCAAGGGCCTGCTGGCCATCAACAACCGCCGCAAGCCGTTCGACGACGTGCGCGTGCGCCGGGCGATCAGCCACGCCGTCGACCGGCAGGCCTTCATCGACGGCGCGCAGGAGGGCCTGGGCAAGCCGATCGGCAGCCACTTCGTGCCCACCGACATCGGCTACCTGGACCTCACCAAGGTCTACCCGCACGACCCCGAGCGCGCGCGCGCGCTGCTGCGCGAGGCCGGGGTCGCGACGCCGCTCAACGTGACCCTGACGCTGCCGCCGCCGCAGTACGCGCGCAAGGGAGGCGAGATCGTCGCCGCGCAGCTCGCCAAGGTCGGCATCAACGCCAAGATCGAGAACGTCGAGTGGGCGCAGTGGCTGGCCGGCCCGTTCAAGGGCAACTTCGACCTCACGATCATCAATCACGTCGAGCCGCTCGACTTCATGACCGCGTACGCCGACCCGAACTACTACTTCGGCTACGACAGCGCCAAGTTCCGCGGCCTCGTCGCGACGCTGGCGGCGACGGGCCCCGGCCCCGAGCGGCAGAAGCTGTGGCAGACGATCCAGCGCCAGCTCGCCGAGGACGCCGTCAACGCCTGGATCTGGAACCCGGCGCAGGTGGCGGTCTTCCGCCGCGGGCTGCGCGGGCTGTGGAACAGTTCGCCGGTGAGCGCCAACGACCTCGCCGCGCTGAGCTGGGCGCCGGCGGGCTGACGGCATGACGCAGGCGCTGCACGCGCTGCCGGCGGCGGCGCTGTCGCGCGGCTTCCGCGACGGCAGCGTCTCGCCCGTCGAGGTGCTCGAGGCCGTGTGGGCGCAGGTCGCACGCTGGGAGCCCCACGTGCACGCGCTGTGGGCGCCCGATGCCGACGGTGCGCTCGCGGCAGCCCGCGCGTCCGAGGCGCGCTGGCGCCGCGGCGAGCCGCTGTCGCCGCTCGACGGCGTGCCGGTGACGGTGAAGGAGAACATCGCGACGTGCGGCGTTCCGGTGCCGCTGGGCTGCGCCGCCACCGAATTGGTGCCGGCGGCGGCCGACGCGCCGCCGGCGGCCCGGCTGCGCGAGGCCGGCGCCGTGATCTTCGCGAAGACGACCATGCCCGACCTCGGCATGCTCACCTCGGGGCTGTCGAGCTTCCACGCGCTGACCCGCAACCCGTGGAACCCGGCGATGAATCCGGGCGGCAGCAGCGCCGGTGCCGGGGCCGCGGCGGCGGCCGGCTACGGGCCGCTGCACCTGGGCACCGACATCGGCGGCTCGGTCCGCCTGCCCGCCAGCCTGTGCGGCGTGGTCGGCTTCAAGCCAAGCCTCGGCCGCGTGCCGATCCACCCGCCGTACGCCGGGCGCGTCGCCGGGCCGATGACGCGCAGCGTCGAGGATGCGGCGCTCGCGATGGCGGTGCTGGCTCGGCCCGACGACCGCGACACGATGAGCCTGCCGCCGCAGGCCATCGAATGGACCGACCTCGGGATCGACCTGCGCGGGCTGAGGCTGGGGCTGCTGCTCGATGCCGGCTGGGGGCTGCCGGTCGAGCCCGAGGTGGCGGCGCTGGTGCAGGCGGCGGCGCATGCGTTCGAGTCCGCGGGTGCGAGCGTCGTGCCGATGGCGCCTTTCTCGACGCGCGAGATGGCCGACGGCATGGACGCGTTCTGGCGCATGCGCGCCTGGGTCGAGCACCGCCGCCGGCCGCCCGAGCGGCAGGCACTCGTGCTGCCGTACATCCGGGCCTGGCTCGAGGGCGCCGCGGCGCTCGACGGCGAACGGGTGTTCCACGGCTACAGCCAGATGGGCGCGTTGCGCGATGCCGCGGTGGCGGCCTGCCGGCCGTTCGACTTCGTGCTCTCGCCGGTGTGCCCGGTGGCCGGCTTCGCCGCCGAGCGCGCGAGCCCGCTCGACGACCCGTCGCGGCCGTTCGAGCACATCGCGTTCACGCTGCCGTTCAACATGAGCGAGCAGCCGGCCGCGAGCGTGCCCTGCGGTGTCACGGCCGGCGGCCTGCCGGTCGGCCTGCAGATCGCCGGACGCCGGCACGACGACCTCGGCGTGCTGCGGCTGGCGGCGGCCTGGGAGCGGCTGCGGCCGCCGCTGCCGGACTGGCCCGAGCCGCCGGCGCGCTGACGCCGGCCGAGCCACCGTCACGGGCGCGCGACCGCGCTTCGGTACAGTCGCGCCATGTTTGCGAGCGACGTGCGCGGCAACCCATGCGCCAGCCACGAGCCGGCGGCACGCGACGCCGTCGAGCGCGCGACGTGGCGCATGATGTCCTTCTACGACACGCCATTGGCCGACCTCGACACGGCGATGTCGGCCGACCCGTCGTGGGCGCTGCCGCATGTCATCAAGGCCGGCTTCCTGCTCGGGCTGACCGAGGCGGCGCTGCTCGACGAGGCCTCGGCGCACCTGTCTCACGCCCGCGCGCTGGCTCGCGGCGCCCCGCGCCGCGAGCGCGCGCATCTCGATGCCGTGCAGCAGGTGCTCGACGGCCGCTGGCAGGCGGCCTGCCGCACCTGGGAAGAGCTGCTGGTCGAGCACCCGCGCGACGCGCTGGCGCTGCAGTGGGCTCACCTGTGGGACTTCTACCGGGGCGACGCGGTCGCGCTGCGGCAGCGCCCGGCGCGCGTGCTTCCCGAGTGGGACGACGGCGACCCGCTGTACCCGTACGTGCTCGCGCTGCACGCCTTCGGCCTCGAGGAGTGCAACCTCTACCCGCAGGCCGAGGAGGCCGGCCGGCGCGCGCTGGCCGCCGACCCGCGCGTGCCGTGGGCCGTGCACGCCGTCGCGCACGTGATGGAGATGCAGGGCCGCTTCGAGGAGGGCTCGGCATGGCTGCGCCAGCAGCAGCCGGTCTGGGCCGAGGGCAACGGCTTCGCCGTGCACCTGTGGTGGCACGCCGCGCTGTTCCGGCTCGAGGCGCTCGACACGCAGGGCGCGCTGCGCCTGGTCGACAAGCACCTGTCGGGCGACGCGCTGCAGGTCGACCTGCAGCGCGTCGACGCCGCGTCGCTGCTGTGGCGCCTGCACCTGCTCGGCGAGGACGTCTCGGCGGCGTGCCTGCGCCTGCTCGATGCCTGGCCCGGCGACGACGGTGCGGCCGGCCACTACGCGTTCAACGACCTGCACCGGGTGCTGGCGCTGCTCGGCGCCGGCGAGGTCTCGCGCGCCGAGGCCTGGATCGCGCGCTGCGCCGAGCGCGCGATGCGTGCCGAGGAGGCGCGCCGCAGCAACCACCCGATGGCGCGCGAGGTCGGGCTGCCGCTGATGCGCGCGCTGGTGTCGTTCGCGCGCGGCGACGCCGACGGCGCGGCCGATGCGATCTTTCCGCTGCGTGGCGCCGCGCACCGCTTCGGCGGCAGCCATGCGCAGCGCGACGTCGTGGACCAGACCTTGCTTGCCGCCGCGGCCCGCGGCGGCCGCCGGGCACTGGGGCGCGCGCTGCTCAACGAGCGCCGGCTCGCCAAGCCCGCGACGCCGCTCACGCGGCACTGGGCCGAGCGGGTCGGCGACTGTGCCGAGGCGCGCGCCTAGCACCGCGCGCACGCCCCGCCGGGAGTCTCCGTGCCCGACCGCGGTCGCCCTCGCCCGGACAGCGCCTGGATCGTGCGGCGCGGCCCGGGCGGCATGGCGGCGGCCGAGGAGGCGGACGCGCGGCGCCGTGCCGAGGAGCGGCGCAAGAAGCTGCTCGCCGAGGACGAACGGCTGGCCGAGATGATCCGCGAGAGCGAGAAGAGCGGCGAGCTGCGTGCCGCGCCGAGCTGGGGCAAGCCGATGGACCTCGCCGACGGCTACGCCCGCACCCCGGTGGAGCTGCGGATGCCGTTCAAGATTCTCAAGGAGGCCGGGGTCGTGCCGCCCGAGGTCGAGCTGATGCAGCGCATCGGCCGCCTCGACGAGGAGGCAGCGGCCGCCGATCCGGCGCGCGCCGAGGCGCTGCGGCGCCAGGCCGAGGAGCTGCGCATCGTGCTGGCGCTGCGGCTCGAGCGGCTGCGCAGCACCGGGTCGCTGTAGCCGCGGCGCGTCGGTACGCGTCGAAGCGCCCCGCGTCGAGCGCCTCGCGCACCTCGCGCATCAGGTTCACGTAGAAGTGCAGGTTGTGGATGCTGGCCAGCATCGGGCCCAGCATCTCGCCGCAGCGGTCGAGGTGGTGCAGGTAGGCGCGGCTGAAGCCGCCGGTCACGCGGCCCTCCGGCAGCGTCGTGCCCTTGCAGGCATGGCAGCTGCAGGTCTCGTCGATCGGCCGCAGGTCGGCCTTGTGGCGCGCATTGCGGATCTTCAGGTCGCCGAAGCGCGTGAACAGGTGGCCGTTGCGCGCGTTCCGCGTGGGCATCACGCAGTCGAACATGTCGACGCCGTGGGCCACGCCGTGCACCAGGTCCTCGGGCGTGCCGACGCCCATCAGGTAGCGCGGCCGGCCGGCCGGCAGCCGGTGCGGCGTGTGCGCGACGATGCGCCGCATGTCTTCCTTCGGCTCGCCGACGCTGACGCCGCCGATCGCGTAGCCCGGAAAGCCGATCTCGACCAGCCCGGCCAATGACTCCTCGCGCAGCGCCTCGTACATGCCGCCCTGCACGATGCCGAACAGCGCATTCGGGTTGGCCAGGCGCTCGAACTCGTCCTTCGAGCGCCGCGCCCAGCGCAGGCTGAGCGCCATCGACGCGCGCGCCTCGTCGGCGGTGGTGGGCCGGCCCGCGGTCTGCCAGGGCGTGCACTCGTCGAGCTGCATCGCGATGTCCGAGTTCAGCACGGCCTGGATCTGCATGCTGACCTCGGGCGTCAGGAACAGGCGGTCGCCGTTGACCGGCGACGCGAACCGCACGCCCTCCTCGCCGATCTTGCGCATCTCGCCCAGGCTCCAGACCTGGAAGCCGCCGCTGTCGGTGAGGATGGGCTTGTCCCAGCCCTCGAAGCGGTGCAGCCCGCCGAAGGCGCGCAGCACGTCCAGCCCGGGCCGCAGCCACAGGTGGAAGGTGTTGCCCAGGATGATCTGCGCGCCCGCCTCGTGCAGCGAGCGCGGCAGCACCCCCTTCACCGTGCCGTAGGTGCCGACCGGCATGAACACCGGCGTCTCGACGACGCCGTGGTTCAGCACCAGCCGGCCGCGGCGCGCATGGCCTTCGGTGCGCAGGACCTCGAAGCGCAGCATCGCCGCATTGTCGCCGCCGGCCGCGGCGTGGCGGTCAGGACTTCTTGCCGGCTTCCAGCGACAGGATCCAGTTGACGAGCTTCTTCGCATCGGCCTCGGTGATCGCGACCTTGTTCGGCGGCATCGCGATGCCCGAGACCTTGCCCTTCCAGTGACTGTCGTACGGGTTCGAGCCCGTCATGACGATGTGCGTCAGTTCGCCGGCGGCCTTCTTCTGGCCCTTGTACTTGGCCGACACGTCGCGCCAGGCCGGCCCGACTGGTGCGAGACCGTCCGGTCCCTTGGCGCCGGGCTCGACGCTGTGGCAGGTCATGCAGCCGCTGTCGGTGGCGAGCTTGACCATCGCCTGGTCGTCGGCGGCCTGGGCCGCAGCCACGGCGCCGCACAGGGCCAAGAGGCCCACGCTGATGTTCTTGAACACGGTGACTCCTTCCTCACGAGAGAGATCGCACCGGGCCCTGGACCGGGCCCTTCGGGCGCATGCTCTCCTGCAAGTGCCTTGCCGGGTTGACGGGCCTCAACGGGCGCCGTCGTTTCGCCAGATTGGAGCAATCACCGCGGCCTCGCCCGCCCCGACTGTGCCGCGCTGCAGCAACGCGCGCTCAGCGCCGCGCCAGCAGCATCGCGTCGCCGTAGCTGAAGAAGCGGTAGCGCGCCTCGATCGCGTGGTGGTAGAGCGCCATCACCTCGGCGTGGCCGGCGAAGGCGCTGACCAGCATCATCAGCGTGCTGCGCGGCAGGTGGAAGTTGGTGATCAGCCGGTCGACGACGCGGAACCGGAAGCCGGGCGTGATGAAGATGTCGGTGTCGCCGGTGTGCGGCGCGAGACGACCGCCGAGCGCGGCGCTCTCGAGCGCGCGCAGCGTGGTCGTGCCGACCGCGACGATGCGCCCGCCGCGCGCGCGCGCCGCCTCGATGGCGGCGACCGTCGCCGCGCCGACCTCGAACCACTCGCTGTGCATCCGGTGCTCGGCGATGCGCTCGCTGCGCACCGGCTGGAATGTGCCGGCCCCGACGTGCAGCGTGATCGCGGTGCGCCCGATGCCGCGCGCGTCGAGCGCCGCGAGCACCGCGTCGTCGAAGTGCAGCGCGGCGGTCGGCGCCGCGACCGCGCCCGGCCGCGCCGCGAAAACGGTCTGGTAGCGCACCGCGTCTTCGGCGCTGTCGTCGTGGGTGATGTAGGGTGGTAGCGGGACGTGGCCGTGGGCGTCGAGCAGCGCGAGCGGGTCGCCCGGCAGCCGCAGGTGGAACAGCGAGTCGTCCGGGCCGCCGCGACCCAGCACCTCGGCGTCGAAGGCGCCGGCGAACCGGATCGTCGTTCCGGCGCGCGGGGCCTTGCTCGCGCGCAGGTGCGCGAGCACCTCGTGTCCGGGCAGCACGCGCTCGACCAGCGCCTCGACGGCGCCGCCGGTGGGCTTCTCGCCGAGCAGCCGCGCCTTGATGACGCGCGTGTCGTTGAAGACCAGCAGGTCGCCCGGCGCGAGCAGCGCGGGCAGGTCGCGGAAGACGCGGTCGACCGGCGCGGCGCCGGTGGCGTCGAGCAGGCGCGACGCGCTGCGCTCGGGCGCCGGATGCTGCGCGATCAGCTCGGGGGGCAGCTCGAAATCGAAGTCGGCGAGGGTGAGTTCGGTCATGACGCGCGGGCTGGACCGGCCCGGGAAGTCGATGCCGCGAAAATTGTTCCATGCCCTCCCGCGCCGCCGACGCCGCGACCGACAAGCCCGCACGGCGCGACGGCCCGCGCGCCCAGGCGTCGCGCCCGGCGCCGTCCGGCCCGGCGCGCGTGATGCAGAAGCTCGGCCTGCGGCGCGACATCGACCTCGCGCTGCACCTGCCGCTGCGCTACGAGGACGAGACGCGCGTGCTGGCGATCGCCGCGCTGCGCGAGGGCGAGCCGGCGCAGGTCGAGGCCGAGGTGCGCAGCGCGCGCGTCGAGCCGAGGCCGCGGCGACAGCTCGTCGTGCGTCTGGCCGATGCGAGTGGCGAGCTGGTGCTGCGCTTCCTGCACTTCCACCCCGCGCTCGAGCGCCAGCTCGCGGCCGGCGTCCGCATCCGCGCGCGCGGCGAGGCCCGCACCGGCTTCTTCGGCCGCGAGATGGTGCACCCGGCCGTGCGGGTGGTCGTCCCGGGCACCCCGCTGCCGCAGGTGCTGACGCCGGTCTACCCGACCGCGGCCGGTCTGCCGCAGGCCTACCTGCGCAAGGCGGTGGCCTCGGCGCTCGAGCGGGCGCCGCTGGGCGAGTTGCTGCCTCCGGGCAGCGTGCCGGCGGGGCTGCCGGCCTTCGCCGACGCGCTGGAGTTGCTGCACCGGCCGCCGGCCGCCGCGGCGCCGGCCGCGCTCGAGGACCGCCGTCACCCGGCGTGGCAGCGGCTCAAGTTCGACGAGCTGCTGGCGCAGCAGCTCACGCAGCTCGCCGTGCGGAGGGCGCATGCGCGGCGGGCCGCGCCGCGGCTGCGGGCGAGCGCAGACCCCGGGTCGCTGCGCACCCGCCTGGTCGCCGCGCTGCCGTTCACGCTCACCGCGGCGCAGTGCCGCGTCGTCGCCGAGATCGAGGCCGACCTCGCGCGCGCGCAACCGATGCACCGGCTGCTGCAGGGCGACGTCGGCGCCGGCAAGACGGTGGTGGCGGCTCTGGCGGCCGCGACCGCGATCGACGCCGGCTGGCAGTGCGCGCTGATGGCGCCGACCGAGATCCTCGCCGAGCAGCACTTCCGCAAGCTCGTCGACTGGCTCGAGCCGCTGGGCGCCGGCGTGGCCTGGCTCACCGGCAGCCGCAAGGGTCGCGCCCGCCGCGAGCAGCTCGCGCGCATCGCCGACGGCACGGCGGCGCTGGTCGTCGGCACGCATGCGGTGATCCAGGAGGACGTCGGGCTGCCGCGGCTCGGCCTGGCCATCGTCGACGAGCAGCACCGCTTCGGGGTCGCGCAGCGGCTGGCGCTGCGCCGCAAGTCGGCCGCCGGCGACGCCGGGACGTTCGAGCCGCACCTGCTGACGATGAGCGCGACGCCGATCCCGCGCACCCTCGCGATGACCTATTACGCCGACCTCGACGTCAGCACGATCGACGAGCTGCCGCCCGGGCGCACGCCGGTGCTCACCAAGCTCGTCGCCCAGGCGCGGCGCGACGAGGTGGTGGCGCGCATCGCCGGCGAGATCGCGCTCGGCCGCCAGGTCTACTGGGTCTGCCCGCTCATCGATGCGGCCGACGACGACTCCGAGGCGCCGCCGCCCGGCGGTGCCGGGGTCGACGACGGGGGGCGGGCCGGCGCGGCGCGTCGCGCGCTGGCCGAGCTGCGCAACGCCACCGAGACGCAGGCCATGCTGGCCGCGGCGCTGCCGGGCCGCGAGGTCGGTCTGCTGCACGGGCGCCTGCCGGCGGCCGGGAAGGCGGCGGTGATGTCGCGCTTCGTGTCGGGCGCGATGCCGGTGCTGGTCGCGACCACGGTGATCGAGGTGGGCGTCGACGTGCCCAATGCCAGCCTGATGGTGGTCGAGCATGCCGAGCGCTTCGGCCTCGCGCAGCTGCACCAGCTGCGCGGCCGCGTCGGCCGCGGCGCCGCGGCGAGCGTCTGCGTGCTGCTCTACGGCACGCCGCTGTCCGACACCGGCAAGGCGCGGCTGAAGGCGATGGCCGAGACGAACGACGGCTTCGAGATCGCCCGCCGCGACCTCGCGATCCGCGGGCCCGGCGAGCTGCTCGGTGCGCGGCAGAGCGGCGAGGCGCTGCTGCGCTTCGCCGATCTCGACGCCGACGAGGCGCTGCTGCGCCAGGCGCGTGCGCTGGCGCCCCGGCTGCTCGACCATCACCCCGAGGCTGCGGCCGCGCATGTCGAGCGCTGGCTCGGATCGCGCGCCGAGTACCTGCAGGCGTAGCGGCGGGCGGCGCGGGCACAATCCCGCCATGACGCTCACCGAGCTCAAGTACATCGTCGCGGTCGCGCGCGAGCGCCACTTCGGCCGCGCCGCCGAGGCCTGCTTCGTCTCGCAGCCGACGCTGTCGGTGGCGATCAAGAAGCTCGAGGAGGAACTCGACGTCCGCATCTTCGAGCGCGGCGGCAGCGAGGTCAGCGTGACGCCGCTCGGCGAGCAGATCGTGCGCCAGGCGCAGCAGGTCATCGAGCAGGCGGCGGCGATCAAGGAGATCGCCAAGGCCGGCAAGGACCCGGTCTCGGGGCCGCTGCGGCTGGGCGTGATCTACACGATCGCGCCGTACCTGCTGCCGGAGCTGGTGCGCCACGCCATCGAGCGGGTGCCGCAGATGCCGCTGATGCTGCAGGAGAACTTCACCAGCCGGCTGCTCGAGATGCTGCGCACCGGCGAGCTCGACGTCGCGATCCTGGCCGAGCCCTTTCCCGACGCCGGGCTGGCCATCGCTCAGCTCTACGACGAGCCCTTCGTCGCCGCGGTGCCGGCCACCCATCCGCTCGCGCAGCGCACCGCGGTGTCTGCCGAGCAGCTGAAGAACGAGACCATGCTGCTGCTCGGCACCGGGCACTGCTTCCGCGACCACGTGCTCGAGGTCTGCCCGGAGTTCGCGCGCTTCGCGAGCGACGCCGAGGGCATCCGCCGCAGCTTCGAGGGCTCGTCGCTCGAGACGATCAAGTACATGGTCGCGTCGGGGATGGGCGTCACCGTCGTGCCGCAGCTCGGCGTGCCGCGAGAGCCGCAGCCGCACGTGCGCTACGTGCCGTTCACCGAGCCGGTGCCGACGCGGCGCGTCGTGCTGGCATGGCGGCGCACCTTCCCGCGCTACGAGGCGGTGGCGACGCTGCGCAACCTGATCTACTCCTGCGAGCTTCCGGGCGTCAAGCGCCTGTCCTGACGGCCGCCGTCCGCGGCCCTCCGAAGAGGGACACGGCCCCCCTTCGGGGTTGCCACCGCTCCGCGGCGACCCGATCGCGCGCACACTGCCCGCTCCCGATCGCGCCGCAACCCCGCTGGCGGGTCGGCCCCTCCAACAAGAGGAGAAGCCCATGAAGACGCATCCCATCCTGCGCTGGCTCGGCGTGCTGGCCGCCACGGCCGCGCTTCACGGCGCGCACGCGGCGCTGCCCCAGGCCGTCGACGCCGAGTTCGCCTCGGCGCCGTTGCCGCTCGCCGGGCCGGCCGAATCGGTCGGCACGCTGGCGCTCGACGCCAACTCGCTGACCACCGACCAGAACATCAACACGCCGACGTCGTGGTGGGTCTACTACGGCGTCACCCCGTCGCAGATCGGCACCTACCTCGGCAGCAACGGCGCCCGCCTCACCGAGCTGAAGGTCGAGTCGGTGTCGAGCGGCGTGCCCCGGTTCACCGTGCGCATGGTGCGCAACAGCGGCAGCTATGCGGCGACCGGCGGCTGGTGGTGGTACTACGGCCTCACCGCGGCGCAGGTCAGCAGCTACATCAACGCGAACGGCGCGCGCCTGATCGACATCGAGCCCTACGACATCGGCGGCGGCAACATCCGCTTCGCCGTGGTCATGGTGAAGAACAGCGGCAGCGCGGCGCGGGCCTGGTGGTGGTACCACGGCGTGACGTCGAGCCAGATCAGCAGCTTCCTCAGCGCCAACAACGCCCGCCTGATCGACCTCGACAACTACAACACCTCGTCGGGCCGGCGCTATGCGGCGATCATGGTCGCCAACACCGGGGTCGATGCCGAGACCTGGCAGTGGTGGGTGGGGCAGAGCCTGTCCAGCGTCAATTCGCGCGTCGCGAGCTTCGGCGGCCGCGTCATCAAGCTCGACCGCAACAGCGACGGCACGTACAACTTCGTCCAGCTCAAGAACTCCGGCACCAACGCATCGGCCTGGTGGCACTACTACGGCTTCACGTCGATGACGGCCCTGCTGCACTACGCGGGCCAGCTCGCCGTGCGTCCGGTCACGATCGACACCTACCTCAACAGCAGCGGCCAACGGCGCTGGAACGCGGCCTTCATCGACAACGCGAACACCGAGACGCGGCGCATGCGCAACGTCTACGCGCGGACCTTCCTCGACGCGAACGGCAACCCGACGCGCGGCATCTTCTCGGCGCACCTGAAGCAGGTGGGCGGAAGTGAGCTGGTCAAGCTCAACGACACGCGGCAGGCCGAGACCGCGAGCGCTCTGAAGGTGCTGCACCTGCTGCACGGCATGCGCCAGGTGCAGCTCGGCAACACGACGCTCGGCTCCGACTTCGTCTACTACGACTACCGCACCGGGACGCTCACCGAACGCAAGAACGCCTGCCCCGACCCGAGCCTCGAGACCGACGCCAACCGGCGCACCGACTACGACTTCGAGACCGGCCTCGACCAGATGATGGTGATCTCCGACAACCGCACGACGCGAGGCGTGGTGCTGCGCTACGGCATGTCGGCGATCAACACGACGGGCAGCAGCATCGCCGGGCTGAAGGGCACGCAGATCCGGCACAACATCGGCTGCGCGTACCGCGACTTCTCGACCTCGCCGACGACGACCAACCCGTCGAAGATGCGCAATAACACCACGGCCTGGGACCTGGCGCGCGTCTACGAGAAGGTGTGGGATGGCACGGCGCTGACCAGCACGAACAACGCGCGTGCCGAGTTCCTCGAGTCGGCCAACCCGGCCACCGGGGCGGGCTCGGCGCTGCAAGCGATCATCAACGCCGAGGCGGCCGCGCTGGGCAAGAGCAGCATCGCGAGCAGCTTCGGCAGCAACGTGCGCTGGTACAGCAAGGGCGGCAGCTACAACACCTGCCTCACCGGCAACTGCAACGACGCCGGCAGCCGCGTCATCGTGCGCTCGCTCGCCGGGCTGATCCGGGT
Source organism: Rubrivivax sp. (assembly GCA_025458805.1). Classification (GTDB taxonomy): domain Bacteria; phylum Pseudomonadota; class Gammaproteobacteria; order Burkholderiales; family Burkholderiaceae_C; genus Rubrivivax. The sequence continues at coordinate 14,142 of JALORQ010000090.1, forward strand.
GCCGATCAAGTCGAACGGCGTGGTCGCCTACCGCAACTACTCGTTCGGCCACTTCGTCTCCGACGTGCCGGTGAGCTGCTGGGAGGACAACGACCCGAGCTTCGTCAGCTGCAGCTCGGACACCAACTACACCAACGCCTTCTCGACCGCGCGCGCCGAGCTGTTCCGCAGCGTCGTGCGCTCGGCGCTGCAGACCTGGTGAACCCGGGGCCCGCGCTTCGCTAGACTCGGCCCATCGAACCTCAGGAGGCCATCGATGGGCAAGAAGTCCGGCGCCGCGGGCGCACCCCGCATCGACATCGGCATCGGCGAGAAGGACCGCGCGGCCATCGCCGACGGTCTGTCCAAGCTGCTTGCCGACACCTACACGCTGTACCTGACGACGCACAATTTCCACTGGAACGTCACCGGGCCCATGTTCAACACGCTGCACGCGATGTTCATGGCCCAGTACACGGAGCTGTGGAATGCGGTCGACCCTATCGCCGAGCGCATCCGCGCGCTGGGCCACGCGGCACCGGGCTCGTACGCGCAGTTCGGCAAGCTGAGTTCGATCAAGGACGCACCTGCGAAGCCGCCGAAGGCGCTCGAGATGGTCGCGATCCTCGTCGAGGGACACGAGGCGGTGGCGCGCACCGCGCGCGGGATCTTTCCGGTCGTCGAGGCCGCCAACGACCAGCCGACCGCCGACCTGCTGACGCAGCGTCTCGACGTGCACGAGAAGACGGCCTGGATGCTGCGCTCGCTGCTCGAGGACTGACGTCACGCGGGCGCGCCGGAGCAGCGCGATGAGCGACCCCCTGGCACTGTCGGCGCATCTGCCCGAGCGTGCCGTCGCCCCCGGCGAGACGCTGGTGCGCGAGGGCGAGCCCGGCGGACAGGTCTGGGTGCTGGTCTCGGGCGCGCTCGAGGTGCGGCGCGGGGGCGTGCTGGTCAACACCGTCGAGCGCCCCGGTTCGATGATCGGCGAGGTCTCGTCGCTGCTCGGCAGCGCCTACGGCGCCACGGTCACCGCCGTGGCGCCGAGCGTGCTGCGCGTGGCCGCCGACGGCGCCGACTGGATGGCGAGCGACGCCGCCATCGTCCGCCACGTCGCGGTCGGGTTGGCCGAGCGGCTCAACCACGTCACGGCCTATCTCGCCGACCTGAAGCAGCAGTACGGCGACGCGCCCGGCATCGCGATGGTCTCCGACGTCCTGCGCGACCTCTCGCTGCGGGCGCCCGCGACGCTGCGGCCGGGCTCGGCGCGCGATCCCGAGCCCGACGGCGACTGAAGGGGCGCGCTCAGAAGACCGTCCGCGCGGGCGCCTGCGGGTCGGCCAGCGACAGCGACTCGTCGCCCATCATCGAGCGCCAGCGCGCACGGCCGGCGTCGAGGTCGATCTCGATGTGGGCCGGCACCGGGCCGATCTGGCGGCCGGCGTTGAAGATCCAGGTCGGGCCGATGCGGTCGGCCCACGCGCCCTGCGGCTTGAACGGCGGCTCGTGCACGTGGCCGCAGAGCACCAGGTCGGGCGCGAAACGGCGGATCCAGCCGGCGACGTCGGCATCGCCGTAGTGGCGCCGGCCCGTCCAGCAGGTCGGCGAGTCCATCGGCGGCCAGTGGTAGACCCAGATCCAGCGCGCCGGGCGGCTCGCGGCCTCGGCGGCGAGCCGCGCCTCGAGGGCCGCGCGGCCCGCCGGGCCGTCCCACCACGGGCAGACGGTGATGCGGCAGTCGCCGCCGTCCAGCGTCGCGCCGTCGGTCGGCACGCCGGCCGCGGCGACGTCCGCCAGCCACAGCGCGCACTGCTCGCCCCGGGCATCGGGTCCGGTCAGGTCGTGGTTGCCCGACGCGACGACCACGCGCCCGGCGCCGTGCAGCAGGCCGAGGTAGCGCCGCACGACGGCCGTCTGCACTTCGAGCGGCACCGCCGACGAGATGTCCAGGCTGTCGCCGGCGACGACGACCAGGTCGTGCGACGTCGCCGCGCGCACCAGCCAGTCGAACTGCGGCAGCGTGTAGTGCAGGTCGGAGACGAGGAGCAGGCGCATGCGCGAGACGGCGTCGCGACGCCGGGCGGCGCATCTTAGTGGCCGGCACGGTCGCCGGCCGATAATCCGCGGCTTTGCCCTGGGCTCCCATGTCCGTCGCCGACATCCCCGAGCAGGTGCGACGCCGCCGCACCTTCGCGATCATCAGCCACCCCGATGCCGGCAAGACCACGCTGACCGAGAAGCTGCTGCTGTTCAGCGGCGCGATCCAGATCGCCGGCTCGGTCAAGGCGCGCAAGGCGAGCCGCCATGCGACCAGCGACTGGATGGAGATCGAGAAGCAGCGCGGCATCTCGGTGGCCTCCAGCGTGATGCAGATGGAATACCGCGGCTGCGTCGTCAACCTCCTCGACACGCCGGGCCACCAGGACTTCAGCGAGGACACCTACCGCGTGCTGACCGCGGTCGACGCGGCGCTGATGGTGATCGACGCGGCCAACGGCGTCGAGCCGCAGACGCGGCGGCTGCTGCAGGTCTGCCGGGCGCGCAGCACGCCGATCCTCACCTTCGTCAACAAGATGGACCGCGAGGTGAAGGAGCCGCTGGCGCTGATGGACGAGATCGAGCGCGAGCTGGGCATGTCCGTGGTGCCCTTCACCTGGCCGGTGGGGATGGCCAAGTTCTTCGGCGGCGTGCTCGACCTGCGCAAGCGCCAGATGCGCGTCTTCGCGCCGGGCGAGGACCGCGCCGGGCAGCAGGACGACGAGATCGTCGAGGGCCTCGACCACCCGGCGCTCGGCCAGCGCTTCGGCGCCGCCTACGAGCAGGCCGCCGGCGAGGTCGAGCTGGTCGGCGAGGCCTCGCCGCCCTTCGACGAGGCCGAGTTCCTCGCCGGCCGCCAGACGCCGATGTTCTTCGGCAGCGCGATCAACAACTTCGGCGTGCGCGAGGTGCTCGACGCGCTGGTCGACCTCGCGCCGCCGCCGGGCGCCAAGCCGGCGCTGCAACGCACCGTGCAACCGACCGAGCCGAAGTTCAGCGGCGTCGTGTTCAAGATCCAGGCGAACATGGATCCGGCGCACCGCGACCGCATCGCCTTCGTGCGCGTGGCCAGCGGCCACTTCGAGCGCGGCATGCGGCT